>NZ_JBITMD010000011.1:0-368505 GCF_044465905.1 Nonomuraea sp. NPDC049480
CCGCGGCCTGCTCGTCCTCGACCGCGGCGCCGAGGTGCTCAGCAAGCATCGCGTGAAGCCGGGCCATGCCCGCCACCCCCTCCGGCAGCCGAGCCCTGGCCAGCCGCTTGCCAGTGGCGTCCATCAGCTCCACATCGTGGTGGTCTTCGGCCCAGTCGTCTCCCACGAACAGTCGCACCCGTCCTCCTGCGTTTGTCTTTGCTGGTCAGCGGCCCGCAGGAGAACCATCAGCGACCTAATGAAGCAGTGCTCACGCCGCATACGGGCGGGCACGACATCCCATCAGCGATCAACTCTCCCGACCAACCGGCAGGGGCACGCTCTTTCGTCAGGACTCAACGTCCAGGAGAGCAGAGTGCTCACCTACCGGCGGCCACTATCCACCACGGAGTCTGCCGGATGGCTTACTCCCAGAACTCATTAGGAGAGACAAACATGCGATCGAAAGCCGTACGTGGCAGTGTGGGGTCATGTGCGGTAGATACGCCTCTGCGCGCAAGAAGCACGAGCTGCTGGAGGAATTCCAGGTCGAGCTCGACGCGGAGCCCGAGAAGGAGCTCAACGCCGACTTCAACGTCGCGCCCACCAAGAACGTCTACGCCGTCATGAGCCGGGTGCCCGAGGCGGCCGATCGGGCGGTGCGGCAGCTCAGGGTGGTGAAGTGGGGCCTGGTGCCCCCTTGGGCCAAGGATCCCTCGATCGGGTCGCGGCTGATCAACGCCAGGGTCGAGACGGTGACCGAGAAGCCGTCGTTCCGCCGGGCGTTCGCCAAGCGCAGGTGCCTGCTTCCCGCCGACGGCTACTTCGAATGGATGCCGGTCGAAGGCGAAAAGAAGAAGAAACAGCCGTACTTCATCCATCCGGCCGATGGCGGGGTGCTCGCCATGGCCGGCCTGTACGAGTTCTGGAAAGACCCGACACGCGATGACGACGACCCGCTCAAATGGCTGGTCACCTGCACCGTCATCACCACCGACGCCGAGGACCACTTGGGCCGCATTCATGACAGGATGCCCATGATGATCGAGCGGGAGCGCTGGGAGGAGTGGCTCGACCCCAAGCTCACCGACGTCCAGCAGGCGTCGGGGCTGCTGGTTCCGGCTGATCAGGGACGGCTGACGGCGTACGCGGTCTCGACGGACGTCAACAACGTCAGAAACAACGGGCCCGACCTCATCAAACCGCTTCCTGAAGAGGAGGAAACGGCGCTTTTCTAAAGGTGTAAGAAGCGCGGTAAGTGGGCATCCGGTGAGGAAAGCGATGCATCCGTTTACTCGGTGTCACCGCCATAAATGCCCCCTTTAATTGCGCCGGGCGGGACATCCGGGGAGTTCTCGCCGCGGGTTGCCCTCGTTTACCCGGAGGTGCGGATTCGTGGACGTCACGACCGCTCGTGAGCGGCTGGAAGACATGCTCGCCGAATTGGATCGCTCGATCGGCGTCCTGCAGGGCGATCCCGTCGCGGTGCGCGAGCACTCTGCGGCGGACGCAGGCTCGGACCTGACCGACGCGGACCGCGCCCAGGCCATGCTGACCGTGGCCACCGCACAGCGGCGCGCGGTGATCGAGGCGCTCAAGCGCCTGGAGGAAGGCGTGTACGGCAGGTGCGTCGACTGCGACAAGCCGGTGCCGGAAGGCCGGCTGGAGGCACGGCCCGAGGCGGCGCGCTGTGTGCAGTGCCAGGGCAAGCAGGAGCGCCGCCGCTAGAGGCCGCGTTCCCACGTCACCGGGAGCGCGCCGCCGGACACGAAGAACGGCGGGCCGGCTTTCGGCGGGGGCGCCGGGTCTCAGGCGGGGTTCAGCGCCTGCGAGCGCCGGGCCGTCGGGTGAGTTCAGCGCTTGCGGGCGCTGGCCACCAGGTGGATGCCGACCGTGTCGTCGTCGTCCGGGTGGGCCTCGAGCTCGGTGCGCACGAGCCAGTTCAGGGAGCGCGCGTCGGAGCCGAGCACGTGGTCCACCGTGGAAGGCGACAGCACCGTGCGCGGCCGCATCCACTCCACCTCGAGGCCGGCGCCGATCAGCAGCTCGCGCAGCTGCCCGCTGCTGAAGCAGCGCGTGATGCTGCCGTCCGGCCAGGGCACGAGCATGACCTCGCCGGTCTGCCGCAGGTGCTGCCAGTGCTCCTGCTCGGCCAGGATCGCCATGCCCAGCACCAGCGAGTCGACGCACACCAGCGCCCGGCCGCCGGGCCGCAGCACCCTGGCCACGTCGCTCATGGCCGACTCCGCCATGAGCTCGATCGACATCACGCGCTCCTCGGCGAGCACCGCGTCAACGCTCGCGTCGGGAAGGAACGCCAGATCGTCGGCGCGTATGTGGCGGACCCGGTCGGCGTCCCGCAATCGGGACTGCGCGTCGACGGTGCGGCGGAAGTCCAGCACCTCGACGACCCGGTGGCCGGCCCTGGCCGCCTGGCCGGACCAGCGCCCGCGACCGCCCGAGAGATCGAGGATCACGGAGGGCTCGGCGGGAAGCCATCGGTTCAGTTGTTCGGCGGCGACGGCGCGGTAGAACGTCCAGTACGGCCCGAGCGTCCCTGAGCCGTTCAGTTCCTCGGCCGGAATGGGCAGCACACGCGACTCCTGGGTTCCGGAAAAAGGGCTACCAGCCGGTACGTATGACGTTCCCCGCACCGGGTCGTTCGTACCTTCTATCTTGCGGGAACAGACGGGGACACGGGGGTGTTGCGACGAGCATGCTCGCTCTTGTTGATGGTCGCGATCGCTTCGGGGCTCGTTGGCATTATTACTCTCGCGCTCTCCCCCCGAGCTCCTTCGCCCCGTTTGCAGATCCCCTCCCCGATGCCCGACAGGCTTCGGTCCAACGGGTATCCTCCCCTGAGTACGGTGTCCCGCCACAGCCGGTCACCGGTGATCTTAGGGGGGTGGGTCCGGTGCCCGCGACAGGCGCGGAGACGCTGGAGCAGCGAAGTGAGCGGTTCGAACGCGACGTCATGCCGTATCTCGAACAGCTCTATTCCGCCGCGCTCCGGATGACCCGAAATCCCGCGGACGCGGAGGACCTCCTGCAGGAGACCTTCGCCAAGGCGTTCGCCTCGTTCCACCAGTTCCAGCAGGGCACAAACCTCAAGGCGTGGCTCTACCGGATCCTGACGAACACGTTCATCAACAGCTACCGCAAGAAGCAGCGCGAGCCCAAGCAATCCGGCACCGAGGAGATCGAGGACTGGCAGCTCGCCCGGGCGGAGTCCCACACCTCGAGCGGGCTGAAGTCGGCCGAGGTCGAGGCGCTGGAGCACCTGCCCGACGGCGACATCAAGCAGGCGCTGGCGGCGCTGCCGGAGGAGTTCAGGATCGCGGTCTATCTGGCCGATGTCGAAGGCTTCCCCTATAAGGAGATCGCCGACATCATGGGCACGCCGATCGGCACCGTGATGTCGAGGCTGCACAGGGGACGCAGGCAGCTGCGGGGCCTCCTTGAGGACTATGCCCGCGAGCGTGGCCTGGTCCCGGCGGAGGGATCGAAATGAGCTGTGGCAAGCCGCACGAGACCGACTGTCGCGAGGTGCTCGACAAGGTCTACGCCTACCTCGACGGCGAGCTGGCCGAGGGTGACTGCGTGGACATCCGCGTGCACCTGGACGAGTGCGACCCGTGCCTGAAGGAATACGACCTGGACAAGGCGATCAAGGCGCTCGTGGCCAAGCACTGCGGCTGCGACCCGATCCCGGGCGATCTGCGCTCCAAGGTGCTGGCGCGGATCGCACAGGTGAGGTCAGAGCTGGCTGACTAGGATGCACCGCATGCGTGTTTTGGTCACCGGAGGCGCCGGGTTCATCGGCTCGAATCTCGTCGATCGCCTGCTCGCCGACGGTCACGAGGTCGTCGCGGTGGACGACCTGTCGTCCGGGAGCAGGGACAACCTGGCCGGAGCGGAGGCCGACGAGCGGTTCCGGCTGCACGAGCTCGACGTCCGCGACCCCGCCCTGGCGGATCTCGCGGCCGAGCTGCAGCCCGAGGTCATCTGCCACCTGGCCGCGCAGATCAGCGTGCGCAAGAGCGTCGCCGACCCCGTCCACGACGCCGCCGTCAACGTCCAGGGCACGGCCGGCGTGCTGACCGCGGCCCGCGAAGGGCGCACGCGCAAGGTGGTGTTCGCCTCGTCCGTGGCCGTCTACGGCCGGCCGAGCACGATCCCGGTGCCCGGCGACGCGCCGACCGACCCGCGCTCGCCGTACGCCGCCTCGAAGCTGAGCGGCGAGATCTACCTCGCCACGTTCCGCGCCCTGTACGGCCTCGAATACACCACGCTGGTGCTCTCCAACGTCTACGGCCCGCGCCAGTCGCCCGAAGGCGAGGCCGGGGTCGTATCGATCTTCACCGACGCCCTGCTCGGCGGCACGCCCACGGTCGTCTACGGCGACGGCACCCAGACCCGCGACTACGTCTACGTCGAGGACGTGGTCGACGGCTTCGTCCGCGCGTGCGGCAAGGACGGCGACGGCCGCAGATTCAACCTGGGCACCGGCATCCAGACCACCGACCGGCGCCTGCACTCGCTGATCGCCGACGCGGCGGGCGCCGCCGACAAGCCGGGGTTCGCGCCGCCGCGGCTGGGCGACCTGCCGGCGATGGCGGTCGACCCGGTGCCGGCCCACGACGAACTCGGCTGGGAGCCGCGCACCGACCTCGGCACCGGGATCAAGAACACCGTCGAATGGGCCAGGGGACGTCGCCAGGCGTAGTGGCTTGATTACGCTTTGCTTGCGATTTCCGACTCTGCCCGTGTGGCCACCTCGTCTTCTGTAGCGTGAACCCCAGAAGTCGACGTGGAGGCATCTGGATGTTGAAGGTTGCGGTAGCCCGGCTGCTCATGGCCATCGTGCTGATCGCCCCGGTGATCGCGGTGATCGGCGGAGCGTTGCCTCCCGGGGTGTCCTGGACCTGACGACACCGTAGGGGGCCGCAATGCGTGACCTGCCATGGGCCGCGAGGGTCTATTTGGTCGTCGTGATCGGGGCGGCGGCCGCTCTCATCGTACGCAGCGTGATCACCTCCGACGCCCCGGTGGCCGCGGAGGATCTCGACGTCCTGCTCGTGCTCGCCCTGCTCTTCCTGGTGTGCGAGTCGATGCCGACGCTGCTCAACGTGGACCAGTTCGCGGTGTCGGTCAGCTTCTCCGCCTCGCTGGCCGCCGTGGTGCTGATCGGCCCGGACGGCGCGGCGCTGGTGGGCCTCACCGCCATCCTGAGCGTCCGGCCCGGGCTGCCGCTGATCAAACGACTGTTCAACGGCGCGCAGTTCGCCATCTGCGGCTACGCCGCCGGGCACGTCTACTACACGCTCGACGGCAAGGTCGGCCTCCCCAAGGTCGACGCGTTCGACGACCTCATCGGCCCCTACGCCGCCGCCACCGCCGTCTTCGTGCCCCTCAACATCGCCCTCACGCTCACCATGATCGGGCTGGCCACCCGGGTGCGGGCCGAGGTGCCGATGCGCGGCATGGCCCAGTTCCTGCTGTCCTATCTCGGCTACGGCACGTTCGGGCTGCTCGTGGCAGGGCTCTGGGCGACCGTGCAGTCGATCTCGGCGGTGCTGGTGCTGCTGCCGCTGTTCGTGGCGCGGTGGGCGTTCGGTCAATACCACGCGCAGCAGCGCTCGTACGACGCCACCATCGCCGCACTCTGCCAGGCCGTCGAGACCAAGGACTACTACACCAGGGGCCACTGCACGCGCGTCTCGCACGCCTCCTCCATGATCGCCCAGGAGATCGGCATGGGGCTGGAACGCGTGCGGGCCATCCGCTACGCGGGCATGCTGCACGACGTCGGCAAGCTCGGCGTGCCCACCAAGGTGCTGCAGAAGGACGGGCCGCTCACCGAGGAGGAGTTCGCCGCGATCCAGCTGCATCCGATGCGCGGGCTGGAGATCGTGCGCGGCATCGGCTTCCTCGACGAGGCGTACGCCGGGATCATGCACCACCACGAGAAACACGACGGCACCGGTTACCCGATGGGGCTGGCCGGCGACGAGATCCCCGAGTTCGCCAAGGTCATCGCGGTGGCCGACGCGTTCGACTCGATGACCTCCGACCGCTCCTACCGCGGCGCCAGGCCCGTGCCCGAGGCCATCGAGGAGCTGCGCAAGAGCGCAGGCACCCACTTCGACCCGGTCATGGTCACGGCCTTCATCCGCGCGCTCGAACGCGAGCCGTGGCAGCCGCCGCGCCGCGTCGACCCGCCGCCCGACGCCGCCGAGGCCCCGATCAAGGACCACGACGACCCCACCATGCCGATCCAGGTCGTGACCGGACAATGACCACCACAGAGCGCGCCAGGCGCGCGGAAACGTCGATGAACACGGTCCTGCGCAGGCTCGACTCCGGCCAGCTGCTGCTCATCTGCGCGGCCGGGCTGGTCGCGGTCGCGGGCGTCGCGCACACGGCCACGGTGGGGCTCGACCGGCCGGAGATCGCCGTCGGGTTCGGCGCGCTGATCGCGGTGGGCGAGCTGGCCAGGCTCACCATGCCGGGCAACCGAGAGGTCGCGCCGATCGGCGCCGCCGCCGCGCTCGGCTACACGCTGCTGCTCGACCTCAGCCAGAACCCGCTGCGCCACTCCGCGCTGCAGGTCGTGGCGGTGATCGCGGTCGGCATGCTGGCCGGGGCGCTCCCGCATCTGGCGGTGGGTCGTCCGCCGCGGCTGGACGCGATGGCCCGCCGCCTGCTCACCGGCGCGCTGCTGGCCTTCGCCTTCCGCCCGCTGGCCGACCCGCTCTACGAGCTGACCAAGGATCCCACCAGCACCTGGTGGCCGGCGCTCGCCGTGATGGTCACGCTCATCGCCGTCAGCCTGCTCATCGACGTGCTGATCGCCGCCTGGCTCAGGGCCGAACAGGTGCGCACCGCGTTCCGGGTGGCCGTGCGCGACGAGATCAACATGGCCTTCCCGCTCGGCGCCGCCGTGGCCTCGTCCGGGGTGCTGCTCGCGCTGGCCACGCACAGCATGGACCTGGTGGCGCTGCTGGTGTTCGCGGCCCCGCTGCTGGTCACGCAGGTCGCCTTCCGCAAGTACGCCGGGATCCGCGCCACCTACCTGCAGACCGTGCGCGCGCTGTCGCGGGTCACGGAGGTCGGCGGCTACGTCGAGCCGGGACACTCGCGCAGGGTGAGCCGCCTGGCGGTGGCGATCGGCAGGGAGCTGGGCATGGCCGAGCCCGAGCTGCTGGAGCTGGAGTACGCCGCGCTGATGCACGACATCGGCCAGCTCTCGCTGCGTGACCCCATCCCCGGCGGCGCGACCGTGCTCACCGAGCCCGAGCAGGCCCGCCGCATCGCCGAACTGGGCGCCGAGGTGATCAGGCAGACGGGCGTGCTCGACCGGGTGGCCGAGGTGGTCAGGCGCCAGTGCGACCCGATCGCCGACGACCCGCCGCTGTCGAGCCGCATCATCAAGGTCGCCAACGCCTACGACGACCTGGTGGGCCCCTCGACGGACCGCGACCGCGCGGGCGCGGCGCTGGAGCGCATCCGCCTCGCGCCCGGCGGCGCGTATGATCCGCACGCACTGGAGGCGCTGGCGCGCGTGATCGACCGGGGCCGTGTCTAAGCTGTTGTAGCGTTCCCGCAGTCCGGCGCCTGCGTGTCCCGTTTCGGGCGGCTCACCATTGTGGGGTTCCTACAGATCGTGCTCGCCGGATCGGTGGTTTCGGGGGAAAGGGGGCAAGCCGTCGGCGGCCATAGGGTGGTCGGCGTGTTTACTGAGACGCTCGGACCCGTTCTGATCGCCAACCGAGGGGAGATCGCGCGGCGGATCATCCGCACGGTCAAGCGGATGGGCCTGCGCGCCGTCGCCGTGCACTCGGAGGCCGACGCCGGCCTGCCCTTCGTCCGCGAGGCCGACGAGGCTGTGCTGATCGGCCCGGCCAACCCCGCGCAGAGCTACCTGGACACCGGGAAGGTGCTGGAGGCGGCCCGCGCGACGGGAGCGCGGGCGATCCACCCGGGCTACGGGTTCCTCTCCGAGAACGCCGCGTTCGCCAGGGCCGTGATCGACGCCGGGATGGTGTGGATCGGCCCCACGCCGGAGTCCATCGAGCGCATGGGCGACAAGATCAACGCCAGGAACCTGATGGAGGCCGCGGGCGTGCCGGTAGCCGCGGGCACCCGCGAGCCGGTCACCGACCTGTCCCAGGCGTTGCGGGCGGCCGAGGCCATCGGCTACCCGGTCATGGCCAAGACCGCCGGCGGCGGCGGTGGCATCGGCATGAGCGTGGCCCACGACGACGAGGCCCTGGCCAAGGCGTACGAGCAGGCGGCGCGGGCGGCGTCCAGGTTCGCGGGCGTGAGCTCCGACGCGCTGGACGGTCCGGCCGTGCTGCTGGAGCGCTACATCGAGCGGGCACGCCATGTCGAGGTGCAGATCCTCGGTCTGCCCGACGGCCGCGTCGTGGCGCTGGGCGAGCGCGACTGCTCGGTGCAGCGCCGCCACCAGAAGGTCGTGGAGGAGTCACCGTCCCCCGGCATCACCCCCGAGCTGCGCGAGCGCATGCTGGCCGCGGCCGTGCGGGCCGGCGAGACGGTCGGTTACCTCGGCGCGGGCACCGTCGAGTGCCTGGTCGACGCCGACAAGCAGGACTTCGTGTTCCTGGAGATGAACACCCGGCTGCAGGTGGAGCACCCGGTCACCGAGCTGGTCACCGGCCTCGACCTGGTCGAGCTGCAGCTGCGCGTCGCCGCGGGTGAGAGCCCCGACGTGCGGGTCGAGCCCGGCGGGCACGCGATCGAGTTCCGCGTGTACGCGGAGGACCCCAAGCGGTTCTTCCCCGGACCTGGCATGATCACGGCATGGGAGGAGCCGGTCGGCGACGGCGTACGCGTGGACTCGGGCTACGAGGCGGGCACCATGGTCACCCCGTTCTACGACCCGCTGATGGCCAAGCTCTGCGTTCACGGGGAAAACCGCACCGACGCGCTGGAGAAGGGCCGCAAGGCGGTCGAGGCGTTCGTCGTCGAGGGGCCCAAGAACAATCTGGCGTTCTGTGCTGAACTGCTGGATAACGCCGAGTTCGTCACCGGCGATTACGACACGGGCCTGGTCTCACGGATGCGGGCTTAAGGTTAATTTCATGATGAAAGAGGGGAGCCCCGGTGGCTGAGGTACGCGCTGAGATGGTGGCCAACGTGTGGAAGGTCCTCGTCAGCGAGGGCGACACCGTCTCGGAAGGGGACACGCTGGTCATCCTCGAGTCCATGAAGATGGAGATCCCGGTGCTGGCCGAGGAAGACGGCGTGGTGGCCCAGCTGAAGGTTTCCGAGGGCGACGTCATCCAGGAAGGCGACCTGATCGCCGTCATCGAGTAGCGCGGGCCATGAACTTCGCGCGATCGACCACCACGCGTTCGATCGTGCCCCGGCCCACGACGGTGCGCTTGTCGTGGGCCTCGAAGGCGAAGGCCAGCCGGCGGCCGTCCACCTCGACGAGCTCGACGCCGATCTGGACATGCGTGCCCAGCGGGCTGGCCGCCAGGTGCTCGAGCTCGACCCGGGTGCCGACGGAGGTCTGACCGGGCGCGAGGTGCTCCTCGACGGCGCGTACGGTCGCCGCCTCGGCCAGCGCGAGCAGCCGGGGCGTGGCCAGTACGGGCACGTCGCCGCTGCCCAGCCTCTTCGCGGTGTCCTCCATCTCGACCATGATGAGCGACTGGGCGCGAAGCCCTGGAACGAGCGTCATGGGATCACACTACTCATGACGCGTCGACTTCCCGGAAACGCGGACAAGTACCGTCATGAGGTCGCAGGATAGGGTTTGTACGACTTGAGACGTTTGAGTGGCATGTGGGACAGGTGAGTCGTACACTCTCTGAGTTCCGTGACCACTGTGTTACCTCACCGCGACAAAGGTTCGCTTTGTTGGGACCGCGGGGTCGAGAGGTTACAGAGGTAGGGGGTAGCGGGGGGATCATGGTGGCCCAAGGGACGACACTGGCGGGGCGGTATCGGCTCGATACCCGCATCGGCGCCGGTGGCATGGGCGAGGTGTGGCGAGGCGAGGACATCGTGCTCGCTCGCACCGTCGCCGTCAAAGTGTTGCTTCCCGGCCGCATGGAGGACCCGGGGTTCGTCGCCCGCTTTCAGGGGGAAGCGCGGGCGATGGCCACGATCAATCACTCCGGCGTCGTCGACGTCTACGACTACGGCGTCAGCGGCGACACCGTCTACCTGGTGATGAAGTTCGTCGACGGCGAGCCGCTCGACCGGCTGCTGGCCCGGCTGGGCAGGATCCCGCCGCAGGCGGCCATGGAGCTGATCGCGCAGGCCGCGTCGGCGCTGCAGGCCGTGCACGACCAGGGCATCGTGCACCGCGACGTCAAGCCGGGCAACCTGCTCGTGCAGCGTGACGGCACGCTGGTGCTCACCGACTTCGGCATCGCCCGCTCCGACCTGGCCAACCGGCTCACCGACGTCGGCATGGTGCTGGGCACGGCCGCCTACTGCGCGCCTGAGCAGGCCGAGGGCGCTCCCGTCACGCCCGCCGTCGACATCTACGCGCTCGGCGTGGTCGCGTACGAGTGCCTGGTGGGGCAGCGGCCGTTCGACGGCGACAGCGCGGTCACGATCGCGCTCAAGCACATCCGCGAGGCCCCGCCGCCGCTGCCGCCCGACATCCCGTACGCCGTGCGCCAGCTGGTCGAGATCGCCCTGTCGAAGGACCCGGCCAGGCGGTTCCCGACGGCCAAGGCCATGAGCGATGCCGCGCGCGCGATCGCCACCGGCCAGACGCCGGCGCCCCCTCCCGAGCCCGTGGTCACCGGGGCGACGATGGCGCCGCCGCCGGACTACCCGGTGCAGCAGACAGGCCAGTTCGACGGCGGACCGTACCAGACCGGCGTCCGCATGTCCCGCCGCGACGACACGACGATCGCCGAGCGGCGCGGGCGCCGCGCCGCGAAGGCCCCGCGCAGGACCGGGCTGATCGCGGGCATCGCGGCCGTGGTGGTGCTGGGCGCGGGCGCCACCGCCGTCGCGCTGACCGGCTTTCCCAATGTCGAGCCGACGGTGACCGCGACTCCCAGCCTCGCCGACGATTCGGACAGTTCGCCCAAGCCGTCGACCAAGCCGTCCAAGAGGACCAAGCCCCCCACGAAGGCCCCGACGCCGGACCCCAAGCCGACCATCACCAAGCCGAGGGTGACGCAGACCGAGAAAGCCGAGACCCCGACCCCCACCCCGTCGAAGACGCCCACCGCGACACCGTCGAAGACGCCGTCGCCGACGCCTTCGTCGACCGTCAAGAAGGTGCTCGTGCCCAAGGTCGCCGGGATGCCGTACCTGGAGGGCCAGGAACGCGTTCAGGCGGCCGGCTTCGACGTGCGCGTCGACAACCAGACCGTCACCACCAACGGACTGCGCTGCGGCAAGATCCAGCAGACCCAGCCGGTCGGCGGAACACCGTTCGAGATCACCAAGCCGGTCAAGCTGATCGTCATCGACGGAGTCTGCCCGGAGATGTCGCCGAGTCCCAGCCCGACCGGCTCGGTCAAGCAGTAGGGTCACACGCCCGTCGTGTTGCGCGGGTAGGCGATCTGCGGGTCGGTCGCGATGTTGACCATGTACGGGATCCCGGAGTCGAACGCCCTGCGCAGCGCCGGGGCGATCTCCGACGGCTTGGTGACCAGCTCCCCGCCTCCGCCGAGCGCGGTCACGACCTGGTCGTAGCGGCACTGCGGCTGCAGCTCGGCCGCCACGTCGTAGCCGTACAGGAGCTGCATGGGGTGCTTCTCCAGGCCCCAGATGCCGTTGTTGCCGCAGATCATGACGACCGGCAGCCGGTGGCGTACGAGGGTGTCGACGTCCATCAGCGAGAAGCCGGCCGCGCCGTCGCCGAGCAGCAGCACCACCTGCGAGGAGGGCCTGGCCAGGCGGGCGGCGATGGAGTAGCCGAGGCCGGTGCCGAGGCAGCCGTACGGGCCCGGGTCGAGCCAGTTGCCCGGCTGCTTGGGCTCGACGTATTTGCCCGCGTAGGAGACGAAGTCGCCGCCGTCGCCGATCACCACGGCGTCCTCGGCCAGCACCTTGCCCAGCTCGCCGTAGACCCGCATGGGGTGGATCGGGTCGGAGTCCGAGGCCAGCAGCTCGGCGTCGCCCGCGATGGCGGCGGCGGCCGCGTCCGACAGCTTCGACACCCACGACGCGTAGGCGTCCGGCTTGACCCCCGCGTCGGCGCAGGCCGTGCCGAGGCTCCAGAACACCACCGAAAGGTCGCCGGCGGCCGACGCGACCGGCTGCATGTGCGTGGCCAGCTGCGACGGCGCGTCCGCGATGTGCACCACACGGGCCAGCGGAGCGCCGTCCTTGCCGCCGAACCACCCATAGCCCAGGCGGAAGTCGAGTGGGGTGCCGATCACGATGACCAGATCGGCCTGGGAGAAGGCGAGCCCGCGGGCGCGCGTGACGAGCAGCTCGTGCCCCGAGGGCAGGATGCCGCGGCCCTGGCCGTTGGGGATGACCGGCAGCCGCCACGTCTCGGCGAAGTCGCGCGCGGCCTCCTCGGCCCGGTCCATCCACACGTCCGAGCCGTACACCAGCACCGGGCGCTCGGCCTCGGCCAGGAGCCCGGCGATGGCGGCCAGGTCGTCGGGGTCGGGCTCCAGGGGGGAAGGCGTCTGCGTCCGCACCTCATGCACCGGCGAGGGGGCGAACAGGTGGTCCATGTAGAAGTCGAGGAAGACCGGGCCGCGGTGGGGCGCGACGGCCGTGCGGAAGGCCGACTCGACCTCCTGGCCGACCGACTCGGCGTCGGTGGCGGTGAACGACAACTTGGTGATCGGGCCGAGCAGCGGCGGGTGGTCCATCTCCTGCAGCGCGCCGCTGCCCCAGCGCGACTTGGGCGCCCGTCCGCCCATGACGACCACCGGGGAGCCGTTGAAGTGCGCGGTCGCGATGCCGCTGACGCCGTTGGTGATGCCGGGACCGGCGGTCAGCACGGCCAGCCCCGGCCTCCTGGTCAGCCTGGCCGTCGCCTCGGCGGCGAACACCGCGCTCTGCTCGTGGCGTACGTCGAGGATGCGCATGTCCTCGTGCACCGCGCCATCGTAGATCGGGAAGACGTGTCCTCCGGAGAGGGTGAACATGGTCTCGACGCCATAGGCCTTGGACACGGCGACGGCGGCGTCACCGGCGTGCTTCGCAGACTCCATGCCCGGAACTTACCAATCAGTCACACGGGTAAACAGATCTTCAACGACAGCACAGCGACACCGACCCGTTCCTCGCAGTGGCGATGATCTTCCGTGGCGATTCCCTGTCCTTCTTGATGTCGAGGGTGATGTTGGTGGCCTCCGCCGTCACGTCGTAGGCGCCCTCGGGCACTCTCACGTCGACGTCGCCCCTGGTCCTGACGATTGCCCGAACGGACGTCGGCGGGTTCGCGAACCACAGCTCCACGTCGCCCGCGCCGGTCTCCACGTCGGCCTTCTCGACGTCGAGCCGGTTGGCGTCGATGTTCCCGGTGCCGGTCCTGGCCCAGAGGGCTCCGGAGACGTCACCGATGCGGACATTGCCGGAGACCGACGTCAGGCGCAGGTCGCCGAAGGTGTAGTGCACGGCCAGCTCACCGCTGGTGGTACCGGCCACGACGTCGGTCTCCGGCGGTACGGAGACCATGTAGTCGGCGTGGCACAGTGGGCCGTCCGGCTGGTCGGCGCCGGGACAGACCGCCTCCAGCCGCAGCGTCGAGGTGCCGGCGTCCCAGTCCTCGGTGACGTCCGGCCGGTTCCTGGACCAGCGCAGCGTTCTGCTGATCATCAGCTCGCCCGCCCGGCCCGCCACGATGATCAGGTTCACCTGACCGGCGGTCGCCTTGATCTCGACCTTGTCCTTCGTGAACGAGATGGACCGCTCCGTGGTCTCCATCGGCATCTTGGCCCTGGCGAACCCGCGCCACAACGACACCGTGGAGACGAGCAGCGCGATCACGGTCGCCACGGTGCCGGCGGCCAGCCAGGCCGCTCTCACGGCAGGCTCCTGATCTTCAAGAACTGCAGCACGGCGAGGACCCGCCGGTGGTCGCCCTCCGCCGGGGACAGGTCGAGCTTGGTGAAGATGTTGCCGATGTGCTTGCCCACCGCGCCTTCGCTGAGCACCAGCGCCTGGCCGATGCCGGCGTTGGAACGGCCCTCCGCCATCAGCTTGAGCACCTCGTGCTCCCTGGGCGTCAGCCGTTCCAGCGGGTCGCTGTTGCCGCGCAGGATGAGCTGGGCGACCACTTCGGGGTCGAGGGCGGTGCCGCCGGAGGCCACCCTGCGCAGCGCGTCGATGAACTCGGCCACGTCCGCCACCCGGTCCTTCAGCAGGTATCCGACGCCGCCGTTCGCGGCGGAGGCCAGCAGCTGGGCGGCGTAGCGCTCCTCGACGTACTGCGAGAGCACAAGCACCGGCAGGCCGGGCTGCTGGCGGCGCAGCACGAGCGCGGCCCGCAGGCCCTCGTCGGTGTGCGTGGGCGGCATCCGGACGTCGGTGATGACCAGCTCCGGCCGGTGCTCCTCGGCCGCCCGCAGCAGCCCCTCGGCCTCGTCCACGGCCGCCACGACCTCCATGCCGGAGGCGTCCAGCAGCCGGATCAGCCCTTCGCGCAGCAGCACGGAATCCTCAGCGAGCACTACTCGCACGGCAGCTCCACCTCGATCGTCGGGCTCACTCGCACGGTAGCTCCACTTCGATCGTGGTCGGGCCGCCGAGCGGGCTGGACAGCCGGAGCGCCCCGTCGACGGAGTCGATGCGCTGGGCCAGGCCGCGAAGGCCGGTGCCGCCGTCCAGCCGGGCGCCGCCGCAGCCGTCGTCGTACACGAGCACGTGCAGCCGGTCGCGCTCGCGCCGCACGCTCACCTCGGCCTTGGTGGCCGCGGCGTGCTTGGCGATGTTGGTCAGTGCTTCGGACACGATGAAGAAGGCCACCGCCTCGATGGTCGGACTGGCACGCCGTTCCATATCGACGTGCAGCTTCACGGGGAAGGGGGCGCGGGCGGCGACGCCGGACAGCGCCGCGTCCAGGCCCTGGTCGTTGAGCACGGCCGGGTGCAGACCGCGGACGAAGTCGCGCAGCTCCTTCAGCGCCTGCTTGGCCTCCTCGTGCGCCTGCGCGATGGCCTCCTTGGCCGACTCGGGCAGGTCGGTCAGCGTGGCCCTGGCCAGGCCCAGGTTCATGGCGAGGGAGACGAGGCGCTGCTGGGCGCCGTCGTGCAGGTCCCGCTCGATCCTGCGGCGCTCGGCGTCGGCCGCGTCGATCACGCCCGCCCGGCTCTCGGTCAGCGTCTCGATCCGCTGCCCCAGCTCGGCCCGGCTGGGCCCGAGCAGCGTACGCGCCACCGACAGGTCCAGTATCGCCAGCGCGCGCGCCAGGATCGGCGCGAGCACCAGCGACACGAACCCGATGACCACGAAGACCATCACCACCCGGTTGTCCCTGAGATCGAACACGAACTCCAGTGGCGGGTCCTCCAGTTTCGCCGGCAGGAACGACAGCAGCCCCACGACCGCTCCGCCCCACGCCACCGCTATCACGAACGCGGCCGCGCCCCCCACGAACGGCGACAGCAGGTGATAGGCGATCTGCCGCCACGTGGCCGGGCTGCGCCACCCGCTCGGCGTCGGCACAGGCGGGATGCGCACATCGAGGAACGCCGCGAACCTGGAGCGCTGCACCCGCGTGAACAACGGCAGCCCGCGCCGCAGCAGCGGCGGCACCGCGATCACGACGAGCGTCAGCCCGCCGAGCACCACGGCGACCGGCAAGCCGATCATCACGTGGGCCGTGTCGAGCCAGGCCCGTGCCGACCACGGACGGGGGACCTTCATGACCCCACGGTATTGAGCCCGGCGGAGGACGCGAAATGGGTCTGGTGTGCGGGTGGATGGTGGGGCTAGCACCACCCCCCGAGCCGAACCGCAGGCGGCCGGCTAGCGGACCTGGTGCCGGAAGGCGGCGGGATCGAATGTGCCACCGAGCGTGGGGGCCAGCCCATGGCGCGCCACCTCCGCGAACGCCTCCCGTCCGAGAGCCCCCGCCCCCTCCGGCAGCGCACCCGCCAACGGCCGGGCGGCCAGCATCTCCAGATCGGCCACGTTGCTCCGCGCCACGATCCCGGGCTCGTCCGGCCACCGCCCTATGACCAGCCCGGCCAGGTCGAGCCCGCGGTGGGCGAGGGCCTCCAGGGTGAGCGCCGCCTGATTGACCGCCCCGCGGCCGGTCCCGGCCACGACGAGCACCTGCGCGCTCAGTGATCTCGCCAGATCGGCGATGGTCGCGCCGTCCTCGTCGTACCGGTCGAGCAGCCCCCCTGTCCCTTCCACGACCACCAGCCGGTTGCTCTCGGCCAGCTCCCGCACCAGCCGCGCGGCCCCCGCCATCGGCACCGGTGGCATCCCGGCGGCCCTCGCCGCCGCGGCCGGTGACAGCGGCTCGGCGAACCGGCACAGCTCGAAGGTGGTGGTGACCCCGGCAAGCCGGATGACCGCGTCGAGGTCCCCCGGATGCCCTGGCGCGACGCCGGTCTGAGCGGGCTTGACCACGGCAACGGCGGAACCCCGCCCTCTGGCCAGCGCCGCCACGGCGGCCGTCACGACGGTCTTGCCCACGCCGGCGCCGGTGCCTGTGACGACGAGAATGCTCATGGTCCCAGCGTAGGCCCGTCCTTCCCGCACGCCGGCGAAGGTCTGAGGGAAGCGATGGCGCTCCATGAGCCGGCCACCGGAACGATCCCGCCGGTATGGCGGAGAAAGGGGCGCTACGGCCGGCGGAGGCGGGTGACGAACTTGTAGCGGTCGCCGCGGTAGAGGGACTGCGCCCATTCGACCGGGTTGCCGTCGGCGTCGAAGGCGTGGCGGGTGAGCAGGAGCATCGGGAGGCCGACGTCGACGCCGAGGGCCTTGGCGTCGTACGGGGTGGCCAGGACGGTCTCGATGATCTCCTCGGCGTCCGTGAGCCGTACGTTGTAGGCGTTGTGCAGCGTCTCGTACAGCGACGAGTGCGCCTCCAGCTCCCGCCGCAGCCGTGGGAAGCGGCGCGCCGACAGGTGCGTGGTGTCGATCGAGACCGGCTCCCCGTTGGCCAGCCTGAGGCGGTGGATGCGCAGCACGCGGCCGCCCGGGTTGATGGCCAGCCGGCGGGCCAGTGGCTCGTCAGCGGTGATGTAGCCCATCTCGAGGATCTTGGTGTCCGGCTCCAGGCCGGCGGTGCGCAGGTCCCCGATGTACGAGGTCAGCTGCAGCACCTGCGCCACCTTCGGCTGCGCCACGAACGTGCCCTTGCCCTGGATGCGCAGCAGCCGCCCCTCGACCACGAGCTCGGTGAGCGCCTGACGCACCGTGGTGCGGGAGGTCTCGAACCGCACCGCCAGCGTCCGCTCGGGCGGCAGCGCCGTGCCAGGCGGAAGACTCTTGGTGAGCTCGAGCAGGCTGCGTTTGACGTCGTAGTACTTCGGTACACGGGGGCTGTCGTCTGTCACGCGCTCACCTTCACTTCTGCCACGGCGGTGAGGCGTGTTTGATCACCGCGGGATCATCGGAACTCACATTGGCCCGGGCGGTCAACCGCGGGCCCCCGCGGCCGGCCGACGCCGAGCGCCTGTCAGTCGCGAATCCGGGCTGCTCAGGCTGATGGTGAAGGATATCCACAGCAGTGCGCGCGATCGCAACCGAGGTCCGCACGGTGGCCGCGTCGAGCGGCCCGCCGCAGCTCTCCGCACCCACGCGACGCGTGTCGCGGGCGTACCACGTGCCCGTGGAGATCACCTCCGGCTTGCCCCGCACAACCCCGTCCCCGGCCCCGGGCGACTTCGGCAGTGTGACGGTTTTCACAATAAGAGTTTTCGCCAAGGGACCAGCCGGGTGAACGATGCCGTATTCGTGTTCACTGTGCGAACGCGTGGGCGTGCGGTGGCCTACTGCGGAGTCCTGCCCGCTCATGACGCTGCGCATTCCTCAAGGGAGTCGGTTTGGTTCTCGGCGGGGAAAGCACGCATGATGCAGTCGTGCCGACTCTCAGCGACCTGGTCGCCCGCCACACCGCTCTCGACGAGGCGGACCTCGATTGGCTGCACTCGCTGGTCTCCGACTGGCAGCTGCTGGCCGATCTGTCGTTCGCCGACCTCATCCTGTGGGCGCCCCTGCTGGGGGAGAACGGCTGGATCGCGATCGCCCAGATGCGCCCCACGACCGGCCCCACCGTCTACCACGACGACATCGTCGGCACAGTGGCGGCCAAGGGCGAGCGCCAGCTCATCGACACCGCGTGGAACGAGCGCCGCATCTGCCGCGAGGGCGATCCCGACTGGTCCACGGGCGTCCCGGTCAGGGAGGAGACGATCCCGGTCCGGCGCGCGGTCGAGGGTGGCGAGGGCCGCTTCCTGGCGGTGATCCAGCGCTCCACGAACCTGTCGTCGGCGCGTACGCCCTCCCGTCTGGAGCTGACCTACCTGCAGAGCGCCTCCGACCTGGCGCAGATGGTGGCCGAGGGCCGCTTCCCGTTCTCCGGCGAGGAGCCGATCCTGGTCCGCTCGCCGCGTGTCGGCGACGGGCTGCTCAGGCTGGATCGGGCCGGGCGCGTCACGTACGCCTCCCCGAACGCCCTGTCCGCCTACCGCCGGCTCGGCCTGCACGCCGACCTGGTAGGCGCCGAGCTGGGCCGGGTCACCGCGACGCTGTGCTACTCCGATGAGCCGATCAACGAGGACCTCATGATCGTGGCCAGCGGGCGCGCGGCCAAGGAGACGGAGGTCGAGTCGGGCGGCACGATCGTGCAGCTCAGGGCCATCCCGCTGATCGTCGGCGGCGGCCGCATCGGCGCGCTGGTGCTCATCAGGGACGTGACCGAGCTGCGGCGGCGCGAGCGAGAGCTGATGACCAAGGACGCCACGATCCGAGAGATCCACCACCGGGTGAAGAACAATCTGCAGACCGTGGCCGCGCTGCTGCGGCTCCAGGCACGGCGGCTGCGGGTCCCGGAGGGCCGGGAGGCGCTGGAGGAGGCGGTACGCCGGGTCGGGTCGATCGCGATCGTGCACGAGACGTTGTCTCACGCGCCCGAGGAGTTCGTGAACTTCGACGAGATCGCCGACCGGGTGATCGCGATGGCCGGGGAAGTGGGGGCGGCGGAGGCTGCGGTCACACCGCGGCGCGTCGGCGCGTTCGGCGTGCTGCCGTCGCTGATCGCCACACCGCTGGCCATGGCGCTGACCGAGCTGTTGCAGAACGCGTTGCAGCATGGGCGGCCCAAACGGCTGGAGGTGGTGGTGGAGCCGGCGCTCGACCGGCTCAACGTCACCGTGTGGGACGACGGGCGGGGACTGCCCGGGGGCTTCGACCTCGACAGCTCCACCAGCCTCGGCCTGCAGATCGTCCGCACGCTGGTCGAGGGCGAGCTGTCGGGCAAAATCTCCATCCGGCCGCGCCCGGAGGGCGGCACGGAGGCCGTGCTGTCGATCCCGCTGCCTGCCGGCTAGACGTTCAGGCGCTGGCGCGGGCGCGGGCGCGGGCGCTGCGGCGCTTGAACGCGCGACGCTCGTCCTCGCTCAGACCGCCCCAGACACCGGCGTCCTGCCCGGACTCCAGCGCCCACTTCAGGCACGCGTCAACGGCCGAGCAGGACCTGCACACCTGCTTGGCCTCCTCGATCTGCATGAGGGCGGGGCCGGTGTTGCCGATCGGGAAGAACAGCTCGGGGTCCACGTCACGGCAGGCAGCTCGGTGGCGCCAGTCCATGCGTCCACTCCTTAGTAGATGAAGCCGTTGGTCGGCTCCGTGCGGCCACTACTTTGTGAAGAGTTTCACTAACTCGCGCGAACGAGTACCCGAATCCTTTTGAGGACCGGGGTCGTCCGTTGACGGCGGAGGGCCCTGGGGTTGTTAAAGGTCCTACGTTCCGACGTCAATCTTGAGACTGTCAGCCACGGAGAGTGCACGCAAGGGGGTACGGACGAAGTTTTGGCTGTTATGGATGTCGGATGCGTCACACAATGACCGAATGTAACCAGCTAGACCAGAACTTGTAACGCGTTCGGTGTAGACCGGAATGTTACGTTTTCGCGTTCGCCCAGGTAGTCGCCGTCCAGCTGGAAGGCCACGGGGCGCTCCGCGGTGAGCGTGAACTCGGCCTCGTCGTGCAGCTGCACGAGGTGTCGTCCGGATGGAAGGACGTCACTCTCCGTAAGGATATGACGGATCACCGGCGTGAGCGAGACCAGCCCCATCCGGCGCAATCCGAGCAGGTCCAGCCCGGTCTCGAAGCTGGCCCACGGGGTCGGGCGCACGGGCCTGCTGCCGACGTACGTCCACGGTGAGGTGTTGGAAATGATCGCCATGAAGACGCCCTCGGCGGTCGGGATCCCTGGACCGGTCAGCGTCATCGCTGGATGCCGCTTGTCCGTGGCCAGATAGTGCCTCAGAGCCGTGTTCACATACCGTGCTGGGGTAGCTTTCCTGCCGGTGCCTCTCAGGCCCTCCACGGCCCGTACAACCTCGGCGTCGTACCCCATGCCCGAGCAGAACGTGAAGTACCGGCTCTGCCCCTCCCAGAGGGCCTGGCCCAGGCCCACGGTCCTGCGCCGGCCCTCCCTGAGCGCCTCCAGCGCCGCACCTGTCGACTCGATCGGATCGTTGGGCAGGCCGAGCGCGCGGGCGAAGACGTTCGCGCTGCCGCCGGGGATCACGATGAGCGCGGGCCGGCCGGCGCTCGGGTCGGCGAGGGGCGGGGCGTCATCGCCGTTGACCGGGTTGAGCAGGCCGTTGACGGTCTCGTTGATCGTCCCGTCGCCGCCGAGCACCGCCACCACGTCGTATCCCTTGGCGCGGGCGGTGGCGGCCAGCGTCGCCGCGTGCCCCCGGTAGCCTGTCTCCTCGACCGTGAGCTGCACAGCCGCGCCGAGCGCGCGGATCAGCACGTCCCTGGTGCGGGCGTTGGTGGTCGTGGCCTTGGGGTTCACCAGCAGCATCGCGCGCATATCGCCAGGGTAGCCCGCGTTCGCCGCCGCGTCGCAGGTCGGAAGGGCCACCGGGGGAGTCGCGGGGTAGTGTACGGGCGTGAACCGTCGCCCGCTCACCCTCGTGATCGCCGCCGCCATCGTCGCCCTGGAAGGCCTCGTCGCCGTCGGGCTCGGCGTCTTCGTCGCAGTGGAGAGCCTGATCGGGACGCCTGACAACATGACCACCGCCCTGGCCGAGGCGGCGTTCGGCCTGCTGGTCGGGGCCGGGCTGCTCTGGGTGGCGTGGGGCGGGCTGTTCAGGATGGAGCGGTGGGGGAGGTCGCCGGGCGTGCTGACCCAGATCTTCATGGTGCCCGTCGCCGTCACGCTGATCCAGTCCGGCCAGGCGCAGCTCGGGATCCCGCTGATCGTGGTCGCCCTGGCCGGGCTGGCGACGCTGCTGGCGCCTCCCACCACCCACGCGCTCTACGGCGACGGTTAGTCGTCGGCCGTCAGCCCTTCGCGCAGCTGCGCCAGCGTGCGGGCGAGCAGGCGCGAAACGTGCATCTGCGAGATGCCCAGCTCGGTGGCGATCTGCGACTGCGTCATGTTGCCGAAGAACCGCAGCAGCAGAATGCGCTTCTCGCGCGGCGGCAGCCGTTCGAGCAGCGGTTTGAGCGACTCGCGGTATTCGACGCCCTCGAGCGACTCGTCCACGATGCCGAGCGAGTCGGACACCGCGGGGGCGTCGTCGTCGCCGGAGTCGGGCGCGTCGAGCGACACGGTCGAGTAGGCGTTCGCCGACTCCAGGCCCTCGAGCACCTCCTCCTCGGTCATCTTCAGGTAGGAGGCCAGCTCGGCCACCGTCGGGGCGCGTCCCTCCCGCTGCGACAGATCGCTTATGGCCTTGGTCAGCGAGAGTTTGAGCTCCTGCAGGCGGCGCGGCACGCGGACCGCCCAGCCCTTGTCCCGGAAGTGCCGCTTGATCTCACCGACGATGGTGGGCGTGGCGTATGTGGAGAACTCCACGCCGCGGTTGAGGTCGAAGCGGTCGATGGACTTGATCAGGCCGATGGTGGCGACCTGAGTGAGGTCGTCGAGCCACTCGCCCCTGTTGCGGAAGCGGCGAGCCAGATATTCGACCAAGGGAAGGTGAAGCTCGACCAGCTCGTCCCTGATGCGCTGGCGGCGCGGCTCCTCGGGGCCCAGCTCGGCCAGCTCGGCGAAGAGCTGACGGGCGCGCACCCTGTCGGGCACGGCGTGTTCGCTGGTGGCCATGGCTCCAGTCCTTTCCGTCACGCCGGCCCCGCCGTTCTTTGGGCCGCGCCTCGGCGCTTGCGCAGGACGATCGCCATGCGATCGGGGGAGTCAGTCACCGCGTCGACGTCATCGGCCAGGGCGGTCAGCACCATCCAAGCGAAGTCGTCGCGCTTGGGAGCGGAGCTCCCGACCGTGGCCACCTCGACCCTGACCTGCATCTCGTGCCCGGTCAGTTCGAACTCGGCGGTCAGGTCGGTGCCGGGCACCGCCTCACTCAGCAGCATGGCGCACGCCTCGTCGACCGCGATCCGCAGATCCTCGATCTCGTCCAGCGTGAAGTCCAGCCGCGCCGCCAGCCCAGCGGTGGCCGTACGCAGCACAGACAGGTAGGCGCTCGCGGCGGGGAGCCTGATGCTCACCACGTCGCGGATGCCGGCCACGCCTTCCGCGCGCGTCTCGGTTTCCTTGGTCACGGTCCTCCTCGCATATCCGACGCCAACTGCAACTTACCGCCCCGGAGAGGTGCTTGGACGAATCAGACTCGCCATCAACGGAAAAGGCTCTGTGCGGCCTGCGACCGCACAGAGCCTTATGTGCCGTTTTAGGCGGCCTTGGTCTCCCAGAAGATCTTGGAGATTTCGTCGATCTTCCCCAGCAGGTCCTCGGCCTTGGCGACGTCGACCGTCCCCTTGGCACCGGCGGCGCCGGCGAGCTTCGTGGCGTCCCAGAAGAGCTGGTGAAGCTGGGGGTACTGCTCAAGGTGCGGCGGCTTGAAGTAGTCCGTCCACAGCACCCACAGGTGGTGCTTGACGAGCTCGGCGCGCTCTTCCTTGATGGTCAGCGCGCGGGCGCGGAAGACCGCGTCCTCGTTGGCCGCGTACTTCTCCATGATCGCCTTGACCGACTCGGCCTCGATGCGGGCCTGAGCGGGGTCGTAGACCCCACAGGGCAGGTCGCAGTGTGCGGAAGCGACATGCTTGGGTCGTAGCAGTCGTGCGAGCATCAGAAAGTCCTTCCTGGATGCTGAATCAGCTTGGTCCACAACCGACCTTACTCGTGTCCCAATGCCTGCGGAGTGGGGGGTCTCAGCCCATGAGAGTGCGTGTCGAGGGCGATTCCATGCGCCCAGGGCTCGTTCCGGGGGACTGGCTTCTGGTACGCCGGAACGCCACCGTCCACCCGGGCGATCTCGTGGTGGCCAGGCTCCCCGGCGACCCGGATCGGCTGATCGTGAAACGGGCGCAGTGGCACGGGGCCGACGGGTGGTGGCTGGAGAGCGACAACCAGCGGGCCGGCGGGCGGCGCGACAGCTGGGACTTCGGGCCGGTCCACGACATCGTCGGGCGCGTGGTGCTGCGTTACTGGCCTCTGGTGCGCAGGCGGCGGCGACGCTAGGAGGCGTTCCTGCGGCGGGCGCGGAAGGCGGCGACGTTGGCGCGGCTGGCGCAGCGGGCCGAGCAGTAGCGGCGGGAGCGGTTGGAGGAGGTGTCCAGGAAGGCCCGGCCGCAGCGCGGCTCCAGGCAGCGGCCCAGCCGGTCCGCGCCCAGCTCGGCCACGACCGCGGCCAGGCCCATCACGGCGGTGGCGGCCGGGTCCTCGGCCAGGTGGAGGTGCCAGTGCCCGCCGTCGTGGTCGGTCAGCTGCGGGCGTACGGGATAGCGCACGAGCAGGGCGTTGAGCAGCTCCGCCACGGCCCGATCGTCGCCGGCCGCGTCGAAGACCGCCGCCAGCTCGTCCCGGAGCCGCACCAGGTCAGGCGGCGGGGCGGGGTCGTTGGCCAGGCGGACCGCCCACTCGGCGTAAGAGGTCAGGTCCATGCCGGAGTATTACACAGCCCAGCACGCGGCTGTGGTGGGGCGGCCGCATGCGGTGTCCCCGGCGGCCGCCCTGTGCGTCGCTACTCCTCCGGGTGCAGGACGCGGCGGAGGAATGAACGGGTGCGCTCCTGACTCGGGTCGCCGATCACCTGGGCGGGCGCACCGTCCTCGACGATCACGCCGCCGTCCATGAACACCACCCGATCGGCCACCTCCCGCGCGAACCCCATCTCGTGGGTGACCACGAGCATGGTCATCCCCTCCTCCGCCAGCTTCCGCATGACGGTGAGCACGTCGCCGACGAGCTCCGGGTCGAGCGCCGAGGTGGGCTCGTCGAACAGCATCAGGTCCGGGTTCATGGCCAGCGCCCTGGCGATCGCCACCCGCTGCTGCTGCCCGCCCGACAACTGTGCCGGATAGGCGTCGCGTTTCTCGCCGACGCCGACCTTCTCCAGGTTCTCCCTGGCGACGATCTCGGCCTCCTTCCTGCTCCGCTTCAGCACCCGCTGCTGGGAGATCATCACGTTCTGCAGCGCGGTCATGTGCGGGAACAGGTTGAACTGCTGGAAGACCATGCCGATGCGGCGTCGTACGGCGTCGATGTCCACGTCGGGGTCGGTGACCTCGACGCCCTCCACGAAGACCTTGCCCTTGGTGGGGACCTCCAGCAGGTTCACGCAGCGCAGCAGGGTCGACTTGCCCGACCCGGAAGGTCCGATGACGCAGACGACCTGCCCCGGCTCGACGGTCATGTCGATGCCCTTGAGCACCTCGTTCTGCCCGAAGTACTTGTGCAGGTCCGCGATCTCGATGGCGTGCGTCATACGGTCCTCCCCTTACGTCCCTCGAGCCGGGACGCGAGGTATCCCAGCGGGATGGTGACGATCAGGTACGTGACGCCCGAGACCATGATCGGCGTGGCGTTGGCGAACTGGGAGGCCAGGTCGTTGCCGAACTTGGCCAGCTCCACGTACTCGCCCGACACCCCGAGGAACAGCACCAGCGACGAGTCCTTGAGCAGGGCCACGAACTGATTGGTGGTCGGCGGGATGACCATCCGGACAGCCTGCGGGATCACCACGGTGACTTGTGCCCGGGTGGCGGACATGCCCAGCGACCTGGCCGCCTCGGTCTGCCCCTTGGGCACGGCCTGCAGTCCCGCGCGGAAGACCTCTGCCTGGTACGCCGCGCCGACCAGGCCGAGCCCCAGGGCGGCCTGGCCGTACGTCCCGCCGGGCACCTCGAAGCCGGGGAGCGCCAGGGGCAGGAACGTGATCATCAAGAAGATCAGCAGGGCGGGCAGGCCGCGGAAGATCTCGATGTAGACGAGCGCGATCCAGCGATAGGGCCCGACCGGGGAGATCCGCATGAGCGCGAGCAGCAGGCCGACCACGAACGCGAAGACGAAACCGCTGACCGAGTAGATGATCGTGTTCCGCAGGGCGATGGTGAACAGCTCGGGGAGTGCCTCCCG
Source organism: Nonomuraea sp. NPDC049480 (assembly GCF_044465905.1). Taxonomy (NCBI): domain Bacteria; kingdom Bacillati; phylum Actinomycetota; class Actinomycetes; order Streptosporangiales; family Streptosporangiaceae; genus Nonomuraea; species Nonomuraea sp. NPDC049480. The sequence goes on from NZ_JBITMD010000011.1 coordinate 25,467, forward strand.
CGCCACGTCCGCCTTGGCGAAGTTCTGCGCGAGGCTGCCCCAGTCGGCCCACAGGACGAGGCCGACAAGCGCCATGACCAGAATGGCGTACTGGACGCCCCGGCTGATCTGCTGTTTCTTCCGAGGGCTGAGCCTGGCGCGGGCAGGCTCAGCCGCCTTCGGCTGGTCGGCCATGGATCAGCCCAGCTCGCCGGGCTTCTTGCCGAACCACTTCACGAAGATCTTCTCGTAGGTGCCGTCCTGCTTGGCCTTGGCGATCTCGTCGTTGATCGTCTTGAGCAGGACCGGGTCGGCGCCCTTCTTCAGGCCGATGCCGTACTGCTCACCGGTGTCGAGGCTGCCGATCATCTCGAACTTCGCGGCGACGTCCGGCTTCTTCAGCCAGGTGAGCACCACGGGCAGGTCCTGGACGATCACGTCGGCCTGACCGGACTGCAGGGCCAGCAGTTCTTTGGCGGAGTCGGCATACTCGGTGGGGTCGAAGCCCTCCTTCTTGACGTAGTCGAGGCCGGTGGTGCTGGCCTGGGCGCCGAGCTTGAGGTTCTTCGCCTTCACGTCGGCCAGCGACGTCGCGCCCGTGCCCTTCTTGGCCAGCAGCGCCTGCGTGGCGTCGAAATAGGGGACGGAGAAGTCGATGTTCTTCTGGCGATCGGGGGTGATGGTCATGCCTGCGGCCGCCACGTCGCACTTGTTCGCCGCCATGGCGGCGCCGCTCTTGATCACCGCGAAGTCGATGTCCACGATCTCCTGGGTCACGCCCAGCTTCTTCGCGGCGAGGTCGACGATGTCCACGTCGAACCCGACGATCTTGCCGCTCGAGTCCTTGAACTGGAACGGCTCGTACGGGATGTTCGTGCAGACCGTGAGCTTGCCGGGCTGGACCAGCTTGGCGCCGCCGGCGGCGGTCGCGCTGGTGGTGCCGGAGCTCGAGCCGGTGTCGCTGCCGCACGCGGTCAGCGCGAGCGCAGCGGTCAAGGCGAGCGCGCCGGCGGCGTAGCCACGGCGGCCCTTAAGACTGAGGGCCATGTACGGCCTCCTATGAGTGAAAAGCTAAGAAGCTTGCGTTTTGTGCAGTTTAAATGGGGTTTTGCTGCAGTCCGTCATCCACCGTTTAACGATGCGTCAACGGAACGGCGTCGGCGCCGACACCGAACACCATCTCACCATGTGGCACTATGGGGTCACGGGTGACCCCCGAACCCCCCTCACGGGATGATCGACGAGGGGACCCTGGCAGCTACCGAAGCCAGCCCGCTCGCGCTCGTCCGCCGAAGGTCCTCACGCTTCCGATGACTTCCATGACTACAGGGGTCGCTGTGGCTGCCACGCCCGCTTCTGCATCTTCTGCATCCGTCGATTCTCTTGACCTCGATCCGGCCTTCGCGCTGCACCGCGGAGGCAAGCTCGAGGTCCGCTCCACCGTTCCCGTCCGCGACGCGGACGACCTCTCGCTCGCCTACACGCCCGGGGTGGCCCGGGTCTGCACCGCGATCGCCGAGAATCCCGCGCTGGTCAACGACTACACCTGGGTCTCCAGGGTCGTCGCCGTCGTCTCCGACGGCACCGCCGTGCTCGGCCTGGGCGACATAGGCCCTTCGGCCGCCATGCCGGTCATGGAGGGCAAGGCGCTGCTGTTCAAGGAGTTCGCGAACGTCGACGCCGTCCCGATCTGCCTGGACTGCACCGACGTGGACGCCCTCGTCGAGACCGTCGTGCGCCTGGCGCCGTCGTTCGGCGGCATCAACCTCGAGGACATCAGCGCGCCCCGCTGCTTCGAGGTCGAGGCCCGCCTGCGCGACCTGCTCGACATCCCGGTCTTCCACGACGACCAGCACGGCACCGCCATCGTGGTGCTCGCCGCGCTGCAGAACGCCGCCCGCCTGACCGGCCGCGCGCTCGGCGACCTGCGCGCGGTCGTGGCCGGCGCCGGCGCCTCCGGCGTCGCGGTCACCCGCATCCTCCTGGAGGCCGGCATCGGCGACATCGCGGTCGCGGACTCCAAGGGCATGATCTACGAGGGCAGGGAGGGCCTCAACCCGGTCAAGGAGGCGCTGGCCCGCGACACCAACCGGGCCCGCCACGCCGGCTCGACGGAGGAGGCCCTGGCGGGCGCCGACGTGTTCGTGGGGCTGTCCGGCTCGACCGTGTCCGAGCAGGCCATCGCCTCCATGGCGACGGACTCGATCGTGTTCGCCCTGTCCAACCCGACCCCGGAAGTCCATCCCGAGGTGGCCGCCAGGCACGCCGCGGTCGTCGCCACCGGGCGCTCCGACTTCCCCAACCAGATCAACAACGTGCTGGCGTTCCCCGGCGTGTTCAGGGGCGCCCTGGACGTCCGCGCCTCGACGATCACCGAGAGCATGAAGGTGGCCGCGGCCAACGCGCTCGCCGGCGTCGTCGGTGACGACGTCGCGCCCGCGTACGTCATCCCGAGCCCGTTCGACGATCGCGTCGCGCCCGCCGTCACGGCCGCGGTGGCCGCGCAGGCCCGCGCCGACGGCGTCGCCCGCGCCTGACCCTCGGCAGGCGGGGGCGCTTCGGCCCCCGCCGCAGGTCAAGGACATTTTCCGATTGCTTGGCGCTTCCGTGGGTACGTGAGGTACCCGCCGGGATGGAGTCGCCGCCTGCCTGCCCGCGCACAGCGCTGGCGGCGAAAGCAGCACGGAGTTCGGACAACCTTTGGGAACTGTCATAAATCATTTACTCAAGGTGCTATAACAGTAGCTCTCTGTAATGATGTGGGCGCCCACTCCTGTGACGAGGAGAGCGATGGAACGCGAGCCAAACCGACTGCTGCAGCAGCTCATCGCGGAGGCGGGTTTCTCCCACAAGGGATTGGCCAGGCGCCTCAACGACCTGGGAGCCGCACGCGGGACCCCAGGCCTGAAGTACGACCACAGCTCTGTGCTGCGCTGGATCGGTGGCCAGCGTCCGAGGGATCCCGTGCCCTGCCTGCTCATGGAGATATTCGCGATGCGGCTGGGCAGGCCGGTCACCTCGGAGGATCTGGGCATGCCGGCCATCATTACACCCCTCGATCTCGGGCAGGAGTTCACGCACACGTGGCAGGAGGGGGTCGCGACTGTGACCGCGCTGTGGCGGGCCGATGTAGAGAGACGGAGGTTTCTGATCGACTCGACGTTCGCGATAGGAGCAGGCTCCATAGGGGCCATGCGCTGGTTGACGTCCCCGGCTGAGGGACACCTGGGCGGCATGGGAACGCGGCGCGTGGGCCGCGCCGACATCGCCGCCATCCACGAGGTCACCCGATCCTTCGGGGAGCTCGACAACCGCTTCGGAAGCGGCCGGGTCCGGTCGTCCGTCATCAAATATCTCGACACCGCCGTCTCACCCCTGCTCAAAGACGGCTCCTACGGCGAGTCCACCGGCCGCTCGCTGGCCGCCGCGGCCGCCGAGCTGACCCGCCTGGCCGGTTGGATGGCCTACGACATGGAGCAGCACGGCCTGGCCCAGCGCTACCTCATCCAGGCACTCCGCCTGGCCAGGGGCGCCGGCGACCAGACCCTGGGCGGCGAGATCCTGGCCGGCATGGCCCACCAGGCCGTCTACATGGGCCAGCCGGCCCACGCCCTCGACCTGGCCCGGGCGGCCCAGGTCGCGGCGCGCAGCGCGCGCGTCAACACGCTGCTCGCCTCCGCCCACGTCCTGGAGGCACACGCCCACGCCGGCCGCGGCGACGCCCGCGCCTGCGGTGCCTCACTCCACGCGGCCGAACGCGCCTTCGACGCCCGCAAGCCCGCCGAGGAGCCCCGGTGGCTGAGCTACTTCGACGAGGCGTACCTCTCCGCCAAGTTCGCCCACTGCTTCCGCGACCTGGGAGTGGGGGAGCGCGCCGTCCGCCATGCGCGGCGGTCGCTCGACATGGACTCCCGGTACGTACGGGGGCGGATGTTCAACCTGTCGCTGCTGGCCGCCGGGCTGTTGCAGTGCGGGGAACTGGAGGAGGCCTGCTCCACCGCGGCGAGCGCGCTCACCTTGGCCGGTGAGCTGCACTCCGCGCGGTCACGGTCGTACGCGGCGGATCTGCGGCGGCGGCTGGAGCCCTACAGGAACGAGCGGCCGGTGCTGGTGCTGCGCGAACGTACGCGGGAGCTCACGTCGGCGTGAATCGGCTGCCCCGAACGGGAACGGCCCGGAGCATCTCCCCGCTCCGGGCCGTTCTTCGTCTTGCTGGACTTACCGGAGCAGCTCGCCCTTGGGGCCGACGATCACCTTGGTCTCCGCGTAGCTGGCCTTGTCGTAGACCGCGGCCACCTCGCCGTCGAAGTACGCCGAGCTGATGTAGTCGATCCGGCTGTTGCCGTCCTGGTCGTGGAACATGCTCGTCACGCCGTTGACGTAGCCGGTGCGCTTGTTGTTGTCGTACTTCATCAGCCAGGGGCCGCCGTCGGCGCCGGGCGTCATGGAGCACTTGAGCACCTGGTGCCTCTCCACCCTGAACGTGTTGACCTGGTAGGTCTTGGTGCCGGTCTTGCCCAGGCAGTACTTGGGGGTGAGGCCGGTGTACGGCTTGTCGCCGTCGGGGTGGGGGGCGCTCGGGTAGCCGAAGGCCGCCACCTGCTGGCCCATCGGCTGGTTCCAGGCGAAGCCCTGACCACCGACGACGTCACCGAGACGGCCCATGTCCTTGGCGATGCCGATGATGTAGTGGGCTTCGTAGTACTTACGGGACGTGCCGGGCTTGACCCACTTTTGGGTGTAGTAGTGGGTGATGGTGTAGTTGCCGACCGCGTCAGTGCCCTTGATGCCGGGACCCTTGTAGGCGTCCCACGCAGGCTTGGTCACCTGCTCGACGACCGGCTCGCCGAACTTGAAGCCCTGGCCCTTGCCGATCTTGGCGTCGTCGTAGGTCTCCTTGGGGACCTCCACCTTCTCCAGGGCGGCTCCGGGGTAGTCCGGGCCGACGAGGTCGGCGGGCTTGTCCTCACCCTCGGACCAGCATTCACCGAGGTTCAGCTGGCATTTCAGGAATTCCTTGGCGTCGATCTCGCGAGGCTTGATCCACTTGTCGCCGGCCCATGCCTTGAACTCGTCGTGGGACACCTCCTTCTCGCCGGCCAGGGAGAAGCCGTTGTGGACGGCCACGAAGGCGTAGTCGCCGTCGTAGTCGTCGTAGGTGTCGAGGTCGTAGGCGGTGAAGGCGTACGCGCCCGCGTAGACGCCCCAAGGAGCCTTGCCCTGGTAGTAGCCGGGGACGAAGACCCACTTGCGGAAGACGTCCTTGCCCTTTTCGTATACGCAGTGGCCCGCGGTGACGACGAGGTTGCGGTGGCGCGACTGGATCGACGTGGCCGAGCACCAGCGGTACTTGCCGGCCCGGTCGAGGAAGAAGACCTTGCCGATCGTCCTCGGCAGGTTGATGTTCTTGACCTTGGTGGCCGCCTTGACCGTGCCCGTCGGGGCGGTCATGCCGGGCTTGCCGTCGTCAGGGGCCTTGCTCTGGGTGCCCACCAGCTTGGGCACTTCCTTGAAGTCCCAGTAGTACTGCGTGGCCTTGCGCAGGGCGGCTCCGTTGGCGTCGAGCCAGAAGTAGGCGCTGCTGTAGGCGTCAGCGGGTTTCGGCGTGAGAGGGTCGGTCGCCCAATGGGGTTCTGCGCTGGCGGGAAGGGTGAGGGTGGCGGCGCTCAGGCCGGCGGCGGCGAGGGGGATGAGCAGGCGCTTCAACGGAGGCTCCACGGAAGTTGTCAAGAACAGCGTAAAGACCCTATCGACCCATTAGTCACTCTGGTAAGGGTTCTTCTCAGATTTTCGGCAGACAGGCCGAAGGGCCCGGCAGAAGCCGAGCCCTTCGGGTAAAGCAGTGGTCTGAGGTTTGGACCCCCAGCTCCGGGATGTCCTGAATTAGGACATCTTGCCGGACCACAGAGCGGCAGCAGCCTTGTAGACAGCGGCCGTCTCGCCGTCGAAGTACGACGAGAAGATCGTGTCGTAGCGGTTGTTGCCGTCCACGTCGCCGAACGCAGCGGTGGTGACACCGTTGACGTAGCCGAGACGCTTGGCGTTGCTGTACTTGAGCAGCCACGGCGAGCCGTTGTAGCCCGGGGTGACGGCGCACTTCAGCGAGACGAGCTCCTCGGCCTTGAGAGCCGCGACCACGTTCGCCTTGCCCGACGTCTTGTTGTAGCACCACTTCGGCGTGACACCGGTGTAGGGCTTGTTGCCGTCGGGGTGCTCGCCACCCGGGTACCCGAAGGTACGGACGTACTTGCCAGTCGGCTGGTTCCAGGCGAAGCCCTGACCGCCGACGTTGTCACCGAGACGGCCGGCGTCCTTGACGAAGCCCTCGATGATGAAGTACTTGGTCACGTAGTACTTCGTGGTCTTGCCGGGGACGAACCACTTCTGCACGTAGTAGTGCGTGAGGGTGGCGTTGCCCGCCCGGTCCAGCGAAACGGTCGCCGGGTAGTCCCGGGTCGGACGCGGGAGCGGCTGACCCGGCTTCCAGCTCGGACGCTGCTTGAGGATGTAAGCAACGGCCTGGTCGTAGGTCACGTTCTCGACGATGGGCTCGCCGAACTTGTAACCCTGGCCCTTGCCGACCTTGGCGTCCTCGTACTCGCCCGCGGTGACTTCGCGCTTCTCCACGACGGCACCGGGGTGGTCCGGGCCAGCGCCCTCGTCGGACTTACCGGGGTCGGACCAGCAGTCGTCGGTGCTCGCCGGGTCCAGCTTGCACTTCTTGTACTCCTCCTCGGAGATCTCGACGTCCTTGGCATCCTTGATGCCCTTGTACGCCTCGAAGTCCTTCTTGGAGACCTGCTTGGCCGTGCCGCCGCCCAGCGAGATGCCGTTGTAAACGGTCACGAACGCGTAGTCGCGGTCGTAGTCCTCGTAGGTGGAGAAGTCGTAGTGGGTGAAGGCCTGCTTACCCACGTAGATGCCCCACGGAGCCTTGCCCTGGTAGTAACCGGGGACGAAGACCCACTTGTTGAGGACGTGGCTGTTCTTGCCGGGCTGGTAGACACAGTGACCAGCGGTGGCGACCAGGTTGCGGTACTTCGCCTGGATGGAGGTGGCGGAGCACCAGTACAGCTTGCCGTCAGCACCCTCGAAGAACACCTTACCGATGGTCTTCGGGATGTTGATGTTCTGGTACTTGACGGTGGTCTTCTTCTCCTCGCCAATCGGAGCGGTGGACCCCGGCTTAGTGTCGTTGTTCCACCCGCCCTTCTGGACGAGCTTGTCGACTTCCTTGTAGTCGTAGCGATAGACCTCGGCAGCGCGGAGCGCGGCGCCGTTCGCCTTGAACCAGAAGTCGACGGTTTCGGCGACCTTGTTGTTCGGCGTCAGCGGAGCGTCATCGACGACGCCCGACGCGGAAGCCGTGCCGGCCAGACCAGCAGCCAGCAGGCCGGTGGCGAGAATCGCGCCACTGGCAGGGAGGAGGATGCGCTTCAAGGTAACTCCTTGCGCTGTCGTGGAACGCCTCTTGCGTCCCATGCGTCAGTAAAGGGATAGCCAGGAACATACAGTGTGGATCTTGAACTCGGGTAGTCGCTTTGAGAGGAAAAGGTGCGACAAGCCGGGCGTGATCGTTCTGTGATGTTTAAGGGGCGGATGCGTAGAAGGTGAGAGAGGCTCGCCTTGCGGCTGTTTGCCCTGATCAACATAAGGAAGTTGTTAATGTGACTCCCGGGGCGGAGGCGTCCTCATGATCCGCCTCGATCGATGAGTGTGACGCACATCACATCGGATCAATGGCACCGTATGAGCGCGACATGCGTCCAAGCGCCCTCACTTTCGGGCCGGAAAAGCCGAAGGGCCCGGCAGATGCCGGGCCCTTCGCTGTGAACGGTTGACGAACGGCTCAGGGCCGGTCGCTGTCCGTCACCTAGATGATCTTGCCGGACCAGACGTTGGCCGCAGCCTTGTAGACCGTGTTCGTCTCACCGTCGAAGTACGGCGAGGAGATGTAGTCCACGCGGCCGTTGCCGTCCTGGTCGTTGAAGGTGCTGGTCACGCCGTTGACGTAGCCGAGGCGCTTGGCGTTGCTGTACTTGTACAGCCACGGACCACCGTCGGCGCCCTCGGTCATGGCGCACTTGAGGGCGATGTGCTCCTCGATCTTCTTCGCGGCCGAACCCACCAGCTTCTTGCTGGTCTTGTTGTAGCACCACTTCGGCGTAACGCCCGTGTAGGCCTTGTTGCCGTCGGGGTGCGGGGCGGCCGGGTAACCGAAGACGCGGACGTACTTGCCGGTGGGCTGGTTCCAGGCGAAGCCCTGACCACCGACGTTGTCACCAAGACGGCCCGCGTCCTTGACGAAGCCCTCGACGATGAAGAAGACGGTCTTGTAGAACTTGGTGTCCGAACCCGGGCGGTACCACTGCTGCACGAAGTAGTGCGTGATGGTCCAGTTGCCGCGGGCGTCCTTGACGACCTTGGCCGGGTACTTCTTCGCGTCCTTCTTCTGGTTCTCGAGGTACTTCGCGGCCTCGCTGTCGGTCACGATCTCGGTGACGGGCTCACCGAACTTGAACCCGTTGCCCTTGCCGACCTTGGCCGCCTTGTAGGTGGCCTGGTCGACCTCGACCTTGCCCACCGCGGCACCCGGGTAGTCGGGGCCGGTCGCCTCGGGCGCCGTGCCCCTCTTCACCCAGTACGCCTCGGTCCGCGTGGGGTCGAGCTTGCCCTTGCGGAACTCCTCGCGGGTGATCTCGACGTCCTTGGCGTCCTTGATGCCCTGGTACTTGTCCCATTCAGCCTTGGAGACCTGCTTGGGGGTACCGCCACCGATGTGGACACCGTTGTACACGGTCACGAACGCGTAGTCGCGGTCGTAGTCCTCGTAGACGTCGAAGTCGTAGTGGGTGAAGGCCTGCTTACCCACGTACACGCCCCAAGGAGCCTTGCCCTGGTAGTAACCCGGGACGAAGACCCACTTGGACACGACCTCGGTGTTGTTGGCCGTGTCGTACACGCAGTGGCCGGCCGTGGCGACCAGGTTGCGGTACTTCGACTGGATCGAAGAAGCGGAGCACCACTTCTTCTCACCCTTCTTGTTGACGAAGAACACCTTGCCGATGGTCTTCGGCATGTTGACGTTCTGGACCTTGGCGGTGGTCTTCTTCTCCTGGCCGATCGGAGCGGTCGAGCCCGGCTTGGTGTCCGAGCTGTAGCCGCCCTTGCTCTGCAGCTTGGCGACGTCGGCCTTGTCCCAGATGTTGGACTCGGTCGCGCCCTTCAGGGCAGCACCGTTGTTGTCCATCCAGAACTCGGCGATGGCCTTGGCGTTGGCCGCGCTCGTGGCCATCGGGTCCTTGGCCGTCGTCGGGTCGGCCTGAGCCTGAGCGGAGCCGACCAGGCCGGCGGCCAGAAGGCCGGTGGCCATGAGGGCGCCACCGGCGGGGATGAGGATGCGCTTCAAGGGAACTGCTCCTTGCTCTGTCGTGGGTCGCAACATGCGTCCCATGCGTCAGTAAAGGGATTGCAAGGAACATAGCGTGGTGATCTCCGCAGGTGAAACCCGGTTTGAGTGATCCGGTAGGCGCCGTTACCTGCGTTACCTTGTCGTTATCTGTCAGAGGCCTTGCCGTGTTGTTACCGGAAAGAGATGTTATTCCAGGGTGTCGGGGGGTTATGGCGTACGGGACGGAAGTTCCGTTAGCGGGATGTTGCAGAGTGTAACCGCTTGAATGTGTCCCAGATCACAGGAACCGTTTTTGGGTGGCATCCGTCTAAAATTCTCTGATCTTCACAGGCAATCTTCAGGGTCGGTGTGTGGGCGTTCGGTATCGGTCCGATTTGCCGGTTTTGTGACGATGGAAGATCGTGTGCACGGCGCCTCCAGTGCACTTGATCCGCTCCCGGCATGGTCGCCGGCCAAGAAGTAGTGATCATGGTCCGCGGGCGTGCGCCGCCCTGACAGCGGCACCGTTCTTGCCTGGGGCCTGTTCGCGCGCTGCAGGTTAAGCGGGTGCCCAGGCATTCGCCTCAGGCGTCCTTGCCTGATGACGCGGACGAGACGTGAGCCAGGGCAGCGCTCGCTCCGGGTCTTGTCCGCAGGTGTAGGTGCTGACCAGGCCGCGGCAGAGACACTGGTCTCGGCGTGATCGAAGTTGCCTGCAGGGTGAGCCCTTCATCCCGCGTAGCGGTCCTCTTCGATGAGCCGCAGGACCAAGATGGCCTGCACGATCGCGGCGGCGCGGTGCGGGCAGCAGTGCAGCTTGCTGAGTACCTTCCCGCGACGTGCATAAACTCGCCTGCCCCTGCCGGCAGGTAGGGTTCGCCGCGATCCTGATCGGTGCGAGCGTCGTAGCTCTTCTATGCGGGTGGGGGCGTTAAGGCTCGCCATGACGAGGTCACGGTCGTGATTCCGGTGGCCACCTTCGCCTGCCGCCATCACATAAGTCTGGCTCCGAACCAGCCATCCCGGGCTTGCCGAAGTCAACTGCATGTCAGCTGTTGAGCATGATGCACTGCCCGGCTTCCAGCGTATGTCGGGTATTCGCTCGGTGAGGCTGTACGGACACGGACGGGTTGATGCTACCTGCGCGTGCGAGCCCGACCGCGGGCACATATATCGATATATAGGCGCTTTGTGCGTTTAGTTCGGTAAGTAACATTCCGTGCCTGTCTGATGGCCGTAATGGCCCTTGTTGCCCGATCTTGGCGAAGTTACGCTCTGTCCGTTTGGTAGGTGCTCTGAGCCGCACGAGCCGGGACGTCTGTTCTCCGTCGGGTGGGGTGGAGCGACGTCTGGCATCAGTAGATGCCCCTCGTTGTGGGTCGGAGTGTGACGGCGTATGCGCCGGTCTTTGGCATGGGCTCGATCGCCTTTTCGGGCTGGCTTGATTCTCGCCGCCACACTGCCCGGGTTGCTGGGGCTTGCTGTCGGGTCGGCTCAGGCTCGGGACGGCATGGACGCCGGTCCGTCGGCTGCCACTAGGCCGGTCGATGTCCCTCAGCAGATGGCGGGTACGGCGGCCGGTCACCCGTCGCTGATCGATGCGGCCGCGACACGCGCCCCGGCCGCGGCGGGAACGAAAACCAAGATCAAGCCGCCCAAGGGCGCTCTGCGACCCGACGTCTTCCCACGTGTCCAGGGCACGCGGAAAGCCGCTGACCGGCGGTTGCCTTCCGGCACGGCGCGTGCCGAGGCGTTGGATACGTCAGCGGCGTTGGAGATCGACGACATGTGGCCGCTGAATGGGGCGCAGGTGGGGTCGACGACGCCGACGTTGGGGGCGCACGCGAATGGAGTGGACGGTTCGGCGCTGCATTATGAGTTCACCGTCTGCCCGGAGCCGGAGGACGGACAGGTTGTGTCCGTTGACTACTGGTGCTCGCTGAGCGAAGACAACGGAACGATCGACTGGCCGGTGGAATCGGGGGATCTCCCTGCCGAGGTCAACAGCTGGAAGGTACCGGCGGACGTGCTCAAGTGGGGCACGACCTACGCCTGGAAGGTGGACGTCCGCACCGAGTCAGGGATATTCAAAACGTCACCGTACCGGACGTTCGTGACGGGCGCGCGCCAGCCCGCCATCGGTGCGCATCTGGCGTCCCGGGATGAGAACGGGCAGGAATTCCACGCGCTGTCGGGCAACTACACCACCACGGTGGTGGACGCCTCGGTGGCGACGGCGGGGCCCGCGCTGTCGATAACGCGGTCCTACAACAGCAAGGACGCTCGCCGGAACGGCTTGTTCGGGGCGGGCTGGTCGACCCGATTCGACATGAAGGTCGAGGCCGAGCCGAGCGGGTCGCTGCTAGTGACCTACCCCGATGGGCAGCGGCTGCGGTTCGCGCCCAAGGGCGACGGCAGCTTCCAGCCACCACCCGGCACGCACGCCACGCTGGCGACGGTTTCCGGCGGCGGGTGGAAGCTGATGGACAAATCGTCGACCGTCTATCACTTCAACGCGCAAGGCCGGCTGACACGGGTCGTGGACGCGCGGGGCCGCGCACAAGAGCTCACCTACGGCACCGACGGCAAGCTCGCCAAGGTCACCGCCGTGGGCGGCCGATCCTTGACCTTCACCTGGAACGGCGCGCATGTGGCCGGCGTCTCGACCGATCCGGTCAACGGCACAGCGCAGACCTGGACTTACACCTACAACGGGGACACGCTCACACAAGCCTGCAATCCTGGGGTCGCGCCAAATTGCACGACGTACGGCTACACCACCGGTTCCCTGTATCGGGGTTTGGTCGAGGATGACGAGCCGGTGGGGTATTGGCGGCTGGGCGAACCCGCTACCCAACTGGCTCCGCCGCCGGGCCAAGAGCCTGGCTATTGCACGATCTACCCAGACGACTGTGAGCCGGAACCGACGACAGAGGCGCGCAGTCTGGGATGGGGCGCGGGACCGGCCACCTACAGGTACGTCACGCTGGAGCAACTGGGTGTGCTGGCCGGGTCGACGGATACGGCAGCCGGCTTCACCGGCGATTCAGAGCTGGTGCTGCCGAACATGGCCATTGCCCGGTTGATCGACCAGTTATCGGTGGAGTTGTGGTTCAAGACGACGAACTCGGGCATCTTGGCCCACGCCCTCGGTGACAGCGGGATTCTCAACGGAACACCGCTGCTGTACGTGGGCACCGACGGCAAACTGCGCGGCCAGTTCCCCATCGTCGCCTCGAACGGAACCAAAGTCATTTCGCCGATCACCTCGCCTTCCGCCGTCACCAACGGCCAGTGGCATCACGTGGTGCTCAGTGGCTCGGGCAGCAGCCAGAAGCTCTACCTGGACGGCGTCGCACTCGGCACGCGCACCGGCACCATCAACCGCAACGAGGTGACGTCCACGACCATCGGCAATGGTTTCACCTCCGACGAGTGGCCGGCGACCAAGCCAGAAGACCCCGACGAGCTCTTCACCTACTGGGGGTTCATGGGCCAGATCGACGAACTCGCCCTTTACGATCGCCCGCTCACGGCAGGCGAGGTCACCGAGCACATCCAGGCCCGCACTGCCGCCGCGCCCCACCTGCTATCCAAGATCACTCTGCCGTCGGGGCGTATCTGGGCGCAGAACACCTACGACATGGCCAAGGACGGGCTGCGCAACCACACCGATCAGCACGGCGGTACCTGGAAGCTGGGCGAGCCCACGCCGGTTGACGTGACCATCGGCGAGTCGACGGTGGACGTCCGTGACCCCAACGACAACAAGATCATCACTCGGTATGACGCCTGGCGCGGCTACCGGACCATCGCGCGCACGGACCAGCTGGAACGTAAGACCACCTATGGGTATGACTCCGGTGGATATCTCTCATCCGTGGAGGACCCGAACGGCGTCATCACCAACCGCAGCTTCGACAAGCGCGGCAACATGCTGGCCACCGCCCAATGCCAGAAACCAGCCACACCGGACCCGTTCTTTTCCTGCTTCGACGAATCGCTCACAGACCCACCGGTCAGCCAGCGGTGGCTCAGCTACCACGTCAACGATGACAACGAGTTCGACCCGCGCAACGACCGCGTGATCAAGGTGCGCGACGGCCGTTCCACTTCCGCCACCGACAACACCTACGCCACCACGTTCGAGTACAACGTCTACGGCGAGCAGACCAAACAGACCACCCCGGCCACCCCCGACTTCCCCAACGGCCGCTCGGCCTCGGTCACCTACACCGATGGCAGTGAGCCGGCCGTGGGCGGCGGCACCACCCCGGGGGGGCTGGTGGAGACCCGCACCGACCCCAAAGGCAACAACTGGTCCTACGCCTACACCACTGCCGGTGACCTGGCCGAGCAGACCGACCCCGAAGGCCTGGTGACCAAGCTCGCGTACGACGCGCTCGGCCGTCTGACCTCTTCATCTAAGATCTCGGGGGCGTATCCGGACGGGGTCACGACCACGTTCACCTACGACGCGCTCGGCAGAGTGGCCACGGCGACCGGTGCGGGGGCCAAGAACGACATCACCGATGTCACGCATACGGCCCGCACCACCTACGGCTACGACCCGGACAGCAACAAATTATCCGAGGCCGTCTCGGACCTGACCGGCGGTGACGTCGAACGCAAGATCATATACGGCTACGACACCTTTGGACGGCTGGAGTCGGTCACCGACCCCGAGGGCGGTGTGACCCGCCAGGGCTGGAACACGCTCGGCCAGAAGGTCAGCTCGACCGACGCTCGCGGAACCGTTATGGCGTATGCGTACAGCAAGCGGGGTGAGCTGATTTCCACCACCCTCAAAGGCTGGATCGAAAGCCCGGTCAATCCCCAGCCGGCCCAGGACGTGGTGCTGGAGTCCCTCTCCTACGACCCGGCCGGGCGCTTGGCCGCGCGGGTGGACGCGATGGGACGCAAGACGTCCTACACCTACTACGCCGATGACCGGCTGTCGCAGACCATTGGTGACGACGTCAAGCTCAATGGCTCCACGACGCCCAAGGACGTGACCCTTGAGGCGAACACCTACGATGCGGCAGGCAACCTCACCAAGCAGGTCACCGGCGGCGGCAAGGTCACCACCGAGTTCGTCTATGACGGCGCGAGCCGCCTGTCGTCGAAGACGCTGGCCCCGTCAGGTCTCAACCGCAAGACGTCCTTCACTTACGACGCCAACGACAACATCACCAAGGCAACCTCCACCGGCGCGGGCAGCGGTACCCGCACGGAGACCAAGGAGTACGCCTACAACAAGCTCAATCAGCCCACCCGGGAAACGATCGAGAATGGCGACCAGGACCTGGTCTCCACCATCGGCTACGACGATCGCGGCCTGGTCACCTCGATCACCGATCCGCGAGGGAACGCCAGCGGGGCCAACGCCGCCGACTACACCGCCACCATGCGCTACGACCCGCTCGATCGCCTGGTGGAGACGATCGCCCCACAGGTCCAGATCGACAAGGCAGGCACCACCAGCCAGGGCCGGCCATCCGGCAAGATCGGTTACAACGCGGTCGGCAACAAGACGCACCAGCGCGATGCCGAAGGCCGCACGTCGACCTCGGTCTTCGACAAGGCGGGCCGGCTGGTCAGCGCCAGCTCACCCGAGTACACCCCGCCGGGTGGTACGGCGGTCACCCCCACCGTCTCACACGCCTACGATGCCGCCGGTCAGCTCATTCGCACCACGGACGAGCGCGGCTACGTCACGGCTTTCGACTACGACCAGCTCGGCCGCCAGGTCCGCGTCACCGACCCCGCGCCGACCGGGCAGACCGCCGGTAGGTGGGTGACCGAGTACGACCTGGCCGGGGAGAAGCTGGCCAGCGTTGATCCGACCGGCGCCCGCACCCAGGTCACCTACGACGACCTGGGCCGGCAGATCACCGCCACGCAGATCGAGCGCAAGCCCGCCAACGCCGCCTACACCGCCACGATGGAGTACGACGACGCCGGCCGACTGGTCAAGCAGACGGCCCCGGGCAACAAGGTCACCACCTTCACCGTCAACGCGGCCGGTGAGGTCACCTCCACCACCGATCCGCTGACCAACAAGACCACCATGGACTACGACCTGGCCGGACGCCTGGTCAAGACGACCGACCCGAACGGCAACGCCACCGTCGCTGAATACGATCTGGCCGGACGCCAGATCGCCGCAAAGGACCTGGACGCCTCCGGCACCGGCACGGTGCTGCGCACCTTCCGCTACGGCCACGACCCCGCGGGCAACCCGGTCAGCGCTACCTCCCCCGAGGGACACGTCACCAAGCAGACCTTCGACGCGCTCAACCGGCCCACCTCGCTCATCGAGCCGGTCTCCGGCAGCGAGTCGATCACGACGAGTTTTGGTTACGATGCCACCGGCGCCCGCACCCGGCTCACCGACGGCCGCGGCTACGCCACCTGGACCAGCTACAACAGCCTAGGCCTGGCCGAGACGGTGACTGAGCCATCCACTGCCGCGCATCCGAACCTGGCCGACCGCACCTGGACCCACGTCTACGACGCGGGCGGCAACCAGGTGGCCACTGTCCAGCCCGGCGGGGTGCGCATCGACCGCACCTTCGACCACCTGAACCGTCTCACCAAGGAGACCGGCTCAGGCGGTGGCGCCGCCAGCGCCGAACGTACCTTCGGCTACGACTTGGCCGCCCGCCCCACTGCCGCCGGTGACCTGGCGGTGGACTACAACGACCGCGGCCTGCCGCTGAAGGTCTCCCGCGGTGCCGCGCAGGAGAGCGCCTACGCCTACGACGCGCTCGGCAATCCCACCCAGCG
This sequence comes from Nonomuraea sp. NPDC049480, assembly GCF_044465905.1. Lineage (NCBI taxonomy): Bacteria > Bacillati > Actinomycetota > Actinomycetes > Streptosporangiales > Streptosporangiaceae > Nonomuraea > Nonomuraea sp. NPDC049480. Next base: position 41,626 of record NZ_JBITMD010000011.1, read on the forward strand.
CATCGACGCCGCCGGAACTGCCGCCTTCATCTGGGACAACGCCAACCGGCTCGCTACCGCCACCGATCCGGTCACCGGCCGTACCCTCACCTATGGCTACGACCCGGGCAGCCGTTTGAAGACCATCACCGCCACCAGCGGCCAGGCCAGCACGCAGAGCTTCGACTACGACGCCATGGACCGCCCGACAGGGCAAACGCTGAAGAACGGCTCGGGCACCCAGCTCGCGAAGATCACCTACGGGTGGGACAAGGACGACAACCTCACCACCAAGACCACCGCCGGCACCGCCGGGGCGGGCACCAACACCTACGGCTACGACCACGCCGGCCGGCTCACCTCCTGGACCGCACCCGGCGGCGCCACCACCGCCTACGAATGGGACGCCGCCGGCAACCGCACCAAAGCTGGGAACGCCACCTTCACCTACGACGAACGCAACCGCCTGACCGGCGGCGATGGCACCGACTACACCTACACGCCGCGCGGCACTCTGGCCACCAGCACCAAGGCGGGCGCCACCACCAGCTACACCTTCGACGCCTTCGACCGGATGATCGCCGACGGCGACAGCCTGTATGCCTACGACGCGCTCGACCGGGTCACCTCCCGCATCCGCGGCACCGCCCATCAGACCTTCGCCTACGCCGGCCTGGGCAACGATCTGGCTGCCCTGCGCGAGAGCGGGGGCGCCGTCCAAGCCACCTACGCCCGCGACCCCGGCGGCGCCCTGCTCGGGCTGAAAGAAGGCACCGCCGCAGCAGCCGCAGCACTGTCCGACCTGCACGGCGACCTAGTGGCCACCTACACCACCAGCCTGCAGACCTCTACCGCCTACGACCCCTTCGGCACCGCCATCGCCCAGACCGGCACCAAGGCCCAGCTCGGCTACCAGGGCGAATACACCGACCCTGACACCGGCAAGGTCAACATGCACGCCCGCTGGTACCAGCCCGGCACCGGCACCTTCACCAGCCGCGACACCGCCACCCTCGCTCCCAACCCTTCAGTACAGGCCAACCGATACGCCTACGCCAACTCCTCCCCCCTGACCGGCATCGACCCCACCGGACACGCGACCTTTTACGTGCCGGACAGTAGCGGAAAATATGTAGGCGCCGATGGGAATGACAATCTACTCGGCCCTAAGCCGGGACAGCCGGTGGTCGGGACACCTGAGGCTGCCAACCTCATCAGCGCGCCAGATGACGACTACTCCAATAATCCGTACACGGGTATGGCCGGGCATCTTTGCGGCGGAGGGACCTGCGTCGAAACCTTTGCCCACCAGCAATGGTGGAGCGAGTTCATCACCTCGCCCGGCTATGACTATCTCTACGGCCCCGGATTCTCAGAAGAGGAGCTCGACAGACTCGGCAGAAAGATCATGCCGAACGGAAGGCCGATAATTGTGGGAATGGACTTCTATGGGTCCCCCACAGATATTCAAGAGGCGTTCTTGGCGGTATACACCCCCAAAGAATCCAATGAATATCTCCGTGAAATGTGGTTCGCCATGGGGGGTTACGGTGTCATGTCGGCCGCCGCCAACGGCACAGGTAATGGGCGTGGCAGCGGCAAAACTCCTCCCGGGACCCGCGATGGGGATGTGTGTGGTGGGCGGCACTGCACAGCAGCTCAAGCTGCGGCAGCGTGCGTGAAGCAGGGATACTCCAAGGCGCAGTGCGCGGAGAAGAATTGGAGGCAAGGCGATTGGAGGCTTTACCTCAAAATCGTTGGGGTCTGGCAGCTTACTGGTATGAAAGATTCGCCGCCTCTGTGGATATCGGACACCGTGAGTTGGATAATGGACAAGATTAAACTGCTAGGGATAATTGCCGAATATAGATATCGCTTTGATGTTCATCAGCGAGACACGATGTTCATATGGAGGAAGGTTAACTCGTTGCAAATATGCCTCAATAATGGCTGTAGTCGCTATAAAATGCTGTACTATACGCAATGGCGCACCACGGTGCAAACCGGATGGAGGGCTTGGGTGCAGATCGAGACCAGGGTGAGATGGACGGGCGAATGGATCATCGCCTGGCAGGGGCACGCATATGCAGGACGCCCTCACTACACCTATAAGACATGGTACGGGACCCCGGATCAGGCATACCTCGATCTATGTAAAGGGGTGAATGAGTCTCCGAGTATGGGTCACATGTGCTCGACGAGGTGAACTACGGCAGGTGCCTGCTCTCTTTCGCAGACGGAAGGGGGTTAGTCATGAAACGACAGGCCCGTACCCTCACGGTGCGAGACTCTCGTGCTTTCGAAGATCATCCTAGTCCAGTACCGGTTGACGCGAATGATCATGAACCTCGACAGCGTGACCGACGATGTGGTAGATCACCTCGATGCCCGATGTGTGATCATACGCATTGCCGAACCGTCCGGGGTGGATTCGTCGGAAAGGCTAGTTATGCCGAGGCGAGGTGTATTGCGAGCAGCTATAGCGGTGATGGCTGCTGTAGGCATGTTGATAGTTGGCCATATGTTCTCTCGCTCGCTTGAAGACTGGCTTGTTGACGCGCTCTACGCGGAAACATCCGCTGGGGAGGTTCCTTACATGGCGGATACAGTCCAGTTTCTCGTTCTGCGATTCCCTGTAATTATCGAAATAGGCGTATTGTCGCGATGGTCTTCATATCGGTTGCAAGACATGGCCTTTGGTGCGATTCCCGTATATGGGGAGATATTGCTTATCAGGTTGTGTTGGAGAGTTGCGTTCTATCCATATGTTGATTGGGAGCCGCGAAGGAGTGAACGTGATATGCTTGAAGTTACTCCTTACAAGTCGGGTGGGAAGGTTGTCTTGTCTAGGCGTAAAGCCAATGTTGGCCTGCATTAGCGGGCGACGCAAGAAGCCCTCGAGGGTTTGCGCTTCCTGGCCGACTACGTCTTCGTCGAGGGAAATGTGCGCTCAGGGTGGAGTACTTGCTTAACTAGGCAAATGGGCTCTCCGGGCTGCATTGGGTAGCGCCGAAGACGAAGGCGTGAAATTTTCGGTGACGTGAATGGCATACCATTCGGCTACATCGCCCATCAGCGGAGAGCCTTAATGTGGAACTAAACTGGAAGCTAAGGTGTGCGATACTGGCGTTCAATATAGTTGGGATGACTATGATCGTCGCTTCTATCGTGGCGCGGGTATCCACCGGTACCAATTTCAGCGCCTTGGTTCAACTGCCGCTGACCGGCGGGGTGATTTGATGCCGCTCTCTGAAGTTGGATCGCTTTGCTCTGTGAATTTCCCCAGGTAACCGACCTACCGGTGGTGGTTGTCCGCTGGTGGGCGGGCTCCCCGCAAGGCTGCGATTGACGAAGATCAGCAGCTCCGCTGCTGGCCCAGTCCGCCGTCGACCGGCTGGTGTCGGCCGCACACGTCCTCATCGTCGAAGGCGAGTCCTACCGGACCCGTCAACGACCCACCATCCAGCCCGCGAACGCGCCGGTCACCGGGGTGTCGGCGGGGACGAACCAAGGGAGAACACTATGATCGACTACACGACCAGGTGGTCCCTTCCTCGTGGTAACCAGGTGGTCCCTTCTCCCTGGCAAGCGACAACCTCGGCGATCTCTCCTAGGAAGCCGGCCGACCGTGACCACCGGCGAGGTATCGTGGCTCTTCGAACTTGATCGGGGTTTGAGGGCCTGCCGGGCTCAGGAGGCTTGAGAGGGCTCGTGGCTCTCGGTGATCCTTCTTGTTGTCGAGGCAAGAAGATCACATCAGAGAAGCCACGAGCATGGTCAACGATACGACGCTGCTGCTGGGTCTGGACGGGGTGACCGTCACAAAGGTCGTCGCCGCAGGTGACGGAGTGCAGGACGGCCCGGTGGTGCACCTGGCCACCGCGGATGAACGGGCCAGATGCTGCCCACAGTGCGGGGTCGCCGCAGTCCGGATGAAGGAATGGGTGACTACCCGCCCGCGTGACCTGCCAGTCGGCGGGCGGCGGTGTGCGTTGCGCTGGCGTAAGCGTCGCTGGTGCTGTGACCAGGCGTCCTGCCCGCGTCAGACGTTCACCGAGCAGGTGCCGCAGATCCCCGCGCGCTCCCGGCTGACCCGGCGATTACGCCAAGCCACAGGCGCCGCCGTGGGAGATGGCGGGCGAACGGTGATCCAATCAACGCGAGATCACGGGGTGTCCTGGCCGATCGTCTCGGCCGCTTTCACCGAGCACGCTCATCGGGTACTGCCCGCCCAGCCCGAGCTCGTCACCGTGCTGGGGATCGATGAAGCCCGCCGCGGCCCGCGGCCGGCCGCGCTGGATACTGGACGAGGCCACCGGCACGTGGACGACAGCGGTGGATCGCTGGCACACCGGGTTCGTGGATCTGTCCGGCGAGCAGGGCCTGCTCGGCCAGGTCGAGGGCCGCACCATCGCCGCCGTGACCGGCTGGCTCAACCAGCGTGACCCGGCCTGGCGGCAGCACGTGGCCTTCGTCGCGATCGACATGTGCACCATCTTCAAAGCCGCCGTACGCGCCGCGTTACCGCAGGCCACGCTGGTCGTCGACCACTTCCACATCGTGCAATTGGCCAACCAGGCGCTCACCGAGGTCCGCCGCCGCGTCACCGTCCAGATCCGCGGCCGGCGCGGGCGCAAGGGCAACCGCGAGTGGGAACTGCGCAACCGGCTCACCCGCTCCGCGGCCCGGATGCACGGCTGTCAACTGGATCCGATGGTCGATGACCTGCGTGCCCTGCCCGCACGGCTGGGCAGTCCGATTCTGACCGCGTGGAACGCCAAGGAAGACCTTCTGGACCTGCTCGCCCTGGCCCGCACTCACCCCGACCGGAGCGTCATCGCTGAGCGGCTGTTTCACTTCTACGACCGTTGCGCCGCCTCCTGCCTGCCCGAACTCGAACGCCTGGCCACCACCATCGAGACCTGGTGGACCGAGATCCTGGCCTTCATCCAGACCGGCATCACCAACGCCGGCTCCGAAGGCACCAACCGGGTCATCAAGACCACCGCCCGCGACGCCTACGGCTTCCGCAATCCCGAGAATCAGCGTCTACGCACCCGATGCGCCACCACCCGACGCGGTCGTGGATACCTCAACCCCGCTTAACTTCGAAGAGCCGGTATCGTCGTCGAGGTGGAACTCGACGCCATCTCTTCGGCCAACCACAGCGCTTCCTCAGCCGACGCCTCAGCGAGCTGCCGGCTCTCTACGCTGCGTCGTAACTCCACGACGGACGCATGTGCGGGCGCCGCCTGTGCCGGACACGAGGGTGATGCATGGCGGCGTGCGAACCTTGGTCGGTTCTGCCACCGTGCTCACCTGCTTCGTGTCACGCTCGACTCTGCGCGGCAAAGGCACACAACACAACAAGGCCACGCGTGATCATCATCCGCGTCGTACCGCTCATCGCAAACCACGAGCCGTGAGGGTCTTGTCGAGCTGCTGTACATGAGCGTTGCCCGCCCACGGGTTCAGCATGGCTCGTGTCTCTCGGAGCTGGTGGGTCAGGCGGGCTGAGGTGTGCTGTGAGGCGATTTCTGCGGCTTCCGTCAGCCGCGCCGCTGCCTCTGGGATCTCCTTGGCCAGAGCCAAAGCGCCAGCGTAGCGGACCAGGGCAAACCCGCGGTCCATCTTGAATCGCTGATCGAGCCCGGCCAACGACCGCTGAGCCGCCGTTACCGCTGCTTCGGGCCGTCTCAGATGGATGAGCGACAGAGCGGCCTTGGACTCCACCATTGAAGCCGAGATCCAGTACAGGAACGTCGGTTCGCCGGCCTTCGGTGCACCAGCCAAGGCGACCGCACCATCACGCGCCCGGGCGCTTGCCGAGGCATCACCTGCGACGGCGTAGGCCTCCGACAGCATTGACTCGTGCATGGCTCGCAAAAGCTTGCTCGAGGATCGGGCGGACCAGCCCCGAGCGGCAAGGGCATGATCCAAAGCGGCCGTTGCCCGTTCTTGGAAGACGGCCATGCTCCCCATCCAGCAATGAAGGAAAGCGATCAGCGTGGCGTCGCCGAGGTCGAGTGCCGCCCTCAGTCCCTCGTGCATCGCATGCTCGGCCGTTGCGTAGTCCAGCAGGTCGTAGCTGAGATATCCGGTCAGCTGCGACATCTGGGCATACGCGCCGAGTAGACGGTCGTGCAGCGCCGGCGGCATCGATTCCCGAGCGAGGACCTGTGCAAGCGCCGTCCGGTGCCCATTGACCACAGGCAGTAGCGTCGCCGGCCCATACTGGTCGTCCGCCCGGCGCGCGTGCAGCATGAGCTTTTCGAATGTGCGCGCTGTCGCCTCGTCCACCCGCCACGTGCTGCGTAGCACCCTAGCTAGGCGTTCTTCTTCGTCCGTATTGAGGACGCGTAGGAGGTCCAAGGCCGGGGCACCGCCGAGCACCAGGGCCAGTTCGAAGAGCAGCTCGCGTCGTTTCACGTCGGTCTCCTCGGCGCCGATGGCGCGCAGCAGGCGCACACACGCCGGAGCGTCCGGGAGCGACTTGTCAGCGGGCGTGACTGCTGCGCTCGTCTCCATGGTGACATGGTTTGGGGTCTTCGGGGATGGAGGCCGGTTGGCGTCTAGGTCACGGAAGTCCGCACCGGCGATCAGTTCGCGGTCGGCACTGCGATACGAGGCGAAGACCTCGTCGCCAACCAGGCTCCGCCCGGTGGTCTGGTAGATCTCGGCCAGCACGGCCAGCAGACGCGGTGGCGGGCGACGACCCGTCTCTGGCCAGGCCTCGAAGTCATACAGTCGCGCCTCGCGCAACGCGGCTGTGCCGGCTGGATCGGCATCGTTCACCATGGCGACCACGTGGGCGGCAGTACGGCCGTGCGCCAGCCGGTACACCCGCAACGGGCTCACCGTATGGATGAGCTCGAGCACGGCGGCGATCTGGTCCCACGTGAGACCCTTGGCACGCAGACGCTTGCTCCAGGAGCGAGCCTGCAGCAGTACTCGACGGCCCTCACCGGACATCACGGACCCCCTTTGCCCTGGGATTGCGCACGAATTGTACATTGATCGTGACGCTTTGCTCACTGCGATTGCGGCCATAGGGAGGTCGATGTCCGAACCGCGCATATTCCCGCAGGTCAGCGCCAACGGCGGGTGGAGTGGTGATCGAGCGCGAGATGGAGATCCACAACGGCACGCTCGTCAAGGCACCGTACATACGCGGACCGCCGCGCGCCCGATCCACAGAACGAACCCCGTTGTCACGCGCCCAGGAGAACCCCAAATGCCCGAGACCACCGTCGTGTTCGTCCCCAAGCAACGCGAACGAGAGCAGCCGACCACCGTCCAACGCGAGCTCATCGACGCGATGATCGACCTGCACCCCGGCGGCCTGACCTGGCGGCGCACCTTCCCCGGCGCCCCCGACCAGATCCCCCACGCCCGCCACTTCACCCGCTACCTGCTGGTCGACTCCCCCTGTCAAGACGACGCAGAGCTCATCGTCGCCGAACTCGCCACCAACGCGGTCCTCCACACCGGCAGCGGCCGCTCCAACGGCACGTTCATCGTCGAGATCTCCCGCACGACCACCACCATCACCGTCGCGGTCTACGACTGCGGTTGGGGCGGCATTCCCCGCTTCGACCTTCCCTGCCGAACCAGTGCCAAGCGTGGTCGGGGCCTCGCTATCGTTGCCGCGGTCGCCGACCAGATCGGGTACGAAGGCAACGACGAGGTCGGTCACAAGATCTGGGCCAGGATCAAAATAGCCACCTGACCGCCGTATCGCGTTGCACCGGCTTCTTCTGAGCTGCTGGATCTTCGCAACCCGGCACCGTGCGGGAGGAGCCCACCTTGGGGCGAGAAGCGGACAATCAAGGTCGTGAAACTCACGGCGCAATCATTTATGTTCGAGGCGCTCGAGGGGCACGTCGATCCTGCTGGCGCTCTCATCGCATTCACCATCATGCTTGGCAGCGCTAAGAAGCCCATCGGTCATGGGGACTGGCTCTGGCTGAACGTCAAGGCATGGGGCCCTGCGGAAGGCGTTCACCATATAACGATCGAGTGGCTCTCCGACGTCATCTCGAAGGACAACTGGGTCATACTTGCCAGAAAGCTCCGGCAATGGTTGCCCTATAACTTGTGAGTCCACGGTTCGTGGTCATGCGGTGCGGCCGGAGCAGTGTCTCTGCCCGTACCGCATGACCGTGTTTTGGCTCCCTGTGCAGGACCCGAGGAGAGATGGGTAAGTGTCACCGTCGACGATCATACGGCTGGTCATGGGATTCTTTGTTTCGGCTGTCAGCTCGCTATTTGTTCTGATCTTTATGAGTCTGCCCCTGGGGGTACATGTCGGGTTTTCGTTCGGTTGCTTCCTGTTTGCCGTCGTGGGACTGGTTGGGATTGTCAGATCCGATCGTAAACATTTCTTCGTCGGCTGGCTTGCGTGGGTCGCCCTTCTTACTGTTTATATTGTGGTCACGCTGTTCCTGTGACATGTGATGACGTCTCCATCCGGCCTGACGGTGCGTCAAGGGCAAGCTCCTCTGCGAGTTGTCGACGACGCGTGAATACTTCGAATTCGGCCGTCGTTGACACGGGGTCACGGCGCTGCTCGTGGCTGGCGGACAGGAGCTACCGCACGTCTCCGCGATCAGAGCCGGTAGACCAGGCTATTTCCGCCCCCCGCACCGACTGCGGTTGAGGGCGGCGTCCCCTCCCAGGCTGCCGATGAGGTCGATCGTGTTTGCCTGCTCGGAACCTCACCGGGCAGGCAGACCAGCCCAGCTTCTACCAGCTCGGACCCCTCCGAAGAGCGCCATGGTCCGTGCCCGGCTCCGCAGGGCCGGCGGCGCGCTCGCCTCCCGGTAATCTGACCCTGGACATGGCCAGGAACCGGGACCCCGGCCCGAAGGCCATCGAGATGCCTGCCGGGCCGGAGGACGGGACCTCTTGCTGCGGCGCAGTCGGGGCATTGTCTTGAATATGTCGTCAGCGACATATAGCGTTGTGGGGTGGATGCGCTCTTTGCCATCGAGGTCGAGCCCGAGGTGCGGGATTGGTTGGAGGCGTTGCCGGCCAAGCACTTCCTCAAGATCGACGAGTATGTCGGGCTGCTCGCGGAACACGCTGCCGCGCTCGGCGAGCCCTATGCCCGCTACCTGGGCGACGGAGTTCGGGAGCTGCGGCCCACCCTCGACGGTGCTTCCATACGCATCACGTACTGGCTCACGCCGAACCGCACCGCGGTCCTGCTAACCGTCTTCCGCAAGACGAGAATGCGGGAGGACGCCGAAGTCAGGCGCGCCAAGCTCGCTCAGAAGGTCTGCGAGGCCGAACACGGTCCAGCGCACGAGGAGTTCATCCGCACCATTGAGGAAGGAGAGGTGGAGCAATGAGCCACAGCCGCTGGAAGACCTTGCGCGAACGCAAGCTCGCCGCGGGTTTCACCGAGTCGGAGGACGTGGCCGAGGCCCGTCGCGAGATCCGGCTGTCCATGGCCCTGGCGAAGGCGGTATACGATCGGCGCACTGAACTCGGGCTCACTCAGGCTGAATTGGCCGACCGCGCAGGCCTCACCCAGGCGAAGGTCTCCCGGATCGAAGGCTCTGACACCGTTCCCACACTGCCGCTTCTCGCCAAGCTGGCCGAGGCCCTTGACGCCACCCTTAACATCGCCCTCGACAACGACGACACTCAGGTGAGCTTCACCGGACACCGCACCAACGCGGCCTGAGTAGTCCAAGCACTCCGCGCTGTGCTTCGGCGGTGTGTGATGGGGATTCGAATAGACGAAACGTATGACAGCGGCCACGGCATACGGTATGAGGCGTATCTGAAGGAGTTGCCGTGAGCGCCGAGTTTCACTCCTATACGCGTGAGGAGTTCATCACCGAGTTCGTCCACCCCGACGACCGCCAGGGGTTGCAGGAGGCAGGGGAGCGCCGGGTGGCCCAGGTGCGCGGGGGTTCCTGGCCGACATGCGCAAGAAGGTCGGGTTGACCCAAGCCGAGGTGGCTCAGGCGATGGGAGTGTCCCAGCAGCGTGTCTCGGTGATCGAGGACGGGTCCGTCGCCGAAGTGGCCACCCTCGGCCTGTACATCCATGCCCTGGGCGGAGAACTGAAGGTCATCGCTGACTTCGGGGACACCTGGCAACGGGGCGCCTGACCGGATCTGCGAAAGTCTACAGTCCCGGACCGGTCAGGATTGAAGAGGCGAGCCCGACACGATCACCGGGCCGAGGCGCGGTAGCCTCACGCGTGCAGACGGCGCTGCAAGCGGTGCTGCGCAACTGTCCCATCCTGACCACGGACGCCGCTCGATGGGATGCGGCGGAAAAGGAGTTGTCGGGGCAGCTCACTGTGGTCGAAATATCCCAGTTGGACGACTAGGAAGCACGTCCGGGTCACTGCTCGCCTGGCGGGAGCACCGGCACCGCGCGGGCGGGCGGGATCCATCGCCAGGCGCGGGCGAAGCCGGGCGCAGTCCGTTGGCCGGCAGCAGCAGGGCGAGATCCACCGCCTGGTGCTCGGTCCGGTATCGCACCATCGGTGCCACCTCGGCGATCTCTCCGCCGAAGAACACCCAGGCTTGCGACGTGTCGAAGGCATAGGCGTTGTTGGGCCACATCGGCGTGCGCCCCCGACGGCCGCACGTGCCGGACACGAGGGTGATGCATGGCGGTCGGGCCGTCTTCAATCCAGGTCGGCGATCTCGACCAGCTCGATCTGCCACGGTAGGTGCGCCTTGATGGTGTCCCAGCGGCTCGCGTCGGCGGTCAGGACAGGCCAGTCGAGGTGCTGGGAGACGGCGACCACATGAGCGGCGGCCATGTCGGCCGGCTGTTCCATCCGGGAAACGACCTCGGTCAGCCGAACGGCCTCGGTATGCGCCGCGATCGGATCCACGTACACGTGCTCCAGGAAGTCGATGACGCCGCGGACGACCAGTCGCTGATCAGGCGACAGCACCGCCTCGGCGGCAACGAGGGTGATGAACGGCACGCTGGTGCGCACGGAGGCGCGATCGAAGGAGATGATGAGCCGGTGCAGCCCGAGGTTCCGGCGGCCCATCTCAATCAGGACGGTGTCGTCCAGCACGTATCCGTGCGGAGTCACCGGCTGGCTTCGCGTGCTTGTAGGACCTGAATGGCCTTTTCCGTCTGCCGCTGGGCTCCGGCCATGGCTTCGGCGTCCTCTTCCGCCTTGGCCAGGACCTCAAGGTAGGCGAGCCGAGCTCGAGTCTTTTCTGTTTCGTGCTGGTCGAGCAAGTCGGTCAGTACGGCGGCCAGCGTGGTGCCACGGCCGCGCTCATTGGCAATGGCGTTGAGTCGGTCGCGCACCGTCTTGGGGACTTTGATAGTTGTCATGTCTGAAGTCATACCAGCAGACTACCTAGTATACCTGCGGTATGAATGAATGAAGTCGTACGCGCCCTTTGCCTGGTTCATGATCGCGCTAGGCGTGACGTCCGGGATCGTGTCGATCGGTCCTGCATATGGCTCTCGTGAGAATTGCCGACTGCAGATAATGATCTACCTTGACGACTCCATGGTGCACTCGAGATTGCATATTTGCTGGTGGATGTAGTGTTCCGGGCGTATAGGAGATTCCCTTCGATGTCTGGCAATCGATTGCGGGAAGCTGCCCGGGACACTTCCATGGTGATCGTGGTCGTTAACCGTGACGCGGTCAGCACTGCTCTGGCGAGTTATTTCGCCGCTGCCCCCGACCGAAGGCTCGACGCGGTCCCTCTGCTTTCGGCTCTTTGCCAGGAGGACGATGTCGTCTCGCGTAGCACCTTCCCGTTGCATGTCACCTGTAGTGCGGCTGTCGTCGATGCCGTCGGTGACGTGCTGATGGTGCGTCACCGGTGGCTGGGCGCGTGGCGGCTGCCAGGCGGGCATGTCGAGCCGCACGACCAGAGCATGTACGAGGCGGCGCTGCGCGAGTTGGAGGCGGAGACCGGCACCTGCTGGCATCACACTGCTTCCGCGGAACCGGATGAGGTCGTTCCCGTGGACGTCCACATCCATTCGGTTCCTGCTGACGGCACCAGGAACGAGCCTTCGCACGTGCATGCCGACTTCCGGTACGCGTTCTCGGCCGGTGGATTCGAGATGTTCACTTCGGTCAAGAAGGGCACAGCCTTCGCCTGGCGGCCGCCGCTCGACTTGCCGGCTCCTCGCTTCACATTCTCGGCCTACGGGATCTGGGCAAACGGATCCATTCCATATTGAATCGGAAAGTATCTACCCTGCTCTCGCCGGACATGACAATTGGATCGCCGTGCTCGAACCTGTGCTCGGTGAAGATGAAGGGGTGGATCCACGCCCTGATCACGCCGTCGGCCGTGTACAGGAGCGTCCATCCACCGCTGAAGTGTCAGGTCGCCGTCCACACCCACCTCGTGGAGGGGTTGCACGATGATCCAGCAAGGTCTGTCTTCCAGCCACTGATGCCGCGCAAGAGGCTGCGGTAGTGATCAATCGCGTGATCATTGTGGCGGGAGTCGCCCGGGGATGAAGCGCCCGTGAATACCGCACAGTGCAGACTGCATGCAATGTTGCATGCAGTCTGCATGCTAATGTGGTGGCATGAAGGTCATACAGATCCGGGATGTTCCCGATGAGACCGAGCGGACGCTGAAGGCCCGCGCCGAACGCGAGGGCAAGTCGCTGACGGCTTATGTGCGTGACCTGCTGAACGAGGAGGCGTCCGTACCGACGTTGGACGAGGTGATGACCAAGATCGCTGCTGACGAGCCGGTGCCGTACGACCCTGACTTCGTGCGGGAGACGATGCGCGAGGGTCGCCGATGAGCTTGGTCGTGGACGCCTCGATCATTTTCCGCTTGCTCGCCAATGTGAAAGGCGATGACCTTCTCCGGCAACGGCTGGCCCGTAAGGTGCACGCTCCAGCGCTGATAGATGTGGAGATCGCATCGGTCGTCCGTGGGCATGTGATCACTAGCAAGCCGGAGGTGCGGATCTCCGAGGCCCGGGCCAGGGTCATGCTGGAGCGGTATGGCCAGCTCAAGATCGTGCGGCACGCCATGCTGCCCCTGCAGTCGCGGGTGCTCGAGCTCCGGAACAATCTCACGGCATATGACGGCATGTACGTGGCGCTCGCCGAACTGCTGGGAGTGCCGTTGCTTACAGACGACGCCAAGTTCGCGGGCTCTACGGGGCATCGAGCGGAAATCCACCGATACCCGCCGCCCGCGGTGGCATAGAGCTCCCGTGTGGCGGTCCTGGCGGTCCTGGCGGTCCTGGCGGTCCTGGCGGTCCTGGCGGCGTGGGCCAGGCATGCGGACGGCGGCACTCTCCGCTTTGCGGGTTCACCTGGACGTGAGCCACCTGAAGTCGGAGTCGGAGTAGTTCGACGCGCTCTGCTGGGATGGTGGGAACCCGGATGTGAGAAATCGGCTCAGCCAAGGCCCGTAGAGAGAATATTCGTGTCGGCATGTCAGCCGTTCCGTGGGCGAGGAGGCCGCTGTAGTTCGGGGAATCGATCGAGCCACAGGTCGCAAACCCGCGGCGGCAAGACCAGTTCGGGCCAGAGCTTCCGTAGGAGCGAGGCATTCAGGTAGCGTCGCAGGTCATCGAGCGTGGCGCTTTCCCTGATCACACGCATGTACATCAACCGCGCGTCGGCGGTCTGGTCCAAGTCGTAGCTGCGCTTCGGCCCCCAGTCGAGGTGGTGGGGAAGCGTGATGACACCCCTGAGAGGTCCGGTGAGCTCTTCCAACGTCGTCGGCACGACGTATGGCCGGAGTGCTCCGTATCCCCTAACGTCCATGCCTTCAGCGTGACCGATGTAGCCCTGACACTGTAGGCCGATCTTGCCAGCGGCCGTGCTGACAAGGCTGGGAGCGCTCGTTCGTCTGGCAGGCGCTGATCGACTTGGCAACTGTGCATTCCTCGGCAGGCCTTGGCCTGGTCGCGGTGGCTGGCTCTGGCGTTGGCGTATTCGGTCAGGCCAGGTTACAGTTATTTCAGATATCTAAGAAGTTGGAGGGTGGTCATGCCTCGCACCGGCGTTCTGGCCAGCGCAACGCGTGTCGAAGCGGGCAGCGGTGACCGTAAGCTGCTTGAGCACTTGGAAGCGACTGTGGCCGCCTCGAAGGCGTTGTTGGTGCTACGGGGGCCAGATGGCACCGATATTGTGCTGCCCCAGTCGCTCGTGAGTCTCTTGGCGGCGGCGGCGCACGATCTCGCTAAGGGCAACGCTGTCTTCACATTGCCAGTGGAGACTCGGCTGACTCCGAACGAGGTTGCCGAGCTGCTGGGACTTTCGCGACCTTTTGTAGCACGATTGCTCGACGAGGGCGAGATTCCTTCACAGCATCTGCCGGACAGCCGTCATCGTCTGATTCGCCTTGTGGATGTCCTGGAGTTCCAGGAGCGTCGCGAGCGCCGCGCCGAAGGTCGCCGAAGGATCATGGATGTCGTCGAAGAGGCGGAACTGCCCTACTGACCTTCCGAGAGGGGTTGGACGATGGCGCGGGTCTTCGTGGACACCAACGTGCTGTTCCCGTTCTCATTGATGGACCTGGGACGAAGGCTGATCGGCGGCAGCGCGGTCGATGGCGCGCTCAGTGGACGATACGACTATGTGGCATGTAACCGCCTTCGAGGGGGAAACCGGATCGGGCTATTGCCGTGAGTCCGACACCGACCCGGATGATCAACTCGTGCAAGGGCAGTATCAGAGTTCTGCCGCTCGCGGAAGCTTGGGAAAGCGCGTTTCCCAAGCTTGCTTCGCTTGGAGTGGCAAGTAGAGACGCGGCCAGATCCGGACCAGCGTTTCGTGGTTCAGATATGTTCGTAGGTCGTCAAGCCGCGTAGCCTCGCGGATGACGCGTTCATACATCAGGCTCACATGGCTAATGTTCGACAGGTCGTAAACGTGCTGCTCTGACCAGTCCAGCCTTGTCGGGAGTTCCACGACGCCGGCAACCGGACCCGTCAGGTCGCTGAGAAGCGCGGGTAGGAGATACACGCGATGGCTGGCGTACCGGGATCGGACAGTCACACGTCTAGCGTGCCCGTTGACTTTGGAGCTTGCACCGCAGTCGAGGGCATACGCCATTTGGAGTTCAGCTCTGCAAGCGATCGGCAGCGAGTAAGCCGTGCCGGACCGCATCAACGGACAAACTGATACGGGCTCCAGCTGGCCCAGGATGGGGAGCGCGAGGGGCGGAGCCCCTCGCCTGGGGCGAAGCCCCATAGGGACAGCCCGAGCGACGCGAGGTCCGCTCAGGGTGGGCTCCCGCCGGCCCACTTGGTAACAGGGCAACGGGTGGGTGCTTTGGGGGTTCGAAGGGGAGCGGAGCCCCCTTGGGAGGCGCTGTCTGGAGCTCATAGGCGCGTAGCGCCCCCATCGCGGAGGGCCTTGCTGTTGGCCAAATGGCCAAAGGAAAAGGCGGGGGCCTCCACGCAGTGAGGCCCTCGCCTTTTTTAGCCCACCCCTGGGTTACTTGTACAGTTCGCCGCGCGGGCCGACGATCTTGCCGGACCACACGTTCTTGGCCGCGTTGTACACGGCCGCCGTCTCCCCGTCGAAGTAAGGAGACGTGATGTAGTCCACGCGGTCGTTCCCGTCCTGGTCCGCGAACGTGCTGGTCGTGCCGTTGACGTACCCGAGCCGCTTCCCGTTGCTGTAGTTCAGCAGCCACGGGCCGCCGTCGTACCCGGGGGTGACGGCGCACTTGAGGCCGATGTGCTCCTCGATCTTGAGCCACGGGGCGCCGACGGCCTTGGCGGTGGTCTTGCCGTAGCAGTTCTTCGGGGTCACGCCGCTGTACGGCTTGTCGCCGTCGGGGTGCGGCGCCGCCGGGTACCCGAAGGCGCGGACCGACTTGCCGGTGGGCTGGTTCCAGGCGAAGCCCTGGCCGCCGACGTTGTCGCCGAGGCGTCCCGCGTCCTTCGACAGCAGGATGTAGTAGTGGCCGCCCCAGCGGCGCTTGGGGCCGCTGAAGCGCTCGTAGTCCTTGCGGTCCACCTGCTTGACGCCGTTGAAGAGGATGCCGTTGTACACGGTGACGAACGCGTAGTCGCGGTCGTAGTCCTCGTAGACGTCGAAGTCGTAGTGGGTGAAGGCCTGCTTGCCCACGTAGATGCCCCACGGGGCCTTGCCCTGGTAGTAACCGGGCACGAAGACCCAGTTGTCCAAGAGCGCCTTGTTGCTGTCCGTGTCGTACACGCAGTGGCCGGCGGTGGACACCAGGTTGCGGTAGTTCGACTGGATGGAGGTGGCGGAGCACCAGCGGAACTTGCCGCTGCCGTCGACGAAGAAGACCTTGCCGATGGTCTTGGGGATGTTGATGTTCTGGGCCCGGCCGGTGGACTTCGACTCGCCGGTCGGGGCCGTGGTGCCGGGCCGGCCGTCAGGGGAGGCGCCGCCCTTGGAGACGACCTTCCGCACTTCGTTCGAGTCCCAGGTGTACTGCGTCGCGGAGCGCAGGGCGGCACCGTTCGACGCGAGCCAGAACGAGGCGACGGAGGCAGCCTCGGCGGTGTTGCGGGCCATGGGGTCGCGGGCGACGTCCGGCTCGGCCTGCGCGGCGCCGGCGAGGCCGGACGCGAGCAGACCGGTGACCAGAACGGCGCCACCGGCGGGGAGAAGGATTCGCTTCAAGGTAACTCCAGGTTGCGCTGATGTGGGGCGCCTCGTGCACCCCAAAACTCAGCAAACGGACAGCCCGGAACCTACAGCGTTGACCATGGTCTTGTGAATTTTCGGGAGATCATGTCAACGTTCCAAATGCCCTGCGTGACCTTTCCGAGACACAGGTATGGGCTGATCACGGCCAGTGACCAGGCGGTTGCAAGTGACTTACATCACACTTCTCGGAGTGGTCTGCGCGGCGGCGTGTCGGTAGACGGCTCCGGTGGCGCCGTCGAAGTGCGGCGATGACACCGCGTCGAACGTCCCCTTGGCGTCCCTGTTCCAGGTCAGGCTGTTGACGCCGTTGAGGCTGCCGATCCTGCGGTCCTTGTCGTAGCCGATCACCCAGGGACCGCCGCTCGCGCCGGGGCTGAAGTCGCACGACTGGAGCTGTACGCCCCTCTGAAGATCGAGGCTGGGCGCCACCGTCCAGCGCGTCGGGCCCTCGCGGCACCACCGCAGCTTCGTGCCGTTGTACGGGCGGCTGCCGTCGGGCTGGGCGCCGGCCGGGTAGCCCCACGCGATCACCGTGTACGTGCCCGGCTTCTTGTTCAGCTCCAGCCCCAGGCCGCCCACGTTGTCCTGGAGCCGGCCCACGTCCTTCATGTCGTAGCCGCCGTTCTTGGGCACCCAGGTGAAGCCGCGGTGCACGGTCACGAACGCGTAGTCGTAGTCGTAGTCGCCCTTGCCCGCCCAGTCCTCGTGCATGCTGATCGACGAGCCGACGTAGATGCCCTCGGGCGTCTCGCCGTTGGCGCCCGAGTTGGGAACGAAGATCCAGAATTCGGCCGCCTTGGCCTGCCGCGGGTCGTACACGCAGTGCCCGGCCGTGGCGACCACGCTGTGGTTGCCGGCCGCGACGGCGCTGGCGGAGCACCAGAACTCCTTGTCCCCGAACCGGAAGAAGACCTTGCCCATGGTGCTGGCGGCCCGGCCCTTGCGCGGCATCGCGGGCGCGGCGGCCTGCGCGGTCGACGTGCGCTTGGCGACGGCGGCGGCTGCAGCGGGGGCGGGAGGACCGGCGGAGGCTCCGGCGGAAGAGCTCGCCGGGGCGGCGGCGGCGCCGGGCGTGGCGGGGCTGTAGCTGTCGGCCTTCTGGAGCTTGTCGGGCTTCCAGTAGTCGGCGACCCTCTTCGCGTCCGCCGCCGTCTTGGCGAGCGGGACGGGAAACACCTTGCTGGGCGCGGCGTCGGCGATCCCCGTGAAGGCAGGCAACATCAGCAGCGCGCCGCTCAGCGCGGCGGCCACCACGTGCCTTGCCCGGGAGATCATCAAAAGCCTTTCTTGGGGTCGTAAGGGTGGATTTTTCCAGATACATACAGGGTATTGCAGCTCGGATAGAGATTCGTTACCTGATCTAGGGTCCTAGGGTCTACAGGGAACTATAAGGACATCGTCAGGAGACCACTCCCGGTACGCCCAAATGATCATTAGTGAAGATCTGTCGCCGCAGGTCAGGCAGGGTGTGCGCCTTGGGTGAATTGTGCGCGTCTTTCGACCGTTCCATGGCGATCGGGGAAGGCCCCGGATCCCATGCGGGATCCGGGGCCAGGGTGCCAACTCGTCACGGCATGTTGCCGGTCCACCGGTTGGCGGCGGCCTTGTAGACCTTGTAGGTGTCGGTGTTGAAGTACGGCGACGAGATGTGGTCGTAGCGGTCGTTGCCGTCGGTGTCCCACGCGACGCTGTTGACGCCGACCAGGTAGCCGGTGCGCGACGCGCTCTTGTAGTTGTAGAGGAACGGCCCGCCGCTGGCGCCGGCGGTGAAGGAGCACTTGAACCCGATGTGCTCCTGCAGGTTGTACTTCCTGGCCTCGGGCATCGGCTTGGTCTTGCCGTAGCAGAACTTCATCGTGCGGCCCGTGTACGGCCGGTCGCCGTCGGGGTGCTCGCCCGCCGGGTAGCCGAACGAGAACACGTTCAGCTTCGTGCTCCGGTTCCAGGTGAAGCCCTGGCCGCCGACGTTGTCACCGAGCCGGCCGACGTTCTTGACGGTCCACTTCCACCGGCCGTCGACCTTCTCCCAGCCGACCTTGATGCCGTTGTAGACGTTGACGAACGCGTAGTCGAAGTCGTAGTCCTCCTTCACGACGAAGTCGTCGTGCGCGTTGAAGGTCTTGGCGGCGTAAATGCCGTAGGGAGCCTTGCCGTTCCAGACCTTGTCGCCGTCCCAGTACGACGGGATGAAGATCCAGTTGTCGTAGAAGGTGTTCTTCTTGGTGTCGTACACGCAGTGGGCGGAGGTCGCCACGAGGTTGCGGTACTTGCTCTGCACGGAGCTGGCCGAGCAGTAGCGCCAGTTCTTCGGGTTGCGCGGGTCGGCCTTCGGCAGCGTGAAGAAGACGCGGCCGACGGTGTTCGGCAGGTTGACGTGCTTGCTCTTCTTGGTCTTCGTCTTCTCCGCGCCGATCGGCGGCACGGATCCGGGGGGACCGTCGGGGGTGTCGTTGCTGCCCTTGACGCCCTTGGTGGACAGCTCCAAGCCGTCGTTGTGGTCGGTCGCCAGCTTGATGCGGTCCGGCGTCCAGAACTGGATCGCCTGCTCCGCGGGGGTGGTGGCGTTCTTGGAGACGACGTCGGAGGGTGCCGTCGCGCTCGCCGAGGCGCCGCTGATCGTACCCGCGGCCAGCCCGATGGCCACCAGGCCGGCGAGCGGGATCGCGATGCGCCTTGCTCGGGAAAACATGGAGCTCCTCTCAGTTCTCGGCGGCCCAGAGCGGGGTACTGCGCCCCGGTGGGCCAGGAAAACGATCGGAACGTTAATGAACGCCGCAACGGGGCGGCCAGGAAACGACGTGAAAAAGCATGGCTCGGTTCCGTTCCGTTATGGAAATAGCAAAATCGCATGTATGACGAGAAAGCATTTCCGCAGGTCGGACCGGATGTGAAATTGCTTCTCGTAACAGCGGTAACGGTGATTATCAAAAGCCACTTCTTACCAACCGAATGATGTTCTGGTTGAATGGGCTCATGGATCCGCGCACCCCCTGTCTCATCGGTATCGCGCAACGCACCATTCGCGAGCAGCCCGGCCCTGAACCGCTCGATCTGTGGGAGGAGGTCGCGCGCGAGGCCGCCGCCGACGCCCGGCTCCCCGTCGAGCGGCTCGACTCGATCCAGATCGTCTACACCGACTCCTGGCAGTACGACTCCCCGGTCGGCCGCCTCGCCGAGCGCCTCGGCGCGACGCCGCGCCACCGGGTCTACTCCAAGGTCGGCGGTACGGCCCCGCAGCTGCTCATCGGCGCGGCGGCGGCCGGGATCGCCGCCGGGGAATTCGATTCCGCGCTCGTCGCGGGGGCCGAGGCGCTGGCGACGCGGCGGGCGTACCGGCTGGCGGGCGAGCATGTGCGGTGGAGCCACCCCGCCGACCCCAAGCCCCCGTACGGCTGGGAGCGCCCGCCCCACCCCGCCGAGTTGGCGCACGGGCTGTTCCTTCCCGTGCACACGTACGCGATCATGGAGACCGCGCGGCGGGCGGCGCTCGGGATCTCCGTCGAGGAGGAGATGCGCGACCGGGGGCGGATGATGGCGCCGATGACCGAGGTGGCCGCCGCCAACCCGCACGCGTGGCGCAGGATCGTGCGGACCCCCGACGAGCTCGTGGCGGGAAGTCGATTCGTCGGCTGGCCCTACACCAGGAACACGGTGGCCGTACTGGAGGTGGACCAGGCGGCGGCCGTCGTCCTGGCCAGCTCACGGCTGGCGGACCGGCTCGGCGTGCCCTCGGAGGGGCGGGTGTACCTGCGGGGGTGGGCGTACGGGGAGGACACCTGGGAGGTGGCCGCCCGGCCCGCGCTCGGCGCCTCGCAGGCCATCCCGCGCGTCGCGGAGGCCGCCTTCGAGCGGGCCGGGCTGGGGCTCGGCGACATGGACGCGATCGACCTCTACAGCTGCTTCGCGATCGCGCTGCGGCAGGCGTGCGACGCGATCGGGCTCGATCCGCTGGACCGGCGCGGGTTGACGGTGACCGGCGGGCTGCCGTACGCGGGCGGGCCGGCCAGCGACTACGTCCTGCACTCGACCGCCACCATGGCGGGGCTGCTGCGGGCGCAGTCGGGGCACGGGCTGGTGACCGGGGTGGGGATGCATCTGACCAAGCACGCGTACGCGGTGTGGTCGAGTGAGCCGGGCGGGCGGCTGGGGGGTGCGGCGCCGGTGTTCGTTGCCAAAGGGGCGCCGATCGTGGACGCCTGCGAGGGGGTGGCGGTGGTCGCGGGATACACGGTGGCGCACGGGCGGGACGGGGAGGCCGAGAGAGGGATTCTCGTGGTGGAGCCGGCTGGGGGAGGGCGGGCGCATGCGGTGGTGGAGGACGGCGGGCTGCTGGCGGACGCCGAGGCGCGGGAGCTTGTGGGGGAGTCGGTGCGGCTGAGATCGGATGGGAAGGTCAATGTGGCGGAGTGGTGACGTAAAGTAGCCGCAATTCGCGTGACCGTTCGACTACGCTCCGGTGTTGACATTTTTATGTCACGCGCGGACGCTGGAGTCATGCGGAGGACAACGGTGCGCATCGACGAGACGCTCCTCAACGAGGCGAAGGCGTATGCGGCGCGAAACGGACGCAGTCTCAACTCAGTGATGGAGGACGCCTTGCGGCAACTCATCCACCGCTCCGCCGACGTGGCGGAGCGACCCCCGATCAAACTGCCGATCTCCGGGACCGCCCAGGGGCCGAAGCTGTCCTGGGAGGAGATCAAGGAGCTCATCGACCAAGAGGACGTCGAGCGTGCTTTGGGGGCCGGCCATGCGGATGCTTGACACCAACGTCCTCTTCAACGCCCATCGGCGGGACATGGAGCATCACGAGCAGTGCCATGCCGTGCTCATGGAGCTCCTGCGCGGCGACGAGGCCTATGCCGTCAGCGACTTCGTGCTCAACGGCTTCATCCGCGTGGCCACCAATCCCCGCATTCCCGGCGCCACCTCATTCGACACCGCGCGGGAGTTCTCCGACACCGTCCGGCACCAACCGCATGCGGTGGTGGTGCACGCCGGGCCGCGGCACTGGGAGATCTTCGTCAAGCTGTGTCTCAAGGCCGGCGCGCGAGGCAAGCTCGTCCCCGACGCCTACCTCGCCGCACTCGCCATCGAGCATGGTTGTGATTTCGTGACCTGCGACAGGGATTTCGCTCGGTTCGAGGGCTTGCGCTGGCGGTCACCGCTCAACTGAACTTGACGGTGAGGGCGCAAGCCGCACTACTCGGCAAGGAACGTCGGTGGCTGACCGGTTCGACGTCATCGAGGTGGGGCAGAGCGGTCGCCGCCGGTGGGTCGGGCTGGTGGTGGTCGTGGCGGTTGTGCTGGTCCCCGTCGTCGGGCTGATCGCCAGCAGGCAGCCCGAGCCGCGGCCGCCGGAGCGGACTCCCGAGCCGATCAGTTCGCTGACCAGGATCGAGAGCCCGCCGAACATCCTGCACGCGCCGTCCAGGACCAAGGGCGGCGACGAGGTCATCGAGGTGGTGTTCCCGCACGGGGTCCGGGCCGAGGTGCGTTATCCGGCCGAGCTCGACCTGGCCGGGATGGGGTCGCGGCCGTTCCAGGGGGTGTGGATCGATGGGGTCCACCGGCAGCTCGTGGCGCCGTACGGCGGCGAGATCGAGGTCACCCGCGGTGGGCAGCCGATCAGGAGCTACGCGCCCCACGTCACGCTCTGGCCGCGTCAGGCGGGCAGCGGGTCCTACGGGCAGGTGCTGCTGTTCGCGTTCGGGAAATGGCGGCTGGCGATGTACGACCGGGGCCAGGGGCTGACGTTCGACCAGCGGCTGGCCGTCGCGCGGCGGCTCAAGGGGAAGGCGACCCAGGACGGTTACCTGGTGTTGTCGGGCGGCGGGACGGTGCGGCTGGCCGAGCCGGGCGAGACCGCGCAGGGGGATCCGGTCGGGCCGCAGCTGTGGTTCGGTGGCAGCGCGCGGGAGATGGTGGTTCTTGTGCCCACCCCCGGCTGTGAGAACAAGGCCGGGATGCCGTTCGTGATCGACGGGCGCGGGCGGCCCGCCGAGTCGGTGTGCCGCGGCGACGTGCAGGTTGCCGTTACGGGGCCGTCGGCGTTCAGGAAGGCGGCGATCGAGGGGGTCCGGGTCACGCTGAAGGATTGACCCCGGCCGATGGGAAACCTGCTCGTCGGACTGCTGCCCGGCTGTCGCGCCTGGTCGAGACCGTAGCGGCAGTCCACCTAGCTGATTTCTCATCGGTAGTAAGGTGCGGCCATGTTCGCCGTAACCGCCACACAGACCGACCCCGACAACCCGCTCGCCGGGCTGACGCTCGGGGAGCACCCCGAGCCGAAGGCGCCGGACGGATGGACGACCGTCTCCGTGCGGGCGGCCGCGCTCAACCACCACGACCTATGGACGCTCAAAGGCGTCGGCATCAGGCAGGACCGGCTGCCGATCGTGCTCGGCTGCGACGCCGCAGGCGTGGACGAGGACGGCAACGAGGTCATCGTGCACGCCGTGATCGGAACGGGCGCGGACGAGACGCTCGATCCCAAGCGCTCGCTGCTGTCGGAGATACACGACGGCACGTTCGCCGAGCGGGTGGCCGTACCACGCCGCAACCTCGTGCCCAAGCCGGCCGCGCTCAGCTTCGAGCACGCCGCCTGCCTGCCGACGGCGTGGCTGACCGCGTACCGCATGCTCTTCGACAAGGCCGGGCTCGAGCCCGGCTCGACCGTGCTGGTGCAGGGCGCCGGTGGGGGCGTGGCCACCGCGCTGATCGCGCTCGGCCGGGCAGGCGGCTATCGGGTCTGGGCGACCAGCCGCTCGGAGGCCAAGCGCGAACGTGCCCTCCGGCTCGGCGCCGACCAGGTCTTCGAGTCCGGCGCGCGGCTGCCCGAGCGGGTGGACGCCGTCATGGAGACCGTCGGCCAGGCCACCTGGGACCACTCGCTCAAGTCGCTCAAGCCCGGCGGCCGCGTCGTCGTCAGCGGGGCCACCAGCGGCGCGGTGCCGCCCGCGGACCTCAACAGGGTTTTCTTCCTGCAGTTGTCCGTGGTCGGCTCCACGATGGGGACGCGGGACCAGCTTCAGCGGCTGGCCATGTTCATGGAGCAGACCGGAGTGCGGCCGGAGATCGACAGGTCGCTGCCGCTGGCGGAGGCGCGGGAGGGGTTCGCCGCCATGGCGGAAGGCGAGATCTTCGGAAAAATCGTGTTTACCGCATGAATAAGTGAAGGATTACTTCTGTGACTCCCGGGTGATACAAGGAGAGTGAGGTTGTATCAACCGGGAGGCCGCAATCATGGACGTTGAGCCCTTCGGCCCGGGTTCGATGCACTGGGACACCGCGGGCGAATATCGCAATCTGCTGGTGGCCGGCAGCGCGCTGGTCCTGCAGACCATGCACCCGGCGGTCGGCGCGGCCGTCGCCGAGCACTCGGCGTACAAGGACGACCCGTGGGGGCGGCTCAACCGCACGCTCGCGTCCGTGCAGAAGTGGGTGTACGCCGACGGGGCGGCCGAGGGCGAACGGCTCCGGCGCGTCCACCAGCCGATCAGCGGCGTGGACGAGCACGGCAGGGCCTACCACGCGCTGAACGGCGAGGCGTGGGCGTGGGTGCACCTGACGCTGTTCGAGCGTTTCGTCGCGCTCAACCGCTATTTCGGCACGCCGCTCACCGTCGAGCAGGCGCGGCGGCTGTACGCCGAGTCGCGGCAGCTCGGCGCCATCCTCAAGGTGCCCGAGCGGGAGATGCCGGACGACCTGGAAGGGTTCAGGCGGTACTTCGACGACATGGTGGCCAACCGGCTGGAGGCCCATCCGACCGCGCTGGAGGTGCTGTCCGTCCTGCGCGGGACACCGGCGCCGCCGGGGCTGCCCAGGCCGCTGCGCCGGTTGTGGACGCCGGTGGGGGTGGGGTCGGGGGAGTTCAACCACTTCGTGACCGTCGGCACCCTGCCGCCTGCCGTACGCGCGAAGCTGGGGTTGCGGTGGACGGCCAGGGAGGAGCGGCGGTTGCGGCATCTCGGGCATGCGGTGGCGGTGCTGACGCCGCGGCTGCCGGAACGGCTGCGTTACATGCCCGTCGCCTACCACGCTCGCAAGGCCGCCCGCACTTCCCGCCGCCTGGAGCGCCAGCTCCGTTCGGCCTAGCCCGCCGCGCCTCTCCTCGCACGTGTCGTTCCGGCTGGGAGGCGCGGCGGTGTTGATCGGCCCGGGGCTCGTGGGTCGATCGCCACTGCGGTCGGACGGCGGCGGGGCGGGTCAGGGCTCGAGGATGTCGCGGATACGGCGGCTCGCGTCGGTCAGGGTCGTACGCAGCTCCGCCAGTTTCTCCGGCGTCAGCCGGGCCTCCGACGCCTCCTGCCGGGCCTGGGCGACGAAGTCGGCCAGCAGCTCGCCCAGCTCGGCGTCGAGCTCGGCGCGGCTGGGCGGCGCACCGCCCAGCGTGGCCCAGATCTCCGTCCAGATCCTGCGCCACTCGCCGGCCAGCCGCTCACCTTGGTCCTGCCACTGGTTGGCGTGCTCCATCCACTGCCGCTTCTGCTGCTCGCGCAGCCGCCTCAAGTCCTCCTTCTGGCGCTGCTTGAGCCGCCTGGGGTCTTCGCGGGCGTCGGTGCGCACGTCCTTGGCCATCCGCGTGAGCTCGTCGCGCAGGGACTTGACCGTGTCGCGGACGTCCTCCTTGACCTCGCGGGCGATGTCGCGTACGGAGGCGGAGATCTCCTGCTCCAGGTCGTCGAGCTCGTCGAGGCGGGCATTGAGCTCGTCGCGCCCCTTGTCGGTGATCGAGAACACCTTCTTGCCCTCGACCACCTCGTGCGTCACCAGGCCCTCCTCCTCCAGGCGGGCCAGACGCGGATAGATCGTGCCGGGCGAGGGCGAGTAGACACCCAGGAAGCGGTCCTGGAGCAGCCGGATGACCTCGTAGCCGTGGCGCGGGCTCTCTTCCAGCAACTTGAGCAGGTACAGCCGGAGCCGGCCGTGACCGAATACAGGGCTCATTCCTTCTCCCCCTTGAGCAGCGCGACCTCGCCGGAGACCGTGATCGCCGACAGGGAGGCCATGCCGCCGCCCAGCCGCCCCGACATTGACTTCGTGCCCGGGCCACTCGTGTTGGACAGTTCGTCGAACGTGCTCATCAGCCTGCCTGAGGTGGACCTCGCGCTGACGTCCGCCTCCACGTTCTCCGGCAGTCTGACCAGGATGTCACCGGAAACGCTGTTGAGCGTCACGCGACCGGTGGGGCGCAGCGCGAGGTCGGCGGTGATCCGGCCGGAGACCGTGTTCGCCTTCAGCCGGCGCGGCGTGCCGTCGGCCACGGTCAGGTCTCCCGAGACGCTCTTGAACGCCAGGTCGCCGTCCATCGCCCGGCTCTCGACGGCGCCCGAGACGGTCGTGGCGCTGACGTCGCCGCTGACCCCGTCCAGCACGATCTCCGCCGACACGCTCCGCACCTGGGTCATCTTCTCGAACCCGGCCACCACGGCGGGCGCGGACACCACTCCGGCGTTGACGGTGCAGCCCTTGGGCACGGTGATGGTCAGGACCGTCCTGCGCCGGTCGCGCCGCAGCCAGCCGAGCAGGCCGTCCCAGGTAAGGTCCTTGTACGTGATCGAGAGCTCTCTGGCGTCCTCGTCATAGGCGACCATCAGCGGCGAGACCGACTCGATCTCGGCCACCTCCAGTGTGGGCGGACCCTCGCTGGCGAGCACGGCCAGCCGCCCGGCGACGATCCGCACGTCGAGTGCCTCCACTGGACCGAACGTCAGCTGTTCCGGCGCCTCGATCGTCCACTGCTGCATGATCCCCGCCCTCCCGGTGTGACACCTCTCTACACCAGACACGATATGTCGCGTTTGGTGAAAACTCAAGATGTATCGCGTTGGTGAGCGGCGGGCTCCGGCCAGGTCAGTCGTCGTCCTCGTCGTCGAGGCGCGCCAGCCACGTGGCCAGCCGCTCGATCGGGGTCTCGAACTCGGGGTTGAGGTCCACGAACTCGCGCAGCCGCTCACCCAGCCACAGCAGGCTGACCTCCTCCTCGCCCCGCCGTTCGACCAGCTCCTCGATCCCCCGATCGGTGAAGTACATCGTTCTCCATTCAGTCACTACGCAGCCGTGATGCGAGGTCGCCGACCGGAACCCAGACATCGGCGCGCCCTCGTCTGACTTTAGCGAGCAGACCGCGATGCTCCAGCTCACGGAGGCCGGTCCGCATGTGCGCAGCACCTCGCCGCCGGGGTCGCGGCTTCTGAGGCTGACGCACCACCCCACTACCAAAATTGGCAGTTGTCAGCCGCTGACCAGCGGCTGACAACTGCCAATTGAGCAGTTACGCCCGAATCTTTAGCCGTACACCTGGTGGAAGATCTCCTCCAGTTCGGTGTCGTGGCCGTGGTGGGAGCCCGTCGCCGGTGAGCTGTTGGGCGTGCGCGACACCCGGCGCAGCGGCCGGCCGCCCAGCGTCTGCGGGTCCTCGGCCAGCTTCAGCGTCAGGTAAGGCCACGGCCCCATGTTGACCGGCTCGTCCTGAGCCCACACCAGCTCCGCCTGCCCGGAGTAGCGGCCCAGCTCGGCCGCCAGCTCCTCGGCCGGGAACGGGTAGAGCCGCTCCAGGCGGACCAGGGCGACGTCGCCGCGGCCCAGCTTGTCCCGCTGCGCGGCCAGCTCGTAGTAGAGCTTGCCGGAGCAGAGGACGACCTTGGTCACCTTGGCCGGGTCGACGGTCGTGTCGCTGAGGACAGGCTGGAAGGTGCCCGAGGTGAAGTCGGACGCCTTGGAGGTCGCCGCCTTGTGGCGCAGCAGCCACTTCGGCGTGAAGACCACCAGCGGCCGGTGCCGCTGCGACTCCACCTGCCAGCGCAGCAGGTGGAAGTAGTTGGCAGGCGTGGTGGGCTGCGCGACCGTCATGTTGTCGAGCGCGCAGACCTGCAGGAACCGCTCGATGCGAGCCGAGGAGTGGTCCGGGCCCTGGCCCTCGTAGCCGTGCGGCAGCAGCAGCACGACCGAGGACTTCTGACCCCACTTCTGCTCGCCCGACGAGATGAACTCGTCGATGATCGTCTGGGCGCCGTTGACGAAGTCGCCGAACTGCGCCTCCCAGGCGACCAGGGCGTCCGGGCGGACCACGCTGTAGCCGTACTCGAAGCCGAGCGCCGCGAACTCGCTGAGCAGCGAGTCGTAGACGTAGAACTTCGTGGTGCCCTGGTTGAACGCCTTGAGCGGCGTGTGGTCGGCACCGGTCATCCGGTCCACCAGGACGGCATGGCGCTGGGTGAACGTGCCGCGCCGCGAGTCCTGGCCGACCAGGCGCACCGGGTGACCGTCGATCAGCAGAGAACCGAACGCCAGCGTCTCGCCCATCGCCCAGTCGATCGCGTCGGTCTCGACCATCTGCCCGCGACGCTGCAGCACCGGCGCCAGGCGCGGGTGCGGCGTGAAGCCCTCGGGCAGGTTGAGCTGGGTGTCGACGATGCGCTTGAGCGTCTCGTCGCTGATCGCGGTCGGCGTGTCGTCGTGCGACCACTTGACGACCTCGGTCGGCGGCACCCGCATCGCGGCCGCCTCCTGAGGCTTCTTCGCCGCCTCGCGGACCTCGGTGAACGCCTGCTCCAGCTTGGCCTGGTAGTCGCGCAGCGCGGACTCGGCCTCCTCGACCGTGATGTCGCCCCGGCCGATCAGCGCCTCGGTGTAGAGCTTGCGGGTCGAGCGCTTGGCGTCGATCAGGTCGTACATCAGCGGCTGGGTGAAGGCCGGGTTGTCGCCCTCGTTGTGGCCGCGGCGGCGGTAGCAGATGAGGTCGATGACGACGTCCTTGCGGAACGCCTGGCGGTACTCGTAGGCCAGCTGGCCCACACGCACCACGGCCTCGGGGTCGTCGCCGTTGACGTGGAAGATCGGGGCCTGGATCATCCGGGCCACGTCGGTGGCGTACACCGACGACCTGGACGAGGCGGGCGAGGTCGTGAAGCCGACCTGGTTGTTGACCACCACGTGCACGGTGCCGCCGGTGCGGTAGCCGCGCAGCTGCGACAGGTTGAGCGTCTCGGCCACCACGCCCTGGCCGGCGAAGGCCGCGTCGCCGTGGACGAGGACGGGCAGGACCGTGAAGCCCTCCTCGCCGCGCTCCAGGAGGTCCTGCTTGGCGCGGACCACGCCCTCCAGCACCGGGTCGACCGCCTCCAGGTGGGAGGGGTTGGCGACCACGGACGCGGTGATCGTGTTGCCGCTCGGCGAGGTGAACTCGCCGGTCGCGCCGAGGTGGTATTTCACGTCACCGGAGCCGTGCGCGGTGCGCGGGTCGATGTTGCCCTCGAACTCGCCGAAGATCTGGGCGTAGGACTTGCCCACGATGTTGGCCAGCACGTTGAGGCGGCCGCGGTGGGCCATGCCGATGACGACCTCGTCGAGGCCCTCGTCGGCGGCGTCACTGAGCACCGAGTCGAGCAGCGGGATCAGGGACTCGCCGCCCTCCAGCGAGAAGCGCTTCTGGCCGACGAACTTCGTCTGCAGGAACGTCTCGAACGCCTCGGCGGTGTTGAGCCGCGACAGGATGTTGAGCTGGTCATCGCGTTCGGGCGACTTGTAGCCCTTCTCCACCCGCGCCTGGATCCAGGCCCGCTCCTCGGGGTTCTGGATGTGCATGTACTCGATGCCGATCGTGCGGCAGTAGGAGTCACGCAGCACTCCCAGGATGTCGCGCAGCTTCATCAGCGGCTTGCCGCCGAAGCCGCCGGTGGCGAACTCGCGCTCCAGGTCCCACAGCGTCAGCCCGTGCGACTGGATGTCGAGGTCGGGATGCTTGCGCTGTTTGTACTCAAGCGGGTCGTTCTCCGCCATCAGGTGGCCGCGCACGCGGTAGGCGTGGATCAGCTCGATCACGCGGGCGGACTTGGCCACGTCGTCGTCGTGGGTCGCCGAGATGTCCTGGACCCAGCGGACCGGCTCGTACGGGATCCGCAGCGCCTCGAAGATCTCGTCGTAGAAGCCGTCCTCGCCGAGCAGCAGCCGGTGGATCGTGCGCAGGAAGTCGCCCGACTGGGCGCCCTGGATGATCCGGTGGTCGTAGGTGCTGGTCAGCGTCATGACCTTCGAGACGGCCAGCCGCGACAGGGTGTCGGGGGAGGCGCCCTGGTATTCGGCCGGGTATTCCATCGCGCCGACGCCGATGATCGTGCCCTGACCGGGCATCAGGCGCGGCACGGAATGCACCGTGCCAATGGTGCCCGGGTTGGTCAGGGAGATCGTGGTGCCGGCGAAGTCGTCGACGCCCAGCTTGCCCGCGCGGGCCTTTCGGACGATGTCCTCGTACGCCATCCAGAACTGCCGGAAGTCCATCTCCTCCGCGCCCTTGATGGAGGGCACGAGGAGCTGGCGCTCGCCGTTGCTCTTCTGTACGTCGATCGCCAGGCCGAAGCCGACGTGCTCAGGCTTGATCAGCGTCGGCTTGCCGTCGACCTCCGCGTAGGAGTAGTTCATCTCCGGCATGGCCTTCAACGCCTTGACGATCGCGAAGCCGATCAGGTGCGTGAAGGAGACCTTGCCGCCGCGACCCCGCTTGAGGTGATTGTTGATCACAATGCGGTTGTCGATCAGCAGCTTGGCTGGAATGGCGCGCACGCTCGTCGCCGTCGGAACCGACAGCGAGAGGTCCATGTTGGCCGCCGTGCGGGCCGCGGCGCCGCGCAGCTTGACCTCCTCGGCGCCCTTGGGCACCGGGGTGGCGGGCTGCTTCGGCTTCTCGGCCGCAGGAGGCGCCTTGGGTGGCGCCGGGGAGGGGGCGGGCGCGGTCACAGTGCCGTTCGCCGCCTCCCTGACCGGGGTTCGGCCCGGTCCGTAATCAGGGTTGTAGTCAGCGAAAAAGTTCCACCAGGCCTTGTCGACCGACTCGGGGTCCTGGAGGTACTTCTGGTACAGCTCGTCGACAAGCCACTCGTTCTGTCCAAAGCTTGCCAGCGGGTTTGTCCGCGACGACTCAGACGACACGGCGGAAATCGCCCTCTTCCGCAGATCGGCGTTGATGTTAGAGAACCTGTCCAAGGCTACTCGCCCGGACTGGCAGCGCGTGCCGAAGAGCTCGTGCCGCCTCGCCCGATCCTCTCAGGAGCGCGCAAAGAGGTCACGACCGCCCTCCCCAATCCGGATGGTGCAGCTTTTATTACTGTTTGGTATCAACACCAGGACGAGAGGTTTATTTCCCTCCTGACAGCAATCTGCTCATGATCCGCACGTCGGGGGACATCTCGGAGAGAAGGTCGGCAAGCTCCTCGCCGGCCTCCTTGAGCTCCTCCAGCGACATCGGCTCCAGTCGTTCCAGCAGGAAGATCGCGTTGGTGGTCTCCTCGGTGAGCCGGGTGCGCACCCCCTGGCGCCAGTTCCACCGGCGGCAGGTGACGCCGGCGTCGTCGCGCCAGATCACCTCGCCGGGCTCCGGCCGCCCGAGCGGCTCCTCCGACGCCTCGTCGCCGGCCGCCCTGATCAGCCGGGCCGGGCCGACGTAGTGGTCGAGGTCCTCGCCGCCGATCGGCAGGGCGTGCTTCACGCTGATGGAGTTGTACGCGTCCACGGCCTGGTTGATCTCCGGCAGGGGCATCCTGCGGGTGAGGGCGTCGACCGAGGGCCTGGTGCGCTGCGGCTTGGCCCCGAACGCCCGATAGGCGTCCTTCCACGCGTCGATCTTCGCGGTCTCCACCTCGACTTCGGAGGCCGCCGCCAGCCAGGCCCGGGACCGGTCGTCGCTGGGCCCGTTGCGCAGGCCGTGCGCGGTCATGACCAGCACCGCGAAGTCCGGACGTAGTTCGAGGACGGTGTCGTCCACCCAGATGTCATCAAGCACCCGCCCAGTTTACGAGCAGGGGATACCACCAAATTCCCTTTGCAAAATTGCCTTTGCGGTTTACGGTTGGCCTTGTGGAGGAGCAATACAAGATCAGCGACCCTCAGGTGCTCAAGGTGGTCGCCCACCCGCTGCGGGTGCGCCTGCTCGGCCTGCTGCGCACCGACGGCCCGGCCACCGCCAGCGAGCTCGGCCGCAAGGTCGGCGAGAGCTCGGGCTCGACCAGCTACCACCTGCGGGAGCTGTTCAAGTACGGCTTCATCGAGGAGGACCCCGACCGGCGCGACGGCCGCGAGCGCCGCTGGCGGCCCCGCCACCGCTACACCTCGTGGGACTCCGTCACGATGTCCACCACCGCCGAGGGCCGCGAGGCCATCAAGATCATGCACCTGCG
Organism: Nonomuraea sp. NPDC049480; assembly: GCF_044465905.1. Classification (NCBI taxonomy): domain Bacteria; kingdom Bacillati; phylum Actinomycetota; class Actinomycetes; order Streptosporangiales; family Streptosporangiaceae; genus Nonomuraea; species Nonomuraea sp. NPDC049480. Next base: position 73,402 of record NZ_JBITMD010000011.1, read on the forward strand.
GCAGGCCGAGATGGTCGGGCGGCTGATGGAGGGGTTCGACCCCGCCGACTGGACCGGCGACTGGGTGGACGTCTCCGGGATGAGCGACCACGTCCTCACGCTGCCCGCGGCCGCGCTGCGCGAGTTCAAGGACAAGACCGACGAGTTGCTGCGCGACCTCGCCGCCCGCTACGCCGGCGACCCCGACGCCAGGCAGGTCCGAGTCTGGCTGGGCGCCGTCCCTCGCCCCCAGGAGGAGTCATGACCGCCCGCCGCGCTGAACGGTCGCGCTCACTCGGCCCTCGCTGGTTACGCGAGCTACCGCTCTCGGGCCTGAACGTTCGCCGCTCCGCGTTACGCCGCTACATGCTCGTCAGCTTCCTGACCTGGCTGCCGGTCGGGCTCATGATGGCTTCCCAGGTGCTGCTGATGACCGAGAGGTCTCAGTCTGGCGCAGATCGGCCTGGTGGTGACCGTGTTCGCGATCGTCACCGTGGGGCTGGAGCTGCCCACCGGCGGCCTGGCCGACGTCGTGGGGCGACGCGTGGTGCTGGCCGCCTCCGCGGCGTTCCTCATGGCGGCACTCGCGCTGATCAGCATGTCGACGACGTTCTGGATGTTCCTGGTGGGCGGCGTGCTCAAGGGCGTGGCCAGGGCACTGTCCAGCGGCCCCGCCGCCTCCTGGTACGTCGACACGCTGCACCGGCTCGAGGGGCCGGACGCCGATCTCAAGCCGGGGCTGGCCCGCGGTGGCGCCATGGGGTCGGTGGCGCTGTGCGCCGGCGTGCTGGCCGGCGGCGGCCTGCCGCTCGTCGTGCCGCCTGAGCTGATGTTCCCGCTGGCGGCGCCGAGCCGGGTCGGCGCGGTCGCGGCGGCGGTCCTGCTGGTCGTGGTGCTGTTCGCCCTGCCGGAGCCGCCCGTCGCAGCAGGCGGTCGCCGGTCGCTCGCAGGTGTGCTGCGTGAGGTGCCCGCCACGGTGACCGCCGGTGTGGGATTGGCGGTCGGCGGTCCCGTGCTGCGCCGTTTGATGCTCGCCGCCGCGAGCTCCGGCGTGGTGCTGATCTCCATCGAGCTGCTCACCCCCGGCCGCCTGGCCGAGCTGGCCGGCACCGCCGAGCAGGGCGGCATGGCCTACGCCGCCGTGGCGGCGCTCGGGTTCGCGGGCAGCGCCACGGGAAGCGCGCTCGCGCCCCGCGTGGCGCGGCTGACCGGCGGCTCCGCCAGGGGCGCGATCGCGGGCTCGGTGCTGACGGCGCTCTCGGTCGGCGCGCTGGCCGCGACGGCCGGGCTCGGCGGCGCCGCCGGGCTGCTGACCGCCGGAGTGGCCTATGTCGTGCTGTTCGCCGGCAGCTCGGTGACCAGCCTGCTGGGGCTGGAGATGACGCACAAGGCGGTCACGGCCGCCCAGCGCACCACCGTGACCTCGGCGACCTCGCTGTCCCTGCAGTCCGGCGGGATCGTGGCCAACCTGACGCTCGGCGCGCTGGCCACCCAGGCGGGCGTGGCCGCCGCCTGGGGCGTGGCCGCCACGGTCATGCTGGCCTCGGCCCTGCTGTTCGTCCGGATGCCCGTCGCTACAGGCTCCAGTCCAGCTCGGGCCCTACGGGCACGATCCGGCTCGGGTTGATGTTGGTCTGGGTGATGTAGTAATGGCGCTTGATCTGGTCGAAGTCGGTGGTTTCGCGGAAAGCTGGGATCGCGTAGAGCCTTCGCGCGTACGCCCACAGCGCCGGATAGTCGGTCAACCGCCGCACCATGCACTTGAAGTGCGCGTAGTAGACGGTGTCGAACCTGGCCAGGGTGGTGTAAAGGCGCACGTCGCTGTCGGTGAGGGTGTCGAAGAGATACTCCGACTCGGCCAGGCGTACCTCGAGGAGGTCGAGCGTGGTGAAGACCCGCGCCACCGCCTCCTCGTACGCCTGCTGGTCACCGGCGAAGCCCGCCTCGTACACCGCGTTGTTGAGGCCGTGATAGAGGCGGTCGTTCATGATGTCGATGTCGGGGCGCAGGCGTTCCGGATAGAGATCGGGCGAAGTGCCCCATGACATCTCCAGATCGAGGGTGATCTGCTTGAAGTCGTTGGTGACGATGCGCTTGTCCTTGGTGTCCCAGACGGTCGGAACGGTGTAGCGGCCCGTGTAGCCCGGATCGGTCGCGTGGTAGAGCTCCGACAGGTACTCCGGATCGCCGCCGGGGATGCGCCAGCCCTTCTCGTCCCTGATGGGGTCGACGATCGTGACGTCCAGCAGGTCCTCCAGGCCCAGGAGCTTCCTGACGATCAGTACGCGCTGCGCCCACGGGCAGGCGTAGGAGGCGTAGACCCGGTACCGGCCGGATTCGGGAGGTCCGAGCCGCTCCGTGAAACGGTTCGGCTGCCGGACGAAGCGGCCATCGTCTGAGATCTCGCGGCTCAGCTTCATGGTCCTAGTAGAACATGATTCGGATCCCGAACTTTATTCGGGCACAATCTAGGCCATGGCGAAGTTCGTGGTGACCCCTGCCAGCGCGGCGCAGCGGGAGGCATGGGTGGGCGGGGCGATCCCAGAAGTGGAGCGGGTACGCCCGGGACTGTGGTCGGTCCCGGTGCCGATCCCGGTCAACCCCCTGCGGTACGTCCTGGTCTACGTCCTCGAACTGCCCGACGGCGTGGCGATCGTCGACGCCGGGTGGAACACCGACGAGGCGTACGACGCGCTCGTCGCCGGCCTCGGCGTGGCCGGATACGCCATCACCGACGTCAAGGGCGTGCTCGTCACCCACATCCACCCCGACCACTACGGTCTGGCCGGGCGCGTCCGCGAGGTGTCGGGCGCCTGGATCGCCCTGCACCCGGCCGACGCGCGCCTGGTCCGCGAGCGTTACGACGACGAGGCCATCGACTCCCTGGTCGAGCGGGAGCGCGCGCTGCTGGCCCGCTGCGGCGTGCCGCCGCTGACGCTGGACGAGCTGGCCGGCGCGTCGATGATGATCAGGCACATGGTCTCGATGGCCAGGCCCGACCGGCTGGTCGAGGACGGCGACGAGCTCGGCCTGCCCGGCTGGGACCTGCGGGCCGTCTGGACGCCCGGCCACTCGCCCGGCCACCTCTGCTTCGTCTCGCCGGAGCGCAGGCTGCTGTTCTCCGGCGACCACGTGCTGGCCAAGATCACGCCGATCGTGGCCGTGCACCCCCAGTCCGCGCCGAACCCCCTCGCCGACTACCTCGACGCGCTGGCCGCCGTGCGGAAGCTGGACGTGGAGGAGGTGCTGCCCGCGCACGAGTACCGGTTCCTGGAGCTGGCCGAGCGGGTCGACGCCGTGCTGGCGCACCACGACGAGCGGCTGGCCGAGATCGAGCGGGTCGTCGCCGCGGGCGACGGGGTGACCTGCTGGGCCGTGGCCACCCGGCTGAGCTGGTCGCGGCCGTGGGAGACGATTCCGCCGTTCATGCGGCGCGCGGCCAACAACGAGACGCTGGCGCACCTCGTCTGGCTGGCGGCCAGGGGTCGCGTGGTCAGGGTGCCGGGCGAGACGGAGCTGTGGCGCCCCGCTACATGACGCGTACGGCCCCGCGCGGGATGATCAGCGGCAGATCGAGCAGCGTGCGGATGCCCGGCGGCGCCGCGCACACGGCCGGGACGGCGTTGACGGCGTGGACCGCGGCCGCCGCCAGCCCGTGCGAGATCTCCTCCACCGTCAGCGTCATCTGCGGCACGCCCTGGATGTGCACGCTGAACCCGGGGTCGGGCCAGCGGGTCACGCGGGCGGCGTCGGCCTCGAAGATCACCTCGATGGTCATGAACGGCCGCCCGCGCACCAGCCCCGAGAAGATCCAGCGGGAGCCGCACACCGTGCCCTTGCGCACCGTCCCCGCCGCGATCTCGAACTCACCCGCCGCCACCTCGTACTCGTCGCGCTCCTCCACGTCGTCCAGCCGCACGCCGAGCGCGTCGGCCACGAGCTGCACGCTCTCCCCGAAGAGCGAACGCTGGAACGCCCGGTACGGCCGCACCGCCTCGGTGTACTCCTCGACCGTCCGCGTGAACCCCATCAGGTCCACCACGACCTCCCGCGACCGATGCCCGCGGAAGTCGGAGGACTCGCGCACGTAGACGTGGTCGATGCGATCGGACAGCCCGGTCAGGGCCAGCGGCAGGAAATCGCTCATGAAGCCCGGGTTGATGCCGGTGCCGTGCAGTGTGGCGCCGCCCGCGGCGCAGGCCGTCTCGATGCGGTCCACCACGCCCTGGCCGTAGCTCTGGGGATAGACCAGGCCGGTGGTCGTGATGACGTTCTTGCCGGAGGCGAGCAGGGCGCAGATCGTCTCGAGGTCGGCGGCGCGGTTGGGGCCGAAGAACGCGGCGGGCAGCGGCATGTGCAGGACGCAGTCGGCGTCCATGGCCAGCACCTCGCCCGGGTCGCCGGTGCAGGCCACGCCCACGGGGCAGAGCCCGGCCAGCTCGCCGGCGTCCTTGCCGACCTTGGCCGGGTCGCGGACCAGCACGCCCGCCAGCTCCAGCTCCGGCCTGGTGAGCACGCTGTGGAGCGCGGAGCGGCCCATGGCGCCGGTGGCCCACTGGATCACGCGGAAGGGCATGTCGAGGCCTCCCCGGGGCCCTGGTGAGACGGCGGCTGATCGCCGAACCTAGCAGAAAAAGAACCGCCCGATCACTATCCGCGACGATCAGTAACAGTAGCCTGCGCTCAGGTTATGGTACTCGTACTAGAACGTTGTTCTCCTGCGCTGGAGGTTCGATGCTTCGGTTCGATGACAGGGTTGCGATCATCACGGGGGCCGGGCACGGCCTCGGCCGGTCGCACGCGCTCCTGCTGGCCGAGCGGGGCGCCAAGGTCGTGGTCAACGACCTCGGAGGCGCGCTCGACGGCACGGGGGCCTCCACCGGGCCCGCCGCCGACGTGGCCGAGCTCATCACGAAGAACGGCGGGCAGGCCATCGCCAACGCCGACAACGTCGCCACGCCCGAGGGCGCCAGGGCCATCGTGCAGGCCGCGGTGGACGCGTTCGGCACGGTCGACATCGTCGTCAACAACGCGGGCATCCTGCGTGACAAGTCGTTCGGGAAGATGGCGGTCGAGGAGTTCGACGCGGTCATGGCCGTGCACGTGCGCGGCTCGTACCTGGTGAGCCAGGCCGCTTACCCGGTCATGAAGGCGGCCGGGTACGGGCGGGTGGTCAACACCTCCAGCCCGGCCGGGCTGTTCGGCAACTTCGGTCAGGCCAACTACTCCACCGCCAAGATGGGCCTGGTCGGGCTCACCAAGACGCTCGGGATCGAGGGCGCGCGCAACGGCATCAAGGCCAACGCCATCGCGCCCGTGGCCTGGACGCGGATGACCGAGTCGCTGCTGCCGGCCGAGTTCGAGGCCAAGTTCACGCCGGAGCGGGTGAGCGCGCTGGTGGCGTACCTGGTGCACGAGTCATGTGAGGTCAGCGGCGAGGTCTTCACGGTGGGCGGGGGCCGGGTGGCGCGGGTCTTCGTGGCCGAGGGGCCGGGCTGGAAGGACGACGACATCACGCCCGAGGCGATCGTCGACAACTGGGAATCGATCATGGCCGAGCAGCCTTACGTGCTCACGGCCGGCGACTCGATGAAGGCGATGATCTAAGGCCCTCCGCCGCAGCCCTCTCGTGCGTCGTGGTTTCGCTCGCGCCGGCACGAGCGCGCCGGCGCGGACATGCCGAACCGGATGAGCCGGTCCCCACCTGCGACGGGGGCCGGCTCTTCGTGTGCGGCGCGCGTGAATCCGGCGGACCGCTGCCGGCGGATGTCGCGGCTGGGCCCGTATCCCGAAATATGCCATAGATCGGTCTTTGTTCGATCTTCGGCGGAAGTTGGCGGAGTTTGGTCGATTCTCACTCTTGATTTGCCGCATCGGTGATCTTATTGTCGCGACATGACCCCCCAGCCGGGCACCGCCGGCGACGTGCTGACGCTGATCAGTGCCGGCTCGGCGACGACCCGTTCCGATCTCGCGAGGCTCACCGGCCTGGCCAGGTCCACGATCTCCCAGCGCGTTGACGCGCTGATCGAGCGCGGCCTGGTCGAGGAGACCGAGAGCGGCGAGTCCACCGGCGGCCGGCCGCCGCGCCAGCTGCGCCTGCACACCGAGGACCACGCGTTCGCGGGCGTCGATCTGGGCGCCACGCACTGCCGCGTCGCGTTGATGGACATCTCGGGCAACGTGCTCGCCGCGTGCGAGGACCCGCTGCTGATCGACGAGGGCCCCGAGAAGGTGCTCACCCACGTGGACCAGCGGCTCGACCGGCTGCTCGGCGAGGCCGGGCGGCTGCGGACGATGCTCCGCGCGGTCGGGATCGGGGTGCCGGGACCGGTCGAGTTCGCCACGGGGCGGCCGAACAATCCGCCGATCATGCCGGGCTGGAACGACTACCCCATCCCGGAGTTCTTCGACGGCGTCAATGTGCTCGTCGACAACGACGTCAACGTGATGGCGCTGGGCGAGCACCGCAACGCCTTCGCCGGCATCAACCACCTGCTGTTCGTCAAGGTCGGCACCGGCATCGGCTGCGGCATCGTGGCCGACGGCACGCTGCACAGGGGCGCCCAGGGCTCGGCCGGCGACATCGGCCACATCAGGGTCAGCGGGCACGACGACGCCGGCTGCCGGTGCGGCAACAGCGCGTGCCTGGAGGCGGTGGCCGGCGGGGCGGCGATCGCGCGGCGGCTGTCCGAGCTGGGCCTGCCGGCCGAGACCGGGGCCGACGTCGTCGCGCTCGTGCAGTCAGGCAACACCCAGGCGCTGCGCCTGGTCAGGGAGGCGGGCCGGCTGATCGGCGAGGTGCTGGCCAGCCTGGTCAACTTCTTCAACCCGGAGGTCATCGTCATCGGCGGCGCGTTGTCGCGGGTGCACGAGCACCTCCTGGCCGGCATCAGGGAGACGGTCTACCGCAGGTCGCTGCCGCTGGCCACGCACCACCTGTCGATCACGCCGAGCCGTACGGGCATCAACGCGGCCGCACTCGGGGCGGGCCTGCTCGCCATCGAGCACTACCTGTCACCGGACAACATCAACCGCATCATCAGCGCTTAAAACGAACATCCGAGCCTGACAGATACAGATAGGGACCACCGATGCTGGTCATGAAGGGCATCGTCAAGCAGTTCCCCGGCGTGCGCGCGCTGGACGGGGTCGACCTGGACGTGCGCGCGGGCGAGGTGCACTGCCTGCTCGGCCAGAACGGCGCAGGCAAGTCCACCCTGATCAAGGTGCTGGCCGGCGTGCACCAGCCGGACGAGGGCACGATCGTCTTCAACGACGAGCAGGTGCGGCCGGGCAGTCCGATCGACGCCATCAAGCTCGGCTTCGCCACCATCTACCAGGAGCTGGACCTGGTCGACGGGCTCAGCGTGGCGGAGAACATCTTCCTCGGCCACGAGCACGCCCACTTCGGCTTCGTCAACCGGCCGGCCGCCAGGAAGGCCGCCCGCGAGGTGCTGGAGCGGCTCGGGCACCCGGAGATCCGCCCGTCGGCGGAAGTGGGCCGGTTGTCACCGGCGGCCAAGCAGGTCGTTTCGATGGCCAGGGCTCTCTCCCACGACGCCCGCCTGATCATCATGGACGAGCCGTCCGCCGCCCTGGCCCACGACGAGGTCGCGAACCTCTTCCGGATCATCCGCGAGCTCACCGCCCAGGGCGTGGCCGTGGTCTACATCTCCCACCGCCTGGAGGAGATCCGCGAGATCGGCGACCGGGTCACCGTGCTCAAGGACGGCCGCACGGTCGCCGTGGGCCTGTCCGCCCGCGACACCCCCACCGCCCAGATCGTCTCCCTCATGACCGGCAGGAACGTCGAGTACGTCTTCCCGCCGCGCGGGGGCCGCGAGCCGGGCGAGGAGGTGCTCCTCGTCGAGCACCTGACCTCGCCGGGGGTCTTCGCCGACGTGTCGTTCTCCGTGCGGGCCGGCGAGATCGTCGGGCTGGCCGGGCTCGTCGGCTCCGGCCGCTCGGAGATCCTGGAAGCGGTGTACGGCGCCCGCCCCGCCACCGGCCGCGTCCTGCTCGGCGGGAAGCCGGTGCGCCGCGGCGTCGTCGGAACCGTCAGGCGCGGCATGGGCCTGGCCCCCGAGGAACGCAAGGCTCAGGCGCTCCTCCTCGACCAGAGCGTCACCGCGAACATCACGCTGGGCAGCCTGCCGGAATTCGCGAAGTTCGGCTGGATCGACCGCAAACGGGAGCGGGACGAGGCCAGGCGGCTGTCGGAAATGCTGGACATCCGCCCACCCGACCCCGATCGCCCGATCAGGAACCTGTCAGGCGGCAACCAGCAGAAGGCCGTGCTCGCCCGCTGGCTGCTCGGCGGCCGCAAGCTGCTCCTGCTCGACGAGCCCACCAGAGGCGTCGACGTGGGCGCCAGGGCCGAGCTTTACGCGGTCATCCACGACCTGGCCGAGCGCGGCATCGGCGTGCTGCTGGTCTCCAGCGAGGTGCCCGAGGTGCTCGGCCTCGCCGACCGGGTGCTGGTACTGCGTGAGGGGACGGTCATCCACCAGGGCGACGCGACGGAGCTGGACGAGCACAACGTACTCGACATGATCATGAATGGGAGGGCGGCGTGATGAGCGAGCCCACAACGGATCGGCCTCGCGCGGGCGTGGCCCTGCCCTCGTCGGCACGCCGCTTAGGGCTCGGCGAGATGCGCCATCTCGGCCTGCTCGGGGCGCTCGCGCTCCTGGTGATCGTGGGACTGGTCACCCGGCCGGAGAACTTCGCCACCACCTCCAACCTGGTCAGCATCCTGTCGCTGGCCGCCACGATCGGCGTGATCACGGTCGGGGCAACGTTCGTGATCATCGGTGGCGGCATCGACCTGTCGGTGGGCGCGGTCATGGCGCTGGCCTCGGTCTGGGCGACGACGCTGGCCACGCAGTCGTACGGGCCGTGGATCATGGTGATGTGCGCGATCCTCGTCGGCACGGGGGCGGGGCTGGTCAACGGGCTGCTGATCGCGTACGGGCGGCTGGTGCCGTTCATCGCCACACTGGCCATGCTCGTGGCCGCCCGCGGGCTGGCGCAGCGCATGTCCGACCGCAAGACGCAGCTCATCCAGTCCGAGAACTCCGCTCTCGTCGACCTGTCGACCACGCGGGTGCTCGGCATCCCGCTGCTCGTCTACATCTTCGCCCTGGTCGTGGTGCTGGGGTGGATCCTGCTCAACCGCACGACGTTCGGGCGGCGGACGTACGCGGTCGGGGGTAACCCCGAGGCGGCCCGGCTGGCCGGCATCGACGTGCGCAGGCACACGATGCTGCTCTACGCCCTGTCCGGGCTGTGCTGCGGCATCGCCGCCATCCTGATCATGGCGCGGACCACGACGGGCTCGTCCACCCACGGCGACCTGTACGAGCTCGACGCCATCGCCGCCGTGATCATCGGCGGCACGCTGCTCACCGGGGGACGGGGCACGATCATGGGCTCGATCCTGGGCCTGCTGATCTTCACCCTCATCACCAACCTGTTCATCCTCAACGGCCTCAACACCAGCGACCAGCTGATCGCCAAGGGCCTGATCATCGTCATCGCCGTCCTTCTCCAGCGGCGGAACTTGAAGGAGAGATCACCATGAGCGAGAAGAACGTCGGGCGCAGGGGACTCCTCGTCGGCGGAGTCGCACTCTTAGCGGCCGGCTGCACCAGCAACGAGCCCGCGGCGGCGCCCTCCAGCGCGGCCCCCGCTCCCGCCCCCGCCGCCAGCGGCAACGACCAGCCAGGCACGAAGGTCACCATCGGCTTCTCCGCGCCGGCGGCCGACCACGGGTGGATCGCGGCCATCGCCAAGAACGCCGAGGCCACCGCCAAGCAATACACCGACATCGATTTCAAACCCGTCGAGCCCACGAACGACATCAACCAGCAGATCTCGGCCGTCGAGTCCTTGATCTCGGCCAAGGTGAACGCACTGGTGATCCTGCCGAACGACGGTCAGCAGCTCAACCAGATCGCGCTCCAGGCCACGGAGGCCGGGATCCCGGTCATCAACCTCGACCGGATCTTCCCGGACAAGCTGGCGTACCGGACCTGGGTCGGCGGCGACAACTACGGCATGGGCGTCGCGGCCGGGCACTACATCGGCAAGCAGCTCAAGGACAAGAACGTGTCGAACCCGGTGATCGTCGAGATCCAGGGCATCGCCACGCTGCCGCTGACGCAGGACCGCAGCAAGGGGTTCGCCGACGCGCTGAAGACGTACGGGTTCAGCGTCACGGCCAAGCAGGACGCCAAGTTCACGGTCGAGACCGGCAACCAGGTGGCCACGTCGCTGCTCCAGGCGCACAAGAAGATCGACGCGCTGTGGAACCACGACGACGACCAGGGCGTCGGCGTGCTCGCCGCGATCCGGGAGGCCAGCCGCGACGAGTTCATCATGGTCGGCGGGGCGGGCTCGCTCAACGCGATGAAGGAGATCCAGTCGGGCACGTCGGTGCTGAAGGCCACCGTCACCTACAGCCCCACGATGGCCTCCTCCGCGATCAAACTGGCCCGCTTGATCGCGCAGGGGAAGGGCATGAGTGATCTGGTGGAAAACCAGGTGCCCCAGTCCATCACGCTCGCATCCGAGACCATCACGAAGGATAACGTCGAGAAGTACCTGGCACTCGGCTTCGAATCCTGATCGGGGGTTGCATGTCAAACAAGACCACCGTCGGCGTGGGCATGATCGGCTACGCCTTCATGGGCCGCGTCCATTCCCAGGCCTGGCGGAGCGTGGGGGCCTTCTTCGACCTGCCGCTGGTGCCGCGCATGGCGGTGATCGCGGGCCGGTCGAAGGAACGCACCGAGGCGGCCGCCACGCAGCTCGGCTGGGAGGCGGCCGAGACGGACTGGAGAGAGCTGGTCGAACGCGACGACGTGCAGATCGTCGACATCTGCACGCCCGGCGACTCTCACGCCGAGATCGCCATCGCCGCGCTCGAGGCCGGCAAACACGTGATCTGTGAGAAACCGCTGGCCAACACCGTCGCCGAAGCCGAGGCCATGGTGCGCGCGGCGGCCGCGGCATCGGGCAAGAGCATGGTGGCCTTCAACTACCGGCGGGTGCCCGCGGTCGCCCTCGCCCGCCGGTACGTCGAGGAGGGCAGGCTCGGCGAGATCAGGCACGTCCGGGCCCAATACCTGCAGGACTGGATCGTCGATCCGGAGTTCCCGCTGGTGTGGCGGCTGCAGAAGGACAAGGCAGGGGCCGGGGCGCTCGGCGACATCGGCTCCCACATCGTGGACGCGGCCGAGTTCATCACCGGGCAGCACGTCGTCGGTGTGTCGGGGCTGACGGAGACCTTCATCAAGCAGCGCCCGCTGGCGGGCGAGTCGGCCGGGCTGGGCGCCTCACGTGCGGACTCGACGGGCGAGGTCACGGTCGACGACGCCGCGCTGTTCATCGGCCGGATGTCGGGCGGGGCGCTGGCCTCGTTCGAGGCCACGCGCTTCGCAACGGGTCGCAAGAACGCCATGCGCATCGAGATCAACGGTCAGCTCGGCAGTCTGGCCTTCGACTTCGAGTCCATGAACGAGCTGTGGTTCAGCTCGGGCGGCGGCGGGTTCGAGCGGATCCTGGTCACCGAGCCCGATCATCCGTACGTGGGCGCCTGGTGGCCGCCCGGGCACGGGCTCGGCTACGAGCACACCTTCACCCACGAGATCAAGGACTTCCTGGAGGCGATCGCCACCGGAGCCGATCCCACGCCGTCGTTCGCCGACGGGCTGCGGGTGCAGCGGGTGCTGGAGGCGGTCGAGCGAAGCGCGGCTGAAGGCAGCCGCTACACGAACGTGGAGGATTGACCGATGCGACCAGTCACGTTGTTCACCGGGCAGTGGGCCGACCTGCCGTTCGAGGAGGTGTGCCGGCTGGCGGCCGAATGGGGCTACGACGGGCTCGAGATCGCCTGCTCCGGCGACCACTTCGACGTGGGCCAGGCGATGGCGGACCCCTCGTACGTGGAGCAGAAGCACGCCCAGCTCGACAAGCACGGCCTCAAGGTGTGGACGATCTCCAACCACCTGGTCGGCCAGGCCGTCTGCGACCACCCCATCGACGAGCGCCACAAGGGCATCCTGCCCGCCCGCATCTGGGGCGACGGCGAGCCCGAGGGCGTGCGGCAGCGTGCCGCCGAGGAGATGAAGAACACCGCGCGGGCCGCGTCGCTGCTGGGCGTGGACACCGTGGTGGGCTTCACCGGGTCGTCGATCTGGCACACGGTCGCCATGTTCCCGCCGGTGCCCGCCTCCGCGATCGACGCCGGCTACCAGGACTTCGCCGACCGCTGGAACCCCATCCTCGACGTCTTCGACGAGGTGGGCGTGCGCTTCGCGCACGAGGTCCATCCGAGCGAGATCGCCTACGACTACTACACGACGGTCCGGACGCTGGAGGCCATCGACCACCGGCTGGCCTTCGGCCTCAACTGGGACCCGTCGCACATGGTCTGGCAGGACCTGGACCCGGTGGGCTTCATCCTGGACTTCAAGGACCGGATCTACCACGTGGACTGCAAGGACACGCGCATGCGCGTCGGCGACGGCCGGAAGGGCCGCCTGTCGTCGCACATGCCATGGGCGGACATGCGGCGCGGCTGGGACTTCGTCTCCACCGGACGCGGCGACGTGCCGTGGGAGGACTGCTTCCGGGCGCTCAACTCCATCGGGTACGCGGGCCCGATCTCGATCGAGTGGGAGGACGCCGGGATGGACCGGCTGGACGGGGCCAAGGAGGCGCTGGGCTACATCCGCACGCTCAACTCCATCACCCCGCCCACCACCGCCTTCGACGCGGCCTTCTCCACCACGTAACCGAGCCCGCAAGGCCTTCCACGCCGGGGTGCGCGAGAAGCTCCCGTTCCTCGCGCATCCCGGTCGCGGTGATTCATCCGGCCGTCCAGTCCTGCTTCGTCCGCCTCCCTGGTGGCTCGTGATGGGCAGCGTGGTCATTCGCCGGGGCGGCACACCGTGCCCGAGGGCGGGAGCCTGAGGTCCTCGAAGTAAGACACCACGTGATCGGCAACGCACCGGCTCGCCCCGCTGATGTAGAGGGCGTGGCCGAAGCCTTCGTACCGGATCGTGACCGAGCCGGGCACCTGCCGTACGAGCTGGTCGGTCATGGCGTGGTCACTCCACGAGCCCGAGCCGATCAGCGGCGGCAGTTGCGCGACCGGCAGCGGGCGGGGCGGGTTCGCCGGGCGGTACGGCCAGCCGGAGCACGCCAGGCCCGGCCACAGGGCGCCCCGGCCGAAGTCCGGCAGTTTCCTGTCCAGATCACGCCGGGCCTTGGCGTAGTCGTCGTAGGAAGTGATGCCGAAGCCGTCGCCGCACCAGGGTGCCACGGCGCGCGGCTGCGTGCCGTGGTACGACAGCCCCAACGCCTGCTCGCCGAAGAGGGCGAAGTCGCCCCGTACGGCCTTGGCGACCGCCTCGGCGAACGGCTTCCACTGGTCGCCCCGCGTGTTGACGACCATGCCGCTGCCGATGACCTGCAGGTGCATGCCGGTCAGGCGGCCGCTGCCGAACTGGGGCGAGGAGACGGGGACGGGACGGCGGTCGGCGCGGCGGATCAGGTCCCGCCACACCTTGCGGACGTCCTGGCCGTGCAGGGCGCATGATGGGTCGCCCGCGCACCAGGCGGCGAACCTGCCGAGCATCCGCGCGCTGGAAGCACCTGCGGAATCGAGCTTCGTGGTGGTGTGGTCGGGCGTGCCGTCGAGATGCATGGCGCGGATCCGCCGCGGGAACCGGCGGGCGTAGGCGGCCGCGGTGATGCCGCCGTACGACTCGCCCATGATGGAGATCCGGCGTTCGCCCAGGGCGGCGCGAATCGCGTCCATGTCCCCGGCCACCGCGGCCGCGTCCGCGTGGCGGAACAGACCGGTGGCGTCCTCGGCGGCGCATTCATCGAAAGCCGCCCGCTGACGGGCCGCCTGCCGGTTGAACTCCTCGCGGTCGCGCGGCTCGGCCGGCAGCGGGAGAGCCGTCTCGCAGGATCCGGTCAGGTCCCGTATGACGCGCGTCTGGCGCGTGTCGAAGGCGACCACGTCGAAGTGCCGTCGCAGGGCGGCGACGGTCTGCGCGGCGTCGCGGAGCTGCCGGATGCCGTCCTTGCCGGGGCCGCCGGGGGCGTAGAGCACCGTGCCCTTGCGGGCGCCCGTAGCCGGGAGCCGGGCCAGGTTGAGCTCGAGGCCGGCCGGGACGTCGAGGGTGCTGCAGTCCATGCCGTGCGGGCCGCACGGCCGCCAGTCGAGCGGGCTGGTGGAGGCGGCGGGTGTGGCGGTCGCCAGCAGCCCGACCGTCACCAAGGTGACTGTTGTGCGTTTCATGCTGGGTCCTCCCTTCGCATCTCGTTTCAGCATTCCTGCGGAATGTGCCGAATCCGTGATGCGGAAGGAGGATCTCGATGTAGGAGCAGGCTCCTATCGGAAAGGGAGGGTGAGGCAGGCGCCGAGGCCCCTATGGCGACGGCGCCGCCCGGTTCCCTCGCCGGTGCTTGATCAGTCCATGAGGACGATCTGGCGGAGGACCTCGCCGCTCCGCAGGGCCTCGACCGCGTCGTTCAGGTCGCCGAGACGGATGCGGGCGCTGATCATCGACTCCAGGTCCAGCTGCCCGGCCTTGTAGAGCTTGGCGAAGTACGGGAAGTCGTGCCGCACGTCGGCCTCGCCGTACAGGCTGGACAGCAGGTTCTTGCCCTCGAACAGCAGGCTGAACGCCGAGATCGAGACCATGTCGTCCATCGCGCCCGCGCCGACCACGATGACGTCGCCGCCCTGCCGCGTGACCTGCCACGCGCTCTGGATGGTGGCCGACTTGCCGACCACCTCGAAGCCGTAGTCGAAGCCGGAGCCGCCGGTGAGCTCGTTGAGCGCGTCCGGAACCCCCTCGGGTGTGACCGCGTGCGTCGCCCCTACCTTCTTGGCCAGCTCGTGCTTGGACTCCAGCGGGTCCACCGCGAGGATCATCCGGGCGCCGGCGATGCGGGCGCCCTGGATGACCGACAGGCCCACGCCGCCGCAGCCGATCACCGCGACCGTGGAGCCCGGGCGTACCTTCGCGGTGTTGAGCGCGGCGCCCACGCCGGTCGTGATGCCGCAGCCGATCAGGGCCGCCGCCTCCCACGAGACCTCCGGGTCGATCTTGATCGCGCCCTGCCAGGGCACGATGATCTCCTCGGCCCAGGTGCCGCAGCCGGCCATCCCGAACGCCGTCGCCCCGTCGCCCCCGAACCGGAAGTTGCCCTTGCTGAAGGCCTCGACGACGTACTTGAGGCACAGGTACGGCTGCCCGCCCAGGCACAGGTCGCACTCCTGGCAGGCCGGCCGCCAGTTGATCACCACGTGGTCGCCCGGCTGGAGGGACGTGACGTGCTCACCCACCTCGACCACCTCGCCGGAGCCCTCATGGCCCAGGACGAGCGGGACGGGCTGCGGCAGCATGCCGGACATGGCCGACAGGTCCGAGTGGCAGACGCCCGTGGCTTTGATTCGGACCCGTACGTCCGACGGACCGACCGGCGCCAGGGTGACGTCGTCGCGAATGTCGAGCTTGTCGTTGCCTGCGGCGTGCAGGATCGCGGCGCGCATGGGGGTTCCTCCTCCGGCTCGAAGGCTTGTCCTCGAGGGTTATTCCTCGATGGATAGAGCGGCTTTGGGGCAGGACCGCACTGCATGACGGACGCGGTCCCGTAGCTCGGGGGGTGGTTCTGGAAGAAGGATGTGCAGCTGGTCGTCGTCGTCCACCTCGAACACCTCGGGTGCGAGCCCCATGCAGACTGCGTTGGCCTCGCAGACCAGCTCGTCCACCTTGACCTTCATGTCAGCCTCCTGTGGTCCCATGAGACCACTTTGGTGCGCTCGACGACGTACGCGACCCTCTTGCGTCCGGTGTGTTCGACGTACGGCCGCAGCAGCTCGTCCGGAACGCCGGGGGTCATCCTGCGGGCTACCGCCATGCCGATGGCCATGACGCGGTCCCGGTCGATGATCTGCTCGGCCTTGCCGTACACCAGGACGCCGCGCAGCTCGTCGTAGTCGTCGCCGGTCTCGATCAGGCAGCTCACCCGGGGGTCGCGGGTCAGGTTGCGGGTCTTCTGCGCCTTGCCGTAGGTCCAGAAGGCGATCCGCCCGTCGTCGAGCCCGTAGAACATCGTCACCAGGTGCGGCGTGCCGTCCGGGTTGATGGTGGCCAGCTGCAGCTTGCGTGAGCTCTCCAGGAAGGCCGCCACGTCGTCGTCGGACATCGCGATGCGAGCGCGCTGATTCACGTGCCAAGTAGAACAGGTTCCAGAAGAGGGCTGCAAGAGTTCCCCGGAATGTTATTCGGTTCGGCTAGGGTGCACTGCTATGACGATGCCGTCAGAGCTGCTCTACGCAGCGAAGCACGCCAAGGGATTCATGCCGCCCGACGAAGGGCTGGCCCTGTTCGAGTCGGCCTGCCAGTACGGCAAGCTCGGGCCCATCTGCGAGATCGGCACCTACTGCGGCAAGTCCGCGATCTACCTCGGGGCGGCCGCCAGGCAGGCCGGGTCCGTGGTCGTCACCGTGGACCACCATCGCGGGTCGGAGGAGATCCAGCCCGGGTGGGCGCACCACGACCCGACGCTGATAGACGTCCGGTTCGGGAAGATGGACTCGCTGCCGACCTTCCGGGCCACGATCGCCGCGGCGGGGCTGGAGGACGAGGTGATCGCCGTCGTCGGCAGGTCCGAACGGGTGGCCAGGCTCTGGAACACGCCGCTGGGCATGCTGTTCATCGACGGTGGTCACTCCGAGGACCCGGTCACCCGCGACTACGAGGGCTGGGCGCCGCACGTCATGGCGGGCGGGGGACTGGTCTTCCACGACGTCTACCCGGACCCCGCGCACGGCGGGCAGGCGCCGTACCAGATCTACCGGCGGGCGCTGGAGTCCGGGGCCTTCACCGAGGTGTCGGCAGAGGGCTCGCTCCGCGTGCTGGAACGCGTCGGCCCGGGCATCTGATCGCTCTGAGCGGCCTAAACGCGGTGGCGGCGGGTCCAGGAGTGCCGGATCTGGGACTGCCAGCTGCGGAAGTCCTCATGGGTACGCGCCTCGTGCCCGAGCTCGATGAGCGCCCGGTCCGTCCAGGCGGCCACCTCCTCGGGATCGGCTCCGGCCAGGGTCGGCACGGCCTGGGCCGTGTGATCCGGCAGCATCCCGGACCGCAGCCGTGCGGCCACGGCGAACGCGCACCCCTGGGCCAGATGCGCGCGGAACCCGTCCGCCCCCGCGTGCTCGGTCAGCCACCACAGCTCGTCGGCCTCGGCTCCGCCGGTGTAGGCCGCGGCGAATCCCACCCCGCTCCACAGATCGGCCCTCCGCCCGGCGGGAAAGCCGGCGATCCTGGCGGCCACGTCGTCGGGCGACGCGCAGTCGTGGTACCAGAGCAGCCGCCCCAGCCCCTGGTCGAACACGGAGCAGTGGGCCCTGGTGAACAGGTCGGGCATGGTCCGCTCGCCGATCATCCGATCGGCCCTCGCCAGGCTCCACTGGAACCCGAACCCGTCCACCGCCAGCCACCGCAGCAGCGGGTGGGCCTGCCGAGCCCCGCGTACGGGTCGCAGGCGCAGCAGGGCGTACCCGCGGCCGGCGCCGAGGTAGGCGGCGTGCCGGTGGTGCTGGGCGGGGCCGGTCAGTAGCTCGTGAAGGCGCCGGCCCCGTGTCAGCGTGAGCAGGTCGAGCATGGTGCAGGCGGCGGCGGCCCCCTCGTAGCCGAAGGGCTGCTGCTCAGCCGGGATCTCCTCGACCTTCTCCACTTCTCTGGAAATCACCGCGTTAAAGCCGAAAACATAGGATTTTTCAGCTTTCGCGAAGACAGTCCGAGAAGCTCCATTTCTGAGCCGGAACCTTCGCCGGCCCAGATCGGACTCCAGCGGATCCTTGGCCAGGAACCTCCGCAGCCCCTTCGCCGGGGTCAGTGCCGGCCGGATCCCGGCCCGTTCCAAGAACGATGTTGTGCCCGTGTCGCCCACGCTTCCCCCGAAGACGCCTCGTACGTCACTGAGAAGCTAGTAAGACCATTGCGGCTTTCATCGGCGGCACACCGGATTTCCCCGGCAAAGAACTCGCAAAAGCCCTTGCGGCCCTGCTGCCGGCCCTATTGGTGGCCCTCGCCCTGGAGCTCCTCGGCCACCTGTCGCAGGCCCGTGCCGGCCACGCACCCGCACACGTCCGGGTCGAACACCGACGTCCCCGCGATGTCGCGGAACAACCCCGCCCCGGGGGACAACTCCAGCAACGCATCCGCCGCCAGCACCGCGGCCGCGGCCGTGTAGCCCGAGCGCTCGTGCGGGAAGTGCTTGCGGTTGGCGAACTGCCACCCCGTCCAGTACGAGCCGTCCTCGTGGCGCAGGTGCTGCACGTCGGCGAACAGCGCGACCGCCCGTTCCCGATCCCCCAGCGCGTCCAGCGCCAGCACCAGCTCGCACGTTTCCGCCCCGGTCACCCACGGCTGGTCGGACACGCACCGGATGCCGAGTCCGGGCACCACGAACGTCGCCCACTCCCGTTCCAGCAGCTTGAACGCCTGCCGCCCGCGCACCGCGCCGCCGAGCACCGGGTAGTACCAGTCCATCGAGAACCGGCTCTTGTCGGCGAACGCCTCGGGATGCGCCCTCAGGACGTGCGCCAGCCGGTCGGCGGCCAGCTCCCAGTGCGGCTGCGGGTCACGCAGATGCTCCGCGAGCAGGACGCCGCAGCGCAGCCCCTGGTGGATGGAGGAGCAGCCGGTGAGCAGCGCGTCCGCCGAGGACCTGCCCCGCGCGTCGCGCTCCCACACGATCTCGCCCCGCTCGGTCTGGAGCCCCGCCACGAAGTCGAGAGCGGCCTTGACCATGGGCCAGCTCTCCTCGGTGAAGGACTGGTCGCCGGTGACGAGGTGGTGGTGCCAGACGCCGACGGCGATGTAGGCGGCGTGGTTGCTCTCACCGCCCAGCTCCGCCGGCACGCCGCCGACCAGCTTCATCGGCCAGGAGCCGTCGGCGCGCTGGTGGCGGGCCAGCCACGCGTACCCGCGCCGCACCGGCTCCGCCAGGCCCGCCACGGACATCGCCATCAGGCATTCGACGTGGTTCCACGCGTCGACGTGTCCCTCGGGCCACGGGACGCCGCCGTCCTCCTGCTGGATCGCGGCGATGCTCTCGGCCGTCCGCACGACCTCCGCGTGGGAGATCATGGCTTCCTGACGTAGAGGACCACGCTCTTGCCGATGATCGGGTTGAGCACGGCCTCGGCGATCCTGGTGGCCGCCGGGCGCTTCATGATGTCCCAGACCAGCAGCTCGTGGTACGCCTTCGCGAGCGGATGGTCGTCATTGTTGACGCCGACCGCGCATTTGATCCACCAGTACGGCGCGTGCAGCCCGTGGGCGTGGTGGTGCGGGCCGATCTCGAAGCCGGTGGACTTCAGCTTGGCCGACAGCTCGGCCAGCGTGTAGATCCGCACGTGCCCGCCGGGAGCGGTGTGGTAGTCCTCGTCCAGCGCCCAGCAGATCCGCTCCGGCAGGAAGCTCGGCACGGTGATCGCGGCCGTGCCGCCGGGCTTGAGCACGCGGAAGATCTCGCGCATGGCGGCCATGTCGTCGGGGATGTGCTCGAGCACCTCGGCCGCGATGACCCGGTCGAAGCCGCCGTCCTCGAACGGCATGTCGAGCGCCGTGCCCTGGACGGTCTCGCCGGTGGCGCCGGGCGGCACCTCGCCCGCCTTGTCCATCGCCACGAACATGGCCGCCACGCTGTCCAGCTCTGCCTGGTCCATGTCGAACGCAATCACGTCCGCCCCGCGGCGCAGCACCTCGAAGGCGTGCCGGCCGCCGCCGCAGCCGAGGTCGAGCACGCGCACGCCGGGGCCGACGGGAAGACGGGCGAAGTCCACGGTCAGCACTAGTCGCTTCTCCTCTTGTGGTTCTCGATGGCCTCGCGGTACGCCTCGACGGTCTTCTTGGCCACGACGTGCCAGGTGTAGCGCTCCATGACGCGGTCGTATCCCGCCTTGCCGACCCGCTCGCGCTCCTCGGGCGAGTCGTGCAGCCGGCGCAGCACCATGGCCAGCTCCTCGGCGTCGCCCGGCGGGACCTGGACGGCCGCGTCGCCGACCACCTCGGGCAGGGCGCCCGTACGGCTGGCCACCAGAGGCGTGGCGCAGGCCATGTGCTCGACGGCGGGCAGCGAGAACCCCTCGTACAGCGAGGGCACCACCGAGATCTCCGAGGTGGCGATCAGCTCGCCCAGCTCCTCGTCGGAGATGCCGTGCACGAACCGCACCCGTTCCTGCAGCGACAGCTCCTGCACGAGCTGCTCGGTTGGGCCGCCGGGAGTGGGCTTGCTGACGACGGTGAGGTGCACGTCGCGCTCGGTGGCCAGCTTGGCCACGGCGCGCAGCAGCGTCGCGACGCCCTTCATGGGCGAGTCGGCGCTGGCCACCGCCACGATCGAGCCCTTGCGCCTGGGCATGCCGGGGCGCGGATGGAAGTAGCGGGTGTCCACGCCGAGCGGGATCAGCCGCATGTTGGCCTGCGGGACGTTGAAGTCGCGGTGGATGTCGGCCAGCGACGACTCGCTGACGGTCAGGATGGGGCTGAGCCGGGGCGCGACGCGCGCCTGCATCTTCACGAACCCGTACCAGCGGCGCATGGTCAGCCTCTTCGCGCCGGTGGCGGCCTCCAGCTCGATGCGGCGGTCCACGCTGATCGGGTGGTGGATGGTGCCGACCACGGGGAACAGCTTCTTGATCCCGAGCAGGCCGTACCCGAGGGTCTGGTTGTCCTGCACGACGTCGAAGTCGCCGAGCCGCTTCTTCAGCTCGCGGTAGGCGCGCAGGGTGAACGTCAGCGGCTCGGGGAAGCCCGCCGTCCACATCGTGCCGACCTCGAGCCAGTCGATCCAGTCGCGGTATTCGTCCAGCTTCGGCGTCCTGAACGGGTCCTCGTCGCGGTAGAGGTCCAGGCTGGGCACCTCGCGCAGGATGACGCCCTCGTCCAGTTCGGGGTAGGGCTGGCCGGAGAACACCTCGACGTGGTGTCCGAGCGCGACCAGTTCGCGGCTCAGGTGGCGGAGGTACACACCCTGGCCGCCACAGGTGGGCTTGCTGCGGTAGGACAGCAGCGCGATCCGCAGCGTTCGCTCCCCCACGGACACCCCTCTCCACCGAGTGAGATCGTAAATGCTGACCTTAGCCCGAGAAGGCTACCATTCGGTAGGTCACCTGGAATTGTTCACATTCGTCACAGAAGGCCGTGCGAACTGCGATGTTACTGTAACCGAGCGTGGTTCGGTGGAACAGGTTCTAGGTCGCTTGGTGCTCTTTCTGGGCGCATAGCTGTACATTCCCGTCCCAAAGGGACGTGTTCGCGATCGTTGGAGGACCCCTTGGCCAGGCGCGCTCTGATCACCGGCATCACCGGCCAGGACGGTTCCTACTTGGCGGAGCACCTGCTCGACCAGGGCTACGAAGTCTGGGGGCTGGCGCGGGGGCAGGCGAACCCGCGTGTGTCCCGGATGCGCAAGCTGCTCTCCGACGTTCAGGTCGTGCGGGGCGACCTGCTGGACCAGGGGTCGCTGATCTCGGCCGTGGAACGGGTTCAGCCTGACGAGGTGTACAACCTGGGTGCGATCTCGTTCGTCCCCATGTCCTGGGAGCAGGCCGAGCTCACGGCCGAGGTGACCGGGATGGGCGTGCTGCGCATGCTGGAGGCGATCCGGGTGTGCTCGGGCGTGTCGCGGGGCGGGGGCACCGGTGCCCCGTCCGGGCAGATCCGCTTCTATCAGGCTTCGTCGTCCGAGATGTTCGGCCAGGTCAGCGAGACGCCGCAGACCGAGCGCACCGCGTTCCATCCACGCTCCCCGTACGGGGTCGCCAAGGCCTACGGGCACTTCCTCACCCAGAACTACCGCGAGTCGTACGGCATGTTCGCCGTGTCCGGGATCCTGTTCAACCACGAGTCGCCGCGCCGCGGCGCCGAGTTCGTCACCAGGAAGGTGTCGCTCGGGGTGGCCAGGATCAAGCTCGGGCTGGCCACGGAGCTGCGGCTGGGCAACCTGGAGGCCAGGCGGGACTGGGGGTTCGCGGGCGACTACGTGAAGGCCATGCACCTCATGCTCCAGGCCGGCAACCCCGAGGACTACGTGATCGGCACCGGGCGGATGAAGTCCGTGCGGGAGCTGGTGGAGGCCGCCTTCAGCGCCGCCGGGCTGGACTGGGAACGCCATGTGGTGACCGACCAGGCGTTGCACCGGCCCGCCGAGGTGGACCTGCTGTGCGCGGATCCCAAGAAGGCGCGGGTGCAGCTGGGGTGGGAGCCGGACGTGTCGTTCGACGAGCTCGTCGCGATGATGGTCGAGTCCGACCTCCGCCTCCTCACCAACGGCGGCGACCCGGATCAGGACAGTTCCTGGCCGTAAAGGTCTTCTTCCTTTACGCGTTGCCGTGGTCCGCCACCCGCCGCCGCGGGCTCGCGTCTGTCCAGGGGAACGCCCGCTGACCGGTCAGTGGCGCGCCGCCGTTACGGCGCGCACGGGCACCGGGCTCCGTGGTTCTGGCTTGGCCGCTCAACTGGGCGTTGTTCCCATGCGGTCCAAGGCCATGTCCTCGTATGCCCTATTGACAAAAATGATTTTTACGTAAAAGACTGTTTTTGCAATGAGAGATGTCCTGTATCTGGAAGAGATCGGGCAGGCCGAGGCGCTGCTCAAGCCGCAGCGCGTGGAGGTGTTGCGGCAGCTGGCCGAGCCGCGTACCTGCTCGGAGGTCGCAGAGCGGCTCGGGCAGACGCCGCAGCGGGTCTACTACCACGTCAAACGGCTGGTGGAGGCCGGGCTGGTGGATCAGGTGTCCGAGCGGAAAGTGCGGGGGATCTCCGAGGGGATCTACCAGGCCGGCGCCCGCTCGTACTGGCTGTCGCCGCGCCTGGTCGGCCGGATCGGCGGGCTGCGCAAGGTCCGTGACGAGCTCAGCCTGGGCTACCTGCTGGACCTCATGGAGGAGGTCCAGGCTGACATCGCGGGCCTCGACAGGACCGCGCCCGAGCTGCCCTCCATCGGCCTGTCAGGGGAGATCCACGTGCCTCCTGAGCGCCGTCAGGAGTTCCTGGCCGAGCTGCAGACGATGCTGCAGGACCTGTTCACGCGGTACGGCGGGGCCGAGGGCGACGCCTTCAAGCTCGCCGTCGCCTGCTACCCCAAGATCGAAACGTCAGGAGGAGAACACCATGACTGAGCCCATGATCCTTCGCGCCCACATCCAGGCTCCGCTCGAGGAGGTGCGGCAGGCGCTCACCGATCCGGCCGCGCTGCGGATCTGGCTCGCCGAGCACGCCGAGGCGGAGCTGCCCGTCCGGCGGCACCCTGGGGGCCATGAACGACCAGCCCCGATCCTTCATCGACCACCACGACCCCCAGCTCCCCGCCTTCACCGATCGCGCCAGGCGAATAACCCGGGCGGTGCCCAAGGCCGTCGCCTGCCGTCAGACGGCCGCGTACATCTGGGGCCTCGACGTCCTGCCGTCCCCGCAGGACGATTGGCCCATCGAGCTGACCGCTCCCAGCCACCTGGCGGTCACCGGCTGCGTCACCTACGTGGCGCCGCTGCCGGGCGAGGACGTCACGAAGCATGAGGGCGTCCGCATCACCACCATGGAACGCACGGCCCTCGACTGCGCCCGCTGGTTGCCGCGCCTGGAGGGTGTGGCCATCCTCGACCAGTTCGCCCGCCGGGGAGTCGATCTGGAGGCGTTGTGGCACCGCCCGCTCAACACCTGGCGCATGCGCGACACCCTCAGTTCGGCCGACCCCGGAGCCGCCTCTCCCCGTGAGAGCTGGCTCCGGGTGATCCTCGTGGAGGGCGGCCTCCCCAGACCCGCCACCCAGATCAGGGTCGAGCTGGGCGGGGACCGGTACGCCCGGCTCGACCTGGGCTGGGCGGACTTCAAGGTCGCGGTCGAGTACGACGGCCAGGAGCACCACACCTCGCTCACCGACCAGCAACGCGACGTGGACCGCCGGGAGGAGCTGCGGCGGCGTGGCTGGCGAGTGATCGCCGTCCGGAGAGACGTCATCCCCGGCCAGATCGCCGACCTCCTCCATCACGTGGCCAATGCGTTGATGGAGCGGGGCTGGCAACCCGGCCCCGAGGGCATGACCCGCATCCTCCGCCAGATCCGCGCCGCCCGCCGCAGATCCCCCTTCGAACCCGCCGTTCGAGGCCGGCCACGCCATCCCCACCAGTGGTAGGCGATCCGCATGCGTCGTGGTCCGCCCACTGTCTTTCGCCGTGCCGATTGCCGCGCATGTCGCGATGGCTCGGTGTACGAGTCGTGTGGTCGTGTTCGTCGGCGTGAGCCGGGACAAGCCCCACGCATCGGTGCTGCGCTCCAGGCGAGCCGGGCCCGTCCGCGACGGAGATCCACCACGCGGGCGTATGTCCTGAGCGCGTTGGTCGACTGATCGCGGACGGAGAGCGCCACCCACTTAGCCACCCACCTAGAGGAGGCGGAGAATGCCAACCACCTAGGGGAGGACTCAGCCGAGGGTGACGGGCAGCTCCTTGATGCCGCTGATGAAGTTCGAGCGCAGCCGCCGGGCCGGGCCGGACTGCCGGAGGTGGGGGTGGCGGCGGGCCAGTTGTTCGAACAGGATGCGGAGTTCCAGCTTGGCGAGGTGGTTGCCCAGGCAGAAGTGGGCACCGCCGCCTCCGAAGCCGATGTGCGGGTTCGGGTTGCGTCCGACGTCGAAGACCTCGGCGTTCGGGAAGACGGAGGTGTCGCGGTTGGCGGAGCCGTAGAAGACCACGACCTTGTCGCCGGCCTTGATCGGCTGTCCGCCCAGCACCTGGTCCTTCGTGGAGGTGCGGCGGAACAGGTTGACCGGGGAGACCCAGCGGACGATCTCGTCGGCGGCGGTCGTGGCCAGCGTGGGCTCGGCGACGAGGCGGTCCCACTGGTCGGGGTGTTCGAAGAGGGTGAGCATGCCGCCGGAGGCCGCGTTGCGGGTGGTCTCGTTGCCGGCGACCACCAGGAGGAGGATGAAGAGGTCGAATTCGTTCTCGTCGAGCGTCTCGCCGTTCTCGTCGGGCTGCAGGAGCTTGGTGACGATGTCCTTCTGCGGGTTGGCCTTGCGCTGCGCCGCCAGCTGGTTGGCGTACGCGTAGACCTCCATCGCGGCCCCGGAGCCCTCCTCGGGGCTGGAGGCGTAGTCGGGGTCCTGGGAGCCGATCATGCGGTTGGACCAGGCGAACAGCTTGTCGCGGTCGGACACGGGCGCGCCGAGCAGCTCGCAGATCACGTAGAGGGGCAGGGGCGCGGCGACCTCGGTGACGAAGTCGATCTCGCCCGAGCACTTGTCGAGGAGGTCGTCGCAGATGTCGCGGATGTGTTGCTCCAGGGCGCCGATCGTGCGCGGAGTGAAGCCCCGGTTGACCAGGGAGCGGCGGCGCGTGTGCTCCGGCGGGTCCTGGTTGAGCATCATGAGCCGCTGGAGCGCGATCTGCTCCTCGGACAGCTCCTCGAACAGGGCGAGCTTACGGTGCGAGGAGAAGAGGTCGGAGTGGCGTGAGACGTGGACGACGTCCTCGTAGCGGGTGACGGCCCAGAAGCCGGGTTCCCCCTCGTGCCAGTGCACGGGGGAGTTCTCGCGCAGCCAGGCGAACTGGTCGTGTGGTGGGCCGGCGGTGGCGTAGCGGTCTCGGTCGACGAGGTCGATGTGCACCCGATTCACCCTCTTGATCAAGCGCTTGGTAAAGCGTACTGAAACGTGTTCTATTACGTCCCTGTACGACCGTCAAGGAGCCTCCATGGTGGCCTGATCGACCTCCGATGTCTTTCCATCCAGGAATTTCTCCAGCGTGCCTGCGGTCACCGACGTCGTTAAATCGGTTCACAGGGCCTGCACCTCCCTCTTTGGGGAGGTATGTCCAGGTCACGGATCGGATGTTTCATCCTGCTCACCCTTGACACGTACCGTTCGATCGCACGAGCATCGGGAGACGAGACATCCGATGTATAAGTGAAGGATGCGGTGTGAAGCTGCTGCGAGTAGGACCTGTCGGACAGGAGCGGCCGGTAGTATTGGACGACGCCGGTAACTTGCGCGACATCGGAGAGCCCGAGATCGACGGGGCTTTCCTCGCTTCCGGGGGAGTGGCGCGCGTCCGTGAGGCGCTCGAGCGCGGCGACCTGCCGGTCGTCGACGCCGAGGGGCTGCGCATCGGCGCGCCCATCGCGCGGCCGGGCAAGATCGTCTGCATCGGCCTGAACTACAGCGACCACGCCGCCGAGTCCGGCTTGGAGCCGCCGGCCGAGCCCGTCGTCTTCATGAAGGCCCCCAACACCGTGATTGGCCCGTACGACGAGGTGCTCGTCCCCCGGGGCAGCGTGAAGACCGACTGGGAGGTGGAGCTGGCCATCGTCATCGGCAAGGAGGCCCGCTACCTGGACGGCAAGGAGGAGGCGCTGGCGGTGATCGCCGGTTACGCGATCTCCAACGACGTCTCCGAGCGTGAGTTCCAGCTTGAGCGCGGCGGGCAGTGGGACAAGGGTAAGTCGTGCGAGACGTTCAACCCGCTCGGCCCTTGGCTGGTGACCGCGGACGAGGTGGGCGACCCGCAGAACCTGCCGCTGCGCCTCTGGGTGAACGGTGAGACCCGCCAGGACGGCGACACCAAGAACATGATCTTCGAGGTCGCGGAGATCGTTCGGTATCTCAGCCAGTTCATGGTGCTGGAGCCGGGTGACGTGATCAACACAGGCACGCCGGCCGGTGTGGCGTTGGGGATGCCGGGGCAGCCGTACCTCCGGGCCGGTGACGTGATGGAGCTGGAGATCGAGGGACTGGGGCGGCAGCGGCAGACGGTGGGGCAGGCATGACCGGAGAAGCGGGCACATACACGATCGTCAGGATGGAGACGCACGACGTGCGGTTTCCGACCTCGCGCGAGCTCGACGGCTCCGACGCGATGAACCCGGATCCCGACTACTCCGCGGCCTATGTCGTGCTCAAGACCGACGACGGGTTCGAAGGGCACGGGTTCGCGTTCACGATCGGGCGCGGCAACGACATCCAGACGACCGCCATCAGCGCGCTCGAACCGTACGTGCTGGGCAAGGACGTCGAGGACCTCGGCACCCTGTACAAGGACCTGGTCAACGACTCGCAGCTGCGGTGGCTGGGGCCGGAGAAGGGCGTCATGCACATGGCGATCTCCGCCGTGGTCAACGCCCTGTGGGATCTCAAGGCGAAGCGGGCGGGCAAGCCGTTGTGGCGGCTGTTGTCCGAGATGTCCGCCGAGGAGATCGTCGACCTCATCGACTTCCGCTACCTGAGCGACGCGCTGACCCGGGACGAGGCACTGGAGATCCTGTGGAACGCGGAGCCGGGGAAGGCGGAGCGGATCGCACGGCTGCTCGACACCGGCTATCCGGCGTACACGACCTCTCCGGGCTGGCTCGGCTACGACGACGAGAAGCTGCGGCGGCTCTGCAAGGAGGCCCTCGACCAGGGGTTCGGGCAGATCAAGCTCAAGGTCGGGGCCGACCTCGACGACGACCGGCGGCGCTTCCGGGTCGCCAGGGAGGTCTGCGGGCCCGACTACCCGATCGCCATCGACGCCAATCAGCGTTGGGACGTCGGCTCGGGCATCGAGTGGATCAACGCGTTGCGCGAGTTCAACCCGCACTGGGTCGAGGAGCCGACCAGCCCGGACGACGTGCTCGGTCACGCCGCCATCGCCAGGGGCATCGACCCGATCCCGGTGGCCACCGGTGAGCACGTGCAGAACCGCATCGTGTTCAAGCAGCTGCTGCAGGCGAACGCCATCTCCTACCTGCAGATCGACGCCGCCCGCGTCGGCGGGGTCAACGAGAACCTGGCGATCCTGCTGCTCGCGGCCAAGTTCGGGATCCCCGTGTGCCCGCACGCGGGCGGTGTCGGACTGTGCGAGCTGGTGCAGCACCTGTCGATGTTCGACTATGTGGCGATCACCGGGACGATGGACGGCCGCGTGATCGAATACGTCGACCACCTGCACGAGCACTTCACCGACCCGGTCGTCATCCGCGACGGCCGCTACACCGCCCCGACCGCGCCAGGTTTCAGCTCGGAGATGCACCCGTCGTCGATCGCCGCCCACGCCTACCCCGGCGGAGAGGTCTGGAGGGACGCATGAGGCTGAAAGCGGTCGTGACCGGAGGTGGCTCCGGCATCGGCCTGGCCGCGGCCACCCTCCTCGCCGAGCGCGGCATGCAGGTGGCCTGCCTCGACCTCCATCCCCCGGACGAGCCGTTCATCGGGATCAAGGTGGACGTCACCGACGACGCCGGGGTGCGCGCCGCGGTGGCCGAGGCCGCCGAGCGGCTGGGCGGCATCGACGTGCTGGTCAACAATGCGGGCATCGGGGCGCAGGGGACGATCGAGGAAAACTCTGACGCTGAGTGGCAGAAGGTGTTCGACGTCAACGTGTTCGGCATGGTCCGGGTGGCCCGGGCGGCGCTGCCGTACCTGCGGAGGTCCGAGCACGCCGCCATCGTCAACACCTGCTCGATCGCGGCCACGGCGGGCCTGCCCAGCCGGGCGCTCTACAGCGCGACCAAGGGTGCGGTGTTGTCGTTGACGCTGGCGATGGCCGCGGACCACATTCACGAGGGCATCCGCGTCAACTGCGTCAACCCGGGCACCGCGGACACCCCGTGGGTCACCAGGTTGCTCGACTCCGCCCCGGATCCGGAGGCGGAGCGGGCGGCGCTCAACGCCAGGCAGCCGATGGGCCGCCTGGTCAGCGCGGATGAGGTCGCCGCGGCGATCGTCTACCTCGCCAGCCCCGAGGCCGGTGCGACCACCGGGACCGCACTCGCGGTCGACGGTGGAATGCAGGGGCTTCGGCTCCGGCCAGTCAACTAAGGAAGGTAACCCCCCATGAAGTTCGGACGGGTGGTCGCGGGCGCGGCCCTCATGGCGATCGTCACCGCATGTGGCTCAGGGACGACGACGACGGCGGCTGAAGGCGGCGGGAAGGTCGGCATCGACCATCCCAGGGCCGACTCAGACTTCTGGAACTCCTACATCAAGTACGTCCCCCAGATGGCCGGCGAGCTCAAGGTGGAGCTCATGCCCGCCACGAACTCGCAGAACGACGTGTCCAAGCTGGTCAACAACGTGCAGGCGCTGACCGGCCAGGGCGCCAAGGCGATCGTCATGGCCCCGCAGGACACCGGCGCCATCGCCAACACCCTGCAGCAGCTCGAGAACAAGAAGATCCCCGTCGTGACCGTCGACACCCGGCCGGACAAGGGCAAGGTCTACATGGTCGTACGCGCCGACAACCGCGCGTACGGCACCAAGGCGTGCGAGTTCCTCGGCGAGAAGCTCGGCGGCAAGGGCAAGGTCGTGCAGCTCCAGGGCTCGCTCAGCTCGATCAACGGCCGTGACAGGTCGGAGGCGTTCCTGGAGTGCATGAAGAGCAAGTTCCCCGGGATCACGGTGTTCAGCGAGCCGACCGAGTGGGAGGGCAGCAAGGCCGCGTCCATGCTGCAGACCCGTCTGGAGCAGAACCCTGACATCAAGGGCATCTACATGCACGCGGGCGGCGTCCACCTGGCCCCGACGCTGCAGACGCTGAAGCAGAAGAACCTGCTCGTCCCGCCGACCGACTCCAAGCACATCTTCGTGGTGTCCAACGACGGCATCCCGCAGGAGTACGAAGCCATCCGCAAGGGCGAGATCGACGCCACGGTGTCGCAGCCGGCCGACCTCTACGCCAAGTACGCGCTCTACTACGCCAAGGCCGCGCTGGAGGGCAAGACGTTCAAGCCGGGCCCGACGGACCACGAAAGCACCATCATCCAGCTCCCGAACGGCCTGGAGGACCAGCTCCCCGCGCCGCTCGTGACAAAGGAGAACGTGGACGACAAGAGCCTCTGGGGTAACCAGGTCAAGTAATGAACATTCACGTTGAAGCCCGAAACGTCGTCAAGCGCTTCGGCCCGACCGTCGCGCTCAACGGCGCGAAGATCGCGATCGCCGAGGGCGAGACCCACGCGCTCGTCGGCCGGAACGGCGCCGGGAAGTCCACCCTGGTGTCGATCCTCACCGGGCTCCAGCGGCCTGACGAGGGCGAGGTGCTGTTCTCCGGGGAGGCGGCGCCCGCCCTCGCCGACCGCGACGCCTGGCGGCAGCGCGTCGCGTGCGTCTACCAGAAGTCCACGATCATCCCGGCGCTGACGGTCGCGGAGAACCTCTTCCTCAACCGTCAGACGGAGAAGGGCGGGCCGATCAACTGGCGCGCGCTGCGGGTCAGGGCACGCGAGCTGCTGGACACGTACGAGGTGGACGTCGACGCGCAGGCGCTGGCCGGGGACCTGAGCGTCGAGCAGCGCCAGCTCGTGGAGATCGCCCGCGCGCTGTCGTTCGGGGCCAGGTTCATCATCCTCGACGAGCCCACCGCGCGGCTCGACGGGCCGGCCATCGAGCGGTTGTTCGCCCGCATGCGCTCGCTGCGCGAGCAGGGCGTCACGATGATGTACATCTCGCACCATCTCGACGAGGTCTACGAGATCTGCCAGAGCGTCACGGTCTTCCGCGACGCCCGCCACATCATGACCAAGCCGGTGGCCGACCTGCCGCACGACGAGCTGGTGGCCGCGATGACCGGCGAGGCGACGGCCGCGTACGAGTCGCGCTCGCGGACGCCCGGCGACCGGGTGGTGCTGAGCGGCGAGAGCCTGTCACTCGGCAGCCGATACGCAGATGTTGATATTTCGGTTAAATCCGGCGAGATCGTGGGCCTGGCCGGCTCCGCGAGCAGCGGCAAGGTCGGGCTGGCCGAGACCCTGGTCGGGCTGCGCAGGGCGGACTCCGGCACGGTCACGGTCAACGGCACGCGGGTCAGGCCGGGCGACGTGCCGTCCGCCATGAAGGCTGGGCTCGGGTTCGTGCCCGAAGACCGGCACCACGAGGGCTTCGTCCCGTTGCTCTCCGTGGGCGAGAACGCCACGTTCCCGATCGCCCGCAAGCTGGGCCGCTACGGCATCGTGTCGCCCTCACGCCGCCGGGCCAAGGCCGAAGAGATGATCGAAGGACTGGATATCAAGACCGAAGGGCCCGATCAGCCCGTCGGCGACCTGTCCGGCGGTAACGCCCAGAAGGTGGTGTTCGCGCGGGCGCTCGTGGACGACCCGACGGTGCTGGTCGTGATCAACCCGACCGCCGGCGTCGACGTCAAGGCCAAACAGGCCCTGCTCGGCGCCGTCGAGGACGCGGTCGAGCGGGGAGCCGGGGCCGTGGTGGTCTCCGACGAGCTCGACGATCTGCGGATCTGCGATCGGGTGCTGGTGATGTTCCACGGCAGGGTCGTCAAGGACGTGCCGCGTGGCTGGAGGGACCACGAGCTCGTGGCCGTGATGGAAGGCATAGAAGATTGACCACTTTGACCGCACCGGTTCCTCGGGTACGCCTGGCCAGGTTTCGTGACCTGACGCTCGTTCCGGTGATCGTGATCCTCCTCATCGTGGGCTCGTTCCTGGACCCGACCTTCCTGACCCCGGGCAACCTGACGAACGTGCTCCAGCAGCAGGCGGCGATTTCGCTGCTCGTGCTGGCCGAGGCCATGATCCTGATCGCCGGGAAGTTCGACCTGTCGCTGGAGTCGACGGTCGGCACCGCTCCCGCCATCGCGGTGATGCTGGTGATCCCGGTGTCGGCCGGCGGGTTCGGGATCGGGCTGCCCGGGGCGCTGGTGATCCCGCTCGCGCTGCTGATCGGCGCGGCGATCGGCGCCTTCAACGGCTTCCTGATCATCAGGTTCCAGCTGTCGGCGTTCATCGTCACGCTGGCCATGCTGATCATCGTGCACGGGCTCCTGCTGGGCCCGACCGAGGGCAAGACGCTGTTCCAACTGCCCGACTCGATCAACTACCTGGGCAGCGCCACGTGGCTCGGACTGCCTGCGGCCATCTGGATCGCCGGGGTGCTGTTCGCGGTCGGGATCTTCGGACTCGGATACTTCCGGATCGGCCGCTCGCTGTACGCGATCGGCGGCAACATCGACGCCGCCCGCGCCGCCGGCATCCGCGTGGACCGGGTGCTGTACGGCGTGTTCATCGTGGGCGGGACGCTGGCCGCGCTCGCCGGCCTCCTGGAGACCGGGCGCCTGGGCGCCATCGGCAACAACATGGGCGTCGGCTGGATCTTCATGGTGTTCGCCGCGGCCGTCATCGGCGGCGTCAGCATGGACGGCGGCAAGGGCACGATCCTCGGCGCGCTCACCGGCGTGCTGGTGATCGGCCTGGTGCAGAACATCCTGACGCTCATCGGCGTCTCCGGCTTCTGGCAGCCGGTGATCTACGGCGGCATCATCCTCGTGGCACTGATGATCAGCCGGATCGCGGGCGGAAAGGCACAAGATTGATGCGGTGTTCGCGAGGTGTGGTGTGATCGAGCTGCCCCGGCACGGGTTCGGCGCCGCCCCGATCGGCAACCTGTTCCAGAAGGTGACCGACGAGCAGGCCCGCGCCACCGTCGACGCGGCGTGGGAGAGCGGCGTGCGCCTGTTCGACACGGCGCCGCACTACGGTCTGGGCCTGTCGGAGCGCCGCCTCGGCGCGGCTCTCGCAGACCGCTCCGGCTACGTCCTGTCGACGAAGGTCGGCCGCCTGCTCGTGCCCTCGCCGTCCCCGTCCGGCCGCGACCAGGAGGGCTTCGACGTGCCCGCCGAGCTGCGGCGGGTGTGGGACTTCTCACGCGAGGGCGTACGCAGGTCCCTGGAGGAGTCCCTGGACCGGCTGGGCCTGCCGGCCGTCCACATCGCGCTCATCCACGACCCCGACGACCACGTGGAGCAGGCGCTCGCGGAGGCGTACCCGGCGCTGGCCGAGCTGCGGGCCGAGGGCGTGGTGCGGGCGATCGGCCTCGGTATGAACCAGTGGCAGGTGCCGCTGCGCTTCGTCGAGGAGACCGACATCGACGTCGTCATGCTCGCGGGCCGCTACACCCTGCTCGACCAGTCCGGCCTGCCGCTTCTGGACGCGTGCGTGGAGCGTGGCGTCAAGGTCCTGGCGGCCGGCGTCTTCAACAGCGGCATCCTGGCCACGCCCAAGCCGTCGGGCACGTACGACTACCAGCCGGCGCCGGCGCCGCTGGTGGAGCGGGCCACGCGGATCGCCGACGTCTGCGAACGCCACGGTGTCTCGCTGCCCCAGGCCGCCATGGCGTTCCCGTTGCGTCACCCGGCCGTCGCCACCGTCGTCCTGGGCGCGCGTACGCCGGAGGAGGTCACCGCGAACGCCACCCTGTGGTCCAGCCCCGTCCCTGAGGCGCTCTGGGAGGAACTGTCGGCCGAAGGGCTGCTGTCCCAGGCGGGCTGAGACCACGACGCCGTGCGGCGCAGGCCGTCGCACGGCTGGGGCGTGGGACGGCGGACGTGTGACCGGGGCCTGTCGCGGCAATCCGGGGGGTGGGCCGAGTCAGGCCGGAAGGGCGTAATGGGCGATCCACAGGCCGGGAATCACCTCGGCCTCACCGACCAGCGCGAACCCGAGCCGCTCGTACAGCGTCCGCGCGGGAGTGTTGTCCCGCCCGGTGGAGACCACGACCCTGCGCGCGCCCGCCCGGGCCAGGACCTCCTTGACCAGTGCCCGCCCGATTCCGCGCCGCAGCGCGCCAGGATGCACGACGAGCCGGTTGACGTCCACCTCGCCGGCCGTCTCCTCCCACGCCACGGCCCCCGCCAACCGCCCGTCCTCGTCCACGGCACCGAGCCAGCGCAGCGGCTGCGCTCGCAGGTCGGCCAGGCTCTCGTGCAGGGGCGGGATGCGATCATCCCCGATGATCTCGGCTTCGACGGCGTACGCGGCCTTCTGCAGGGCGAGCAACTCGGCCCCCAGCGAATCCTCTGCGGGGGTGATTTCCGTCATGAACATCAGACGAGTATCCCCTACCCGACCTCCTGCAACGCTCACAGGCCTGGCTCCCATCCGGTCGCCGAAGGGAGCGCTCGCGTGCCCGCATGGAGAACGACCCTGCGATGAAGTCATCGCCGATCGATCGGATCAAGAGGGGATGAACAGCCAGGACTTGGACGGACCCGGCTCGTACGGCGAGTCGAGGCGTTTGGCCACCACCCCCGGCAACCCCTGTTCCCTGGCCGCCTGCCGCACCGGCCCCGCCTCCCCGGGCCAGGACGGGGCGGTCTGCCAGCGGGCGCCCGACAGGCCGAGCGACTCCAGGGCTGTCCGGCGTGCCGCGAAAGGCTCCTCGACCAGCGAGTGCCCGTCGTCGTACAGGAGGTCGTAGAACACCAGGATCTCCGCCCCGCCGAGCGTGGCGACCTCCCCGTCCAGCACCGCCGTACGGCTGCCGAACGACTGCGCCAGCCCCCGCAGCCACGGATGCTCGCGGGCCGCGTCCGTGCGGCCGCCCGCGATGGGGACCAGGAGGCGGCGGCCGCCCCACGCGAACTCGAAGGCGTACGCGGAGGCGTCCTTCGGGGGCTTGGCTCGTTCCGTCGGGAGCATGGGGTCGATGGCGGGGAAGGGCTCGTGGACGGGGGCGTCCATGCGGTGGATCATCCAGTTCTTGCCGCGCGTCTGGAACAGCACGAACCGGCCGGAGGCGCGCCCGCCGTGCAGGACGACCTTGACCTCACGGTCCGACCACTTCTCCGTCTCGTACGTGCCGGTGTCCCAGACCGTCATGGTGCCGCCGCCGTACTCGCCCTTGGGGATCTCGCCGTGGAAGGTGAGGTACTCCATCGGGTGGTCCTCGGTGTGCACGGCCAGGTGGTTGGTCTTCGGGTCGGCGGGCAGGCCCTTGGGGACGGCCCAGGAGACCAGGACGCCGTCGCGTTCCAGGCGCAGGTCCCAGTGCAGGGAGCGGGCGTGGTGCTCCTGGATGACGAACGCGTTGCCGTCCCCGGCGGACGGGGTCTCCTCGGGGACGGGCTCAGGGGTGCGGGTGGGGTCGCGTTTGCTCCGATAGCGCTCGAGTTTGTCGGACACGCCCCGGGTACTACCCGCCGGTGCTCTCCCTCACCACGAGCCGGTACGGCACCCGGATCTCCCTGGCCTCCACCTGCGAGCCCTTGACCATGCGGTCCGCCAGCAGGTCCACCGCCTGGCGGGCGATCGCCTGC
The DNA here is from genome assembly GCF_044465905.1 of Nonomuraea sp. NPDC049480. Lineage (NCBI taxonomy): Bacteria > Bacillati > Actinomycetota > Actinomycetes > Streptosporangiales > Streptosporangiaceae > Nonomuraea > Nonomuraea sp. NPDC049480. The sequence continues at coordinate 108,503 of NZ_JBITMD010000011.1, forward strand.
TTGTCGGGCGAGATCGTGGTCAGGGTGGGGGTGGCGTACCTGCCGTCCTCGATGTCGTCGAAGCCCGCCAGCGCCACGTCCCCCGGGACGGAGCGGCCCCGCTCCAGCAGCGTCCGCAGCGCACCCAGGGCCAGCAGGTCGTTGAAGCAGAAGGCCGCGTCGGGCGCGGCGCCGGAGTCGAGCAGCTCGGCCATGGCGCGGGCCCCGTCCGCCCGGTGGTACGCCTCCACGGGCACCACCAGCCGGTCGTCGGCCGGAAGCCCCGCCTCGGCGAGCGCCTCCAGGTAGCCCGCCAGCCGCAGCCGGGACGTCTCGGCCGCGACGTCGTCCTGGGCGCCGATGGCGGCGATGCGGCGGCGGCCGAGCGCGGCCAGGTGCAGGGTGGCCTCCTTCGCGGCCGCCACGTTGTCCACGACGATGTGGTCGGCCGGACCCTCGTACACACGCTCGCCCAGCAGCACCATCGGCGTGTCGTCCATGCGGGCGGCCAGGTCCTCGGGCGTCAGGGCGAGCGGGCTGAAGATCACGCCGTCGATGAGGTGGGCGCGGAAGCCCTCGGCGACGAGCTGCTCGCGCTCCCGTGACGCGCCGGTCTGGTCGATGAGCACCGTCAGCCCGTGTTCCTCGGCGGCCGCCACGACGAGCCTGGCCAGCTCCGCGAAGTACGGGATGTCCAGCTCGGGCACCGCCAGCGCGATGATCCCGGTACGGCCCTGCCGCAGGTTCCTGGCCGACAGGTTGGGCCGGTAGTTGAGCTCCTTGATCGCCGCCTCCACCCGGGCCTTGGTGCCCGGGGTGACGTGTACGTAGCCGTTGACCACGTTGGAGACGGTCTTCACCGAGACGCCGGCCAGCCGGGCCACGTCCTTGAGGCCGACGCGAGGTCTGTCCATGACGAGAAAGTGTACGCACTTCTTTACAACGTTGAATACAACGATGTATGTATGGGCCAGAAGCCTGCCGCGCCAAGGAGGACTGCCCATGGATTCCGCCAAGCTCACGCTCGATCCGGCGTTCGAGGTCGGACCGGTGGAACGGCGGCTGTTCGGCTCGTTCGTCGAGCACATGGGGCGGTGCGTCTACACCGGCGTGTACGAGCCCGGCCATCCGGAGGCCGACGCGGACGGCCTGCGCCGCGACGTCGTCGAGCTGGCGCGGGAGATGGGCGTGACAGCCGTGCGTTACCCGGGCGGCAACTTCGTGTCCAACTACGAATGGGAGGACGGCGTCGGCCCGGCCGCCGAGCGGCCCACCCGGCTCGATCTGGCGTGGCGGCAGATCGAGACGAACGCGTTCGGCCTCGGCGAGTTCATGACCTGGCTGGGCGCGGTCGGCGCGGAGCCGGTGATGGCGGTCAACCTGGGCACCAGGGGCGTGCGCGAGGCTCGTGACCTGATCGAATACACCAACTACCCGGGTGGCACCCGCTGGTCGGACCTGCGGATCAAGCACGGTGTGCGGGAGCCGTACGGGATCAAGGTCTGGTGCCTCGGCAACGAGATGGACGGGCCCTGGCAGATCGGCGGGAAGACCGCGGAGGAGTACGGCCGGCTCGCGTTCGAGACCGCCAAGGCCATGCGCCGGGTGGACCCGGGCATCGAGCTCGTGGCCTGCGGCAGCTCCAGCGTGCGCATGCCGACGTACGGGTCGTGGGAGGCGACGGTGCTGGAGCACTGCTACGACCAGGTCGACTACATCTCCGCCCACGCCTACTACGACGCGGTGTCCGGAGACCGGGCGAGCTATCTGGCCTCAGCCGTGGAGATGGAGCAGCAGATCGAGGGCGTGATCGCCACGGCCGACCACGTGGCCGCCAAGCTCGGCAGCCGCAAGCGGCTCAAGGTCTCCTTCGACGAGTGGAACGTCTGGTCGCACAGCCTGTTCGGCGGCGAGAACAGCCTCGACTGGGCGCACGCGCCGCGCATCATCGAGGAGGAGTACGACGCGGCCGCCGCCGCCGTCGTCGGCAGCCTGCTCATCACCTTGCTCAACCACGCCGACCGCGTCGGCATCGCGTGCCAGGCGCAGCTCGCCAACGTGATCGCCCCGATCCGCACCGAGCCCGGCGGACCCGCCTGGCGGCAGACGATCTTCCACCCGTTCGCGCTGACCGCCGCCCACGCCCGCGGCCGGGTGCTGCGCGTGCAGGCCACGGCCCCGGCCATGGCGACCGAGCGCTACGGCGAGGTGCCCGTGCTGGCCGCCGCCGCCACGCTCGACGACGGTGAGCTGTCCGTCTTCGCGGTGAACCGCGGCGACCGGCCGCTCCCGATCGAGATCGACCTGCGCGGCCTGCCGCGGGCGACCGGGATCTCGCACGTCACGGTCGCCGACGACGACACGAGCGCGCGCAACACCGAGCGCGAGCCGCGGCGCGTGGAGCCGCGCGCCCTCGCCGGGGCGGCGATCGACGGCGACCGGCTCACGACCGTGCTCCCGCCGATCTCGTTCAACCTGGTGAAGGGCGCGTTCACGGAGGATCGCGGTCCGCATGCCGGAGGTCCTGCGTCCCGATGACCGGCGGCGCCTACCTCTGGTGATCAGTCCAGCTCCAGGGCCTTGCGCAGCCACGACTCCACGCCCGCCACGTGCACGGTCGCCCAGGAGCGGGCGACGTCGGCCTGGCGGGCGGCGATGGCCTCGTAGATCGCGGTGTGCTGCTCGCGGGTCTTGTCCATCGCGCCTTCCTGGGTGAGCCCTCGCCAGATCCTGGCGCGAGTGGTCGGACCTGACAGGCTCTCGATGAACGAGCACAGCACCGTGTTGCCGGAGCCCTGCGCGATCCGCTGGTGGAAGCGCAGATCGTTGGCCACCAGCTCCTCCACCGTGGGCTCGGCGGGCAGCGACTCCAGGATCACGCGTAGCTCGTCGATCTCCTCGTCGCTCATCAGCTTGGTGGCCATCGCCGTCGCGGCCGGCTCCAGGATGCGGCGCACCTCGAAGAACTGCAGCACCGTGTCGTCGCGGTGCAGGTCGAGCACGAACGACATGGTGTCGAGCAGCAGGCGCGGCTCCAGGCTGGTGACGTACGTGCCGTCGCCCTGACGCACGTCCAGCACGTTGATCAGGGACAGCGCACGCACGGCCTCGCGTAGCGAGTTGCGCGAGAGGCCGAGCCGTTCGGCCAGGTCGGCCTCCTTGGGCAGCCGATCGCCCGGGGCCAGCTCGCCCGAGACGATCATTTGCTTGATCTTGTCGATGGCTGCGTCGGTGACCGCCACGCTCTTCTCCCTAGACATCGGATGTCTAGGAGTCTAGGGCCTGGAAGCGCACCGGATCGACCCCCGATATGCGGCGGACCCCGCTCCTGGCCTCCAGAGCGCGCAGGTGGGCCGCGGCTTCCCCGGCCGCCATGGCCCGCAACGTGGGGGACAGATCGTCCCACGGCCTGTTCCACGTCATCATCGCGGCGACCTCCCAGATGGTCAGCGGTTCCGGCCGCTGAGCAAGGAGGACGCGCAGCCGGTCGAGCTTCTCCTCGTGATGGTGGCGGATCTCGGCGGCGCGTGCTGCCACATCCGGAAATATCCATTCATGAGCGGGCAGGGCGTCGAGGGGGCCGAGTTCGCCGACACGGTCCAGTGAGTCCAGGAAGTCGCCCAGCGGGTCGACGTCGTCGCGGTCGTACGGATAGATGCCGATGTGTGGGGTGATGTCCGGCAGCACGTGGTCGCCGGTGAACAGCCGGTCGGCGTCCTCCAGGTGCAGGCAGATGTGCCCGGGGGTGTGGCCGGGCGTGTGCACGGCCCGCAGCTTGCGTCCCGGCAGGTCCACCAGGTCGCCGTCGCGCAGCTCGCGGTCGGGCCTGGCGGGCGGCGTCGGCCGGCTCACCGCCTCCCGGGCCTCGCCGGGGTCGGCCCCCGCCCGCCTGAGCATGTCGGTCTGGAAGCTCGCGTGCTCGCTGGCGGCGTACTCGTGCATCAGCCTGACCAGTGCCGCGTCGCTCTCGTGCATGGCGATCCAGGCGCCGGAGACCTCCTTGACCTGACCGGCGAGCCCGGCGTGGTCGGGATGGAAATGGGTGACGACCACCCCGCTCACCGTGCTCACGTCGATCCCGAGCGCCGCGAGGCCGCCGCTGAGCGCCTCCCATGCCTCCGGATGGTTCCACCCGGCGTCGACCAGCACGGGGCCCTTAGGCGACTCCACGGCGTAGACGAGCGTGTAGCCGAGCGGGTTGCCGGGGATCGGCACCGGCACGCTCCACACCCCGCCGCCGAGGTCCTGCGGGCGCTGCTGCGCGTACGGCCTGCGTCTGCTCTTCAAACGACTCTCCCCGATCAGTTGATTCGCTCCAGGATCGTGGCCGTGGCCAGCGCCCCGCCCGCACACATCGTGACCAGCGCGGTCGCCGCGTCCGAGCGCTCCAGCTCGTGCAGGGCCGTGGTGATCAGCCGCGCGCCCGTGGCGCCCACGGGGTGGCCGAGCGCGATCGCGCCGCCGCTGACGTTTACGCGGTCCAGGTCGGGCTCGTGCACGCTCGCCCACGACAGCACGACCGACGCGAACGCCTCGTTCACCTCGAACCTGTCGATGTCACCGATGGTCATCCCGGCCGCCGTCAGCACCTTGGCCGTCGCCTCGACCGGGCCGTCCAAGTGATAGTACGGCTCCGCCCCGACCAGCGTCTGCGCCAAAATCCGCGCCCGGGGCCGCAGCCCGTGCCGCCGCGCCGCCTGCTCGCTCATCACCAGTACGGCCGCGGCGCCGTCGGAGATCTGCGACGACGTGCCGGCGGTGTGCAGCGCGCCCTCTCTCACCGGCTTGAGCGTGCCCAGCACCTCCACGGTGGTCTCGCGCAGCCCCTGATCCCTGCGGACGTCGCCGACCGGCACGATCTCCCGCTCGAACCGGCCGTCGGCCCACGCCTTGGCGGCCAGCCGCTGCGAGCGCGCCCCGAACCAGTCGAGCCGCTCGCGCGTCAGTCCGCGCCGCTTCGCGATCCGCTCGGCCGCGGTGAACTGGTCGGGCAGGTCGATGTTCCAGTCGTCGGGCCTGGGTTTGGCGGGCAGCACGTTGCTACCGAGCGGCGCCCGGCTCATCACCTCGACGCCGCACCCGATGCCGACCTCGATGACGCCCGCGCCGATCAGCGCCGCCGCCAGGTGCACGGCCTGCTGCGACGACCCGCACTGCGCGTCCACTGTGGTGACCCCGGTCTGGTACGGCAGCCCGGCATAGAGCCACGAATGCCGCCCGACGTGACCGCCCTGCTCGCCGGCCTGGGTCACGCACCCGGCGAACACCTGGTCGACCGCCGCCGGATCGATCCCCGACCGCTGGACGAGCCCGTTGAGCGCGGTGGCGAGAACCTGTTGCGGCTTGAGCTCGGCGAGCAGGCCCGCCCGCTTGCCGATGGGGGTGCGAACGGCTTCGACGATCACAGGTGTGCCCACAGTCGCCTCCAGAACGATGCTCTGGCGCGACTGTAACGCGTTCTACTTTGTCGGGGAAGCCTCCAGCGTCGACGGCAGCTCGAAGGTCTCGAACAGCTTCTCCTCGAAGAACATGCCGACGTGGCGGATCCGGCCCTCGGAGAACGTCGGCACCATGATCGAGAACTGCTTGTAGACGTCGTCCTCCAGGTGGTACATGGCGAAGGCCGGCTGCCCGTTGGCGGCGATCGGAACCAGCTTGAGGTCGCCCGCGCGCTTGGCGGGACACTGCACCTTGATGAGCTCGACGATCGTCTCCGGCCCCTGATACCAGCCGACGAACGGCGGCATCTCCCAGATCGCGTCCTTGGTGAACATGTCCACCAGGCTGTCGATGTCGTAGCTCTCGAACGCGGCGACATAGCGGTCGAGCTGGGCCCGCTGCTCCTCGCTCAGCGGCTCCACCGGGTCGTCCATGCTCGGCGACACCTCGTTGAGCTGGGCCCGGGCCCGCTGCAGGATGCTGTTGACGGCCGCGGTGGACACGCCGACGGCCTCGGCGACCTCGACGGCCTTCCACCTGAGCACGTCACGCAGGATCAGCACCGCGCGCTGCCGGGGAGGCAGGTGCTGCAGCGCGGCGATCAGCGCGAGCCTGATGCTCTCGCGCGAGGTCACGATAGCGGCCGGGTCGTCGGCGCCCGCGCCCGCGCCGGCCAGCGCGTCGGGCACCGGCTCCAGCCACGGCATCTCGGTGTCCTGCACCAGAGGAGCCGTGGCCTCGGTGCTGGGCGCGCCGAGCCCGGTCGGCAACGGCCTCCTGCCCCGGCTCTCGAGCGCGGTCAGGCAGGTGGTGGTGGCGATGCGGTAGAGCCACGTACGCAGCGAGGAACGCCCCTCGAAGCCGTCGTAGGCCCGCCACGCCCGCAGGTAGGTCTCCTGGACGAGATCCTCGGCGTCGTGCACCGACCCCATCATGCGGTAGCAGTGCGCCAGCAGCTCGCGCCGCATCGGATCAGCCAGTCGGAGGAAGTCCTCGCTCGTCGGCTTGTCGCTCATACCCCTTGTATAGACGCCGGCACCGACAGACCGATGAGTTTTTTACCTTCGCCCGGTCAATTAGAGCGATCCCTACGGCGAAACAAAGCAATGACCATGAACAGGGCGCCCTCCGCCGGGAGCCGCGGGGGCGTCCCGGCGGAGGGCGCCGTCCCTAGTGGGGGACGGTCAGAACGATCTTGCCGGCGGTGCGGCCGGTCTCGCCCAGTTCGTGCGCCTTCGCCGCCTCCTCCAGCGGCAGCACCGCCGCGACCTCGACCCGCACCCGTCCGGCCTCGACCAGCGCCGCGATCGCCCGCATCGCGGCCTGGTCCGGCTCCACCAGCATGGTCTCGGAGCGGATCCCCAGCTCCGCCGCCACCGTGTGCACGCTCGGATCGAACAGGCTGAGGGTGAGCGAGACGATCGTGCCGCCTCTGCGCATGGTGCGCAGCGATCGCGGCCCGTAGTCGCCGCCGATCGTGTCGAGCACCACGTCCACGTCCCGCACGATCTCGGAGAAGTCCTCGGTGCGGTAGTCCACGAGCTCGTCGGCGCCCAGGTCGCTCAGGAAGTCGTGCTTGGCGGCGCTGGCCGTGCCGATCACATGCGCCCCGCGGGCCTTGGCGATCTGCACCGCCAGGTGGCCGACTCCACCGGCCGCGGCGTGGATGAGCACCCGCTGGCCGCCCTTCAGCCCGGCCACGTCCACGAGCGCCTGGTACGCGGTCAGCGCGGCGAGCGGGATCGCGGCGGCCTGCACATGGTCGATGTTCGCGGGCTTGCGGACGAAATGCCGGGACGGCGCGGTCACGTACTGGGCGTAGGCGCCGTGCCCCTGTGGATATCGGAGCATGCCGAACACCTCGTCGCCCGGCTTGTAGAGCGCCTGCCCGAGGCCGGCGTCCTCGACCACGCCGGAGACATCCCACCCGAGGATGAACGGCAGGCGGAGCGTCCCGCCGCTCGCGCGGAACTTCCAGTCGGTGGGGTTGACCCCGGCCGCCTCCACTCGTACGAGCACCTCGGTCGGACCGGGCTCCGGCCGGTCCACCTCGACCATCTTCAGCACCTCAGGGCCGCCCAGGGCGTCCTGACTGATCGCCTTCATCTTCATGCGATCCAGCGTGCTCGGCGGCGGCACGACCCGCGAGGGGCCCAAAGGTCATGATGTGTAAAGATCGGGCCATGCCGGCCCACGGTGCACGGCGACGCGGGATCGGTCCAGGGGCGGCCACGCGGGCGGCCGGCTGTGCGCGCCGCAACGGCGGTGCGCCACTGATGATGTCGGGTTCAGATGTCGGTGAGAAGCCGGGATGCGGCGGTCTCGATGCGGCGCTGGATCTGGTCGTAGGTGCGGCGGCCGCGCAGCATCTCCAGTAGTTCCTGCACCCACACGCTGGCCAGCGACCCCGCCAGATCGCGCTGCTCCTCGCTCGCCTGGTCGAGCGTCAGGCCGTCGGCGGAGACGCGTAGCAGCAGCCCCGTCATCCGGTCGCCGAAGGGCGTCTGCACCTCGGCCATGATCAGGGAGCGGATGAGGGCGTCGGCCAGCTCGGGCTCGCGCATCAGCCCGCGGGTGGCGCGCATCAGCACGTCCACCGCGCGGCTCGACGGCGTCGACGCGCCAGGCGGCCGGCGCTCGATGCTGTTTTCAAGAAGGTCGATCTCTTCGCCGACCACCGCCACGACCAGGTCCATCTTCGAGGGGAAGTAGCGGTAGAGCGTGCCAAGGGCGACGCCCGCGCGCTCGGCCACCGTCCGCATCTGCATGGCCTCGACCCCGCCGCGCGAGGCCAGGGCGGCCGCGGCCTGGACGATGCGCTTGCGGCGCTGGTGCTGGCTGCGCGTACGGACGCTGTGCCCGCCCGTCGTGGGGTGGCTCTCCATGGTCCCCTCGGTGTCGGTGGAGGAGGGCGCGGCGGTGGGCGCGTGCGGGGTGCGCATAAGAACACGTTATCTGATTTTCTGAAGGCGCGGCTTGTTACTCACGAGTCACAAAGAAGCCTGTATCGGCCCATGTCTTCGGCGTTACACGCATATGTCACTACTTATCGGCATGGATGCCCTCTGGACACTTATTAGAATCTGTTCTAGTTTGCTATTCGGCTGACCGAGCGCTTGGTGGAGGCGGCATGACCGCGAACACCCTCGCGGCCCTGCTGCTGGCACGGGCCGAGGACGATCGACCTGGGCTGATGTTCGAAGACGCGACGTGGTCGTGGCGCGCGCACGTCGCCGCCTGCCGGGCGGCCGCGGCGTGGCTCTCCGGGCGCGGCACAGGGATGCATGTCGGGGTGCTGAGCGAGAACGTCCCCGATCTGGTCTTCCTGCTCGGCGGGGCGGCGCTGGACGGGCACGTGGTCGTGGCGCTGAATCCCACGCGGTCGGCCGAGGAGCTGATCCGCGACGCCCGCGCCACCGACGTCGGCCTGCTCCTCTGGGACGTTCCCCACGAGGGTCTGGCCGGGCCGGTGTCCGAGGCGCTCGGCGTGGAGTCCGCGCCTCTGTCCGGCGTGGGCGCGGAGGCGGCACCACGGGGCCCGTCCGAGGCAGATCCCGGCGACCTGGTGATGCTGATCTTCACTTCCGGCACCTCCGGCCGCCCGCGCGCCGTCCGGATCACCCAGCGGAAGATCGCCATGCCGGGGGCGAGCCTGGGCGCGCTGCTCACGCCCGACGACGTCGTCTACTGCTCGATGCCGCTGTTCCACTCCGGCGCCCTGATGGCCGCCTACGCCCCCGCCGTGGCGTCGGGGGCGGCCCTGGTACTGCGGCGCCGGTTCTCGGCCTCAGGGCTGCTTCCGGACGTCAGGCGGTACGGCTGCACGTACCTGCACTACGTCGGCAAGGCGCTCTCCTACGTCCTGGCCACCCCCGAGCGCCCGGACGACGCCGACAACCCGCTCAAGATCGCGTTCGGCAACGAGGGGAGCGCGGTCGCGACCAGGAGGTTCGGGGAGCGGTTCGGATGCCACGTGATCGACGCCTTCGGCTCGACGGAGACGGCCATCTCGCTCATCCCCGACCCCACGGGGCCTCAGGGCTGCCTCGGCAGGCTGCCCGAGGGCGTCGCGATCCTCGACCCCTTCACCGGGCGGCCGTGCCCGCCCGGCCGCGTCGAGGACGGCCGCCTGCTCAACCCGGACGAGGCCGTCGGCGAGCTGGTCAACACGTCCGGGCTGGGCCTGTTCGAGGGTTACTACAACGATCCCGAGGGCGACGCCGAGCGGATCAGGGACGGCGCGTTCTGGTCGGGTGACCTGGCCTACCAGGACGCGGACGGGTACGTGTTCTTCGCCGGGCGCGGCACCGAGCGGCTGCGCGTGGACGGCGAGAACCTGGCCGTCGCCCCGATCGAGGCCGCGCTGCGGGAATTCGCCGGGGTGATCGAGGCGGCCGTCTACCCGGTGCCCGACGCGGCGGCCGGCGATCAGCCCATGGCGGCGCTCGTGCTGGACGGGGCCTTCGACCCGGACGCGTTCACCGCCTTCCTGGCCGCGCGCCGCGATCTGGGCGCCAAGTCCTTACCCCGCTATATCCGCCTTTCCGATCACCTGCCCCAGACGCCCTCGCACAAGGTCATCAAGCGGCACCTCGCCCGGGAGGGCTGGCGTACGGCCGACCCGGTCTGGTGGCGCACGCCCGCCGGGCTGCGGCGGCTGACCGACGCGGACGCCAAGGGGATCGAGGAGGAGTTCGTACGGCACGGCAGGCAACACCTCTTGGAGACGTAGGGATTTCACTGTGGATTTCAACCTGGACGAAACCCAGCAGGATTTGCGGAAGCTGGCCGCCGAGGTCCTCGCGAGGGAAGGGGACGAGGAGCGGCTGTGGCAGGCCGGGCTGATGAGCGTGTGCGTGCCGGAGGAGGCGGGCGGCGCCGGGCTCGGGCCGGTGGAGATGGCCGTGGTGCTGCGGGAGGTGGGCGCGCGGGCGGCGATGGTCCCCGCGCTGCCGACGCTGGCGAGCACCCTTGCCCTGGCCCGCTACGGCACGCCTGAGCAGCAGCGGGCCGACCGGGTCACGCTCGCGCTGCGTGAGCCCGGACGCGCCCTGGCCGATCCGCCGGCGACCGCCGCGCGGCAGTCCGGCGGCGGCTGGACCCTGACCGGCCGCAAGATCTCCGTGCTGTATCCGGGCGGTGCCGCGCTGGTCACCGCCGACGAGGGCCTGTTCCTGGTGCGGGAGCCGGCCACGACGGCGGAGTTCACCTCCACGGGTGAGCCCGCCGCCACGATCGTGCTCGACAACACGCCTGGGGAGCGGGTGGCGGGGCCCGAGGCGGTCACCGGGGCCCGGCGGCTCTTCACGGCCGCCGTCGCCGCCCAGGCCAGTGGCGTGCTCGCCGGGGCGCTGGAGCTGACCACGTCCTACATCAGGACGAGGAAGCAGTTCGGCCGGGCGCTGGCCGAGTTCCAGGCCGTGACCATGCAGATCGCCGACGTCTACGTCGCCGGGCGGGCACTGGACGTGGCCATGTGGTCGGCGGTCTGGCGGCTGGGCGAGGGACTGCCGGCCGAGCAGGACCTGGCGCTGGCCGCCTACCACGTGGGCGAGGCCCTCAAGGCCCTCTACACCTGTCAGCACCTGCACGGCGGCCTCGGGCTCGACGTGACCTACCCGCTGCACCGCTACTTCGCCCAGGCCAAGCACCTGTCCCACCTGCTCGGCGGCGCCGACGCCCAGCTGGACCTGATCGGAGCGCTCGTCTGATGCTGATCGACCTGACCCCGGACCAACGCAGGCTCCGCGACGAACTCCGCGAGTATTTCCAGAACTGCCTCACCGACGAGGACCGCAGGAAGATCTCCCAGGATCCGTTCGGCGAGGCGTACATGGAGCACTGCCGCCGCCTCGGCCGTGACGGCAAGCTCGGCCTCGGCTGGCCCAAGCAGTACGGCGGAGGCGGCTACGGCCCACTGGAGCAGCAGATCTTCGCCAACGAGATCGCCCGCGCCGCGGTCCCGTACCCGATCATCACGGTGCAGACCGTCGGCCCCACGCTCATGCAGTACGGCACCCAGGAGCAGAAGGACCTGTTCCTGCCGCGCATCCTCGCCGGCGAATGCCACTTCGCCATCGGCTACAGCGAGCCCGAAGCCGGCACCGACCTGGCGTCCCTGCGGACCACGGCGGTGCTCGACGGCGACCACTACGTCGTCAACGGCCAGAAGATCTTCACCAGCGGCGCCCACTACGCCCAGTACATCTGGCTGGCCGCCCGGACGAATCCCGAGGCCAAGAAGCACAAGGGCATCACCATGATGATCGCCTCCACGGACGACCCCGGCTTCTCGTGGACCCCGATCACGACGATGGACGGCCGCCATCACACGAACGCCACCTACTACTCCGACGTCCGCGTCCCCGTGACCATGGTGGTCGGCGAGGTGGACCGGGGCTGGGACCTGATCGTCAACCAGCTCAACCACGAACGCGTCACGCTCGGCCCCGCCGGCAACATCGGCCAGGCGTACGACCGCTTCCTGGCCTGGGCCAGGCGCACCGGCCTGGTGGAGAACCCGGACGTGCGGCGCGCGCTGGCGCGGGTGTGGGTGGCGCTGCGGACGAACGAGCTGCTGAACTGGCAGGTGGCCGCCAACATGGACCTCGGCTGGCTGGGCGCCCCCGACGCGTCGGCCACCAAGATCTACGGCTCCGAGCGCATGCAGGAGGTCGGCAGGATCGTCGGCGAGGTCCTGGCGCGGTACGGCGACCCCTCCGACCCGGAGACGGCCGAGCTGCTGGAACGCACCGACCACGGGGTGAAGGGCGCCGTGGTGCTGACGTTCGGCGGCGGCGTGAACGAGGTGCAGCGCGAGCTGATCGCGATGCTCGGACTGAGTCTGCCGAGGCCGCCGCGATGACGGGCCCGATCACCGGCCCGATGACGGACGAGGAGCTCCACGACCTCGCGGACAAGCAGGCGGCGCTGGGAGAGGTACGCGGCACCCCGGCGCCCGACCCGGTGAACGTCCCCATGATCCGGCACTGGCTGGCCGCCATGGGCGACGAGAACCCCGTCTACCTGGACAGGGGCGTCGCCCCGCCCGCCATGGCCCAGGTATGGACCATGCAGGGGCTGCCGGCCACGGCCAAGGACAGGTCTCCGGTGGACGACGTGCTGGCCGCGCTCAACGCCGCCGGCTACACGGGTGTGGTGGCGACCAACTGCGAGCAGACCTACCACCGCTACGCCCGACTGGGCGAGCGGCTCACGCCGGCGACGAGGTTCTCGGGCTTGGCGGGGCCCAAGCGGACCGCTCTGGGCGTGGGCTACTTCGCCACCTGGAACGTCATCTGGTACGCCGAGGACGACGAGCCGGTGGCCGAGATGATGTTCCGTGTCCTGAAATTTCGCCCGCCCGCCAAGAAATCCCAGGAGCCCTATCCGCTCCAGCCCGCGGTCAACCAGGACACCGCGTTCTTCTGGGAGGGCGTGCGGAGCCGCGAGCTGCGCATCCAGAGCTGCGCCGACTGCGGCCTGCTGCGTCACCCGCCGGGGCCGCTGTGCCCGCACTGCCGCTCGACCGGCCGCTCGTACGTGGTCGCGAGCGGCGCGGGCACCCTCTACAGCTACGTCGTGCACCACCACCCACCGGTGCCGGGCCGTGAGACGCCGTTCGTGGTGGGCGTGGTGGAGCTGCCGGAAGGAGTACGGATCGTGGGCAACGTCGTGGACTGCCCGATCGAGGAGGTGGCCATCGGCATGCCGCTGCGCGTGACGTACCGCCCGATGGACGACAAGCTCGTCCTGCCGATGTGGGCGCCGGGGGAGCCATGACCGGGGACCTCGCCGAACTCGGCGCCGTGCTGCCGGAGCTGTCCATCGACCTCACGCCGACCATGGTCGTCTCCACGGCCCTGGCCACCATGGACTTCACGCCCGTGCACCACGACGTGCAACTCGCCCGCGCCCAGGGCTCGAAGGACATCTTCCTCAACATCCTCACCACGATGGGCCTGGTCGAGCGCTACGTCACCGACTGGGCGGGCCCCGAGGCCGTCATCAAGCGCATCGACGTCAAACTGGGCGTTCCGGCGTACGCGGGGGACCGCCTGAGCTTCGACGGGACCGTGGTGTCGCGCGCGGACGGCCAGGTCACGGTCCAGGTGCGCGGCAAGGTCAGCCTGGGCGACCACGCCACCGGCACCGTCACCCTCATACTCCCCGAGGAGGGCGGACGTTGTTGAGCGGACGCGCCGCCATCGCCGGCATCGGCGCCACCGAGTTCAGCAAGAAGTCAGGGCGTTCGGAGCTGCGGCTGGCCGCCGAGGCCGTGCTGTCGGCGCTGGACGACGCCGGGCTGTCGCCGGGCGACGTGGACGGCATGGTCACCTACAGCCAGGACTCCAACCAGGAGATCGCCGTCGCCAGGGAGACCGGGATCGGCGACCTGACGTTCTTCTCCCGCGTCGAGTACGGCGGCGGCGCGGCCTGCGGTACCGTCGCTCACGCGGCCATGGCCGTGGCCACGGGGATGGCGCGGACGGTCGTCTGCTACCGGGCGTTCAACGAGCGCTCCGGGCGCCGCTTCGGCCAGCCGAACTCCCGCCTGACGGGCGAGCCCACCTCCCAGGGCCTGGAGATGAGCTGGCACGTGCCGTACGGGCTGATGACCCCGGCGGCCTGGGTGGCCATGTTCGCGCGGCGCTACATGCATGAGTTCTCCGCGACGTCGGAGGACTTCGGCAGGGTGGCGGTGGCCATGCGCAGGCACGCCGCCACCAACCCGGCCGCCTGGTTCCACGGGCGGCCCATCACGCTGGAGGAGCACCAGGCGTCCCGGTGGATCGTGGAGCCGCTGCACCTGCTCGACTGCTGCCAGGAGAGCGACGGCGCGGTGGCCCTGGTCGTGACCTCCGCCGAACGCGCCCGCGACCTGCGCAGATCGCCCGCGGTGATCACGGCGGCCGCCCAGGGCTCCGGAGCCGGCCAGATGATGATGACCAGCTACTACCGCGACGACATGAGCGGCCTACCCGAGATGTCCCTCGTCGGACGGCAGCTCTGGGAGATGTCCGGATTGTCGCCCCGGGACATCCAAACCGCCATCCTGTACGACCACTTCACCCCGTTCGTCCTGGCGCAGCTGGAGGAACTGGGCTTCTGTGGCCGCGGTGAGGCGCCCGGCCTGATCCAGGACGGAGGGATCGAGCTGGACGGCCACCTCCCGGTCAACCCGCACGGCGGGCAGCTCGGGGAGGCGTACATCCACGGCATGAACGGCATCGCCGAGGCAGTGCGCCAGATCCGGGGCACCGCCGCCAACCAGCTCAGCGGCGTCGCCAACGTCCTGGTCACGGCCGGCACCGGCGTCCCGACGAGCGGGCTGATCCTCTCCTCCGGCTAGTAGGTGAGGTACTGGCCGTCGGGGCGTTCACGATCGCGGACGGCAAGATCGTGGCCATCGACATCATCGCCGACCTGGACCGCCTGAACACGCTCGACCCGGCGGCGCCCCGACGGAGCCTAGCCGACGAACATCGGCACGGAGAAGAAGACGATCATCGCGATCGCCACGCAGATCAGGAAGCCGATCACTTCCCAGGCCCAGTCGTAGTGGCGGTCCTTGCGACGGTGGCTCTGCTCCATCCCGAAACTCTCCGGCTCCGGGCGGCGCTTGGGCACGGGCCTGGCGCGGACCGCGCGTGGCGCCAGCAAGGACTCCTTGGGCGCCAGAGGCTCCTGCTCCTTCTCCTCAGGCTCGTCCTCCCAGGGCAACCGGTAGACCGGCTCCGGCTGCTTGGGGCGCGGCTTGAACAACGGCGCCCGGTCGCGGATGGGGTCCGCCTGCTGTTGGGGCGCCGTGTCGCGGATCGGGTTCACCCGCTGTTGGGGCGCCGTGTCGCGGATCGGGTTCACCCGCTGCTGGGGCGCCGTGTCACGGACCGGGTCGGCCTCCTCCTGCTGCGGCACCAAATGGAGCGGGCGGGCCGGGCCCTTGTGCACCAGCACGTCGTCCGCCGGGGACGGCTGCGGCCGCCGGGGACGGGGCCGGCGCAGGCCTCCTCGGGAGGGACGATCCGGGGCCTCAGCTGACAGGACGTCGCCCGCCAGGGACAGCGGCGGTGGCGAGCCGTCGCTGGGCAGCAGCACATCCCCCGTCGCGAACGGCTCCGGCGAGTCCTTGGGCAGGAACACGTCGCCCGTGGCGAACGGCTGCGCCCCGCCCTCCTCCTCCGGCGCCATGAAGAACGACCGCTCCGCGAGTGGGGTGGGGGACTGCGGATCCCCGCCGTACGGATCCCATCCGCGAGGGTCCCTTTCGCCGGGGTCCTTTTCGCGAGGGTCCCATCCGTGAGGGTCCGTTTCGCCGGGGTTCCTTTCGCGAGGGTTCCTTTCGCGAGGGTCCCTTCCTCGGGGGGGCCATTCGCGCGAGTCCGATCCGCGGGGCTTCCCGTCGCGTTGGTCCAATGGGCGGGGACCCCTTTCGCGTGGAGAGTCGCCGACGAAAGGCCGGGCCGCGTCCAGGGCGCTCAGCGGGTCCCTGAGCGGGCGGGCCACGTTCGCGGGCGTGCTCAGCGGCTCTCTGAGCGGGCGGGCAAGGTCCGAGGACATGCCGAGTGAGTCACTGAGCTGCGGCAACGGGGCCGTGGTGGCCTCGTACTGGGAGACCCGTGACGGCGACGGCGGCGTCAGCAGCTCCTTGGGGAAGATCATCGTGCTGCTCGCCGGGTCGGCGTCGGCCAGCGGCTGCGGCCACACCGGCGGGCTGGGCCAGCGCGGCTTGACGAACAGCGGCGCGGGAGCCGCCGCACGGGAACCCGCGAAGTGAATGCGCAGTGCCCCCGGCGGCTGCGGCCACGGCAGGCGGCCGAGCACGTCGCGCAGCGGCGCGACGCCCAGGGCGCCGTAGACGTCGGCGATCGGCTTGGGCACGCGTACCCCGGTGGAGGCCAGCGCCGCCCCCAGGGCATGCCTGAACCGATGCCCCGCCCCCACGGCCAGCTCCTCCGCGGTGTCGGGCGCGACGTCGAGCACCCAGGCGAGCTCGGACTTGCTCAGCCCGCAGACCGCGCACAGCACCAGCACCTCCCGCTGGTGCGGGCGCAGCTCCCGCAGGGTGCGTTCGACGAGGGCCGTGGCCGGGTCGATGAGCGGGTCCACGGCAGGAGGCGAATAGACGATGTCCCGCCGGTGGATCTCACGGCGGGCGTACGCGTAGAGAGCGGCACGGGGCGGCTCTGTGTCCGGCACGCCGGACAGCACCGACGCCAGGACGTCGGACGCGGAGCCTAGGTCGCCGAGCTGGTCAGCGCAGTACGCGAACAGCCCGGCGGCATAACGGTCGTAGAGCTCTGCGATCAGTTGAGCGCGTGGGCGCTGATCGGTGAGCGGCTGGGACACAGGGCCGGATCCTCTTGCTGTGTGCGGACGCTGAGGTGGTAGGTGAGGGATACGCGTCTGAAGATTGTGGAGGTAATCATGCCAACACGGACAGGCCTGGCGCACTACCAGATCCAGATTTAAGCAAATATGCCTGGTCAGTGAACCGCTTAAGCGGGGCCCAGGGGGACACAATGGGCCACCTTCGCCGTAGTCTGTCTCTCCAAGAGATCATGCGGCGGTCGTGGCAGGGGGGCCGCGGCCCTGCCACGAGCGAGAGGTCACGCGTGATCACCTTCGACGCTGTCACCAAACGCTACCCAGACGGAACGGTCGCCGTTGACCGCCTCACCCTCGAGGCGCCCACCGGCGAGATCACCGTGCTCGTCGGCCCTTCCGGCTGCGGCAAGACGACCTCCCTGCGGATGATCAATCGCATGATCGACGCCTCGGAGGGGCAGATTCTGCTCGACGGCGTGCCGGTGCAGGGCATCGACCCGCCGACTCTCCGGCGCGGCATCGGGTACGTCATCCAGCAGGCCGGCCTGTTCCCGCACCGCAAGATCGTCGACAACATCGCCACCGTCCCCTACCTCCTCGGCTGGGACAAGAAGAAGGCCCGCGGCCGGGCCATGGAGTTGCTGGAGCGCGTCGGCCTCGACCCCGCGCTGGCCGGGCGCTACCCGTTCCAGCTGTCCGGCGGGCAGCAGCAGCGCGTGGGCGTGGCCAGGGCGCTGGCCGCCGACCCGCCCGTTCTGCTCATGGACGAGCCGTTCAGCGCGGTCGACCCCATCGTGCGGACGAGCCTCCAGGACGAGCTGCTGAGGCTCCAGGCCGAGCTGAACAAGACCATCGTCTTCGTCACCCACGACATCGACGAGGCCATCAAGCTCGGCGACCGCGTGGCCGTGCTGCGGGTGGGCGGCACGCTGGCGCAGCTCGCCGCCCCCAAGACGCTGCTTTCTGAGCCGGCCGACGACTTCGTCCGCGAGTTCCTCGGGCACGACAGGGGGATCAGGCGGCTGCAGTTCGTCTCCACCAAGGGGTTGCGGCTGCGTACGGACCTCACCGTCGAGGAGGGCGCCGAGCGCGGCACCTCCGAGCCCTGGCTGCTGGTGGTGGACGCCGACGGCCGGCCGACCGGCTGGGCCTCGGGGGAGCGCCCCGGGGAACTGGAGGCGTACGGGACGTTCGTGTACGCCCGCGACTCCATGCGCTCCGCGCTCGATGCGGCGCTGCTGTCGCCGTCCGGCTGCTCGGTGGCCGTGGACGAGCAGGGCAAGGTCGTCGGCGTGGCCACCAGGGAGGCGCTCGACCAGGCGCTCGCGGAGGCCGCAGATGGGTGACGGTCCCCCTTCGATCTGGGAGTGGATCGGCCGCAACTGGGACACCGGGCGGGTCGACAGCATCCGCAACCTGCTCGCCGACCACCTGACCATGTCCCTCGTGCCGATCCTCCTGGCTCTCGTCGTGGCGCTCCCGCTCGGGCTCGCCTGCGTGCGCTGGCGCTGGCTCTACCAGCCGACCGCCGGGCTCTTCAACGTGGTCTACGCGCTGCCGTCACTGCCGGTCTTCATGTTGCTGATCTCGGTGACCGGGCTGTCGCAGACCACGGTGATCATCCCGCTGACCTTCTACGGCGTGGCCGTGCTGATCCCGGCCGTGGTCGACGGACTGGGCTCGGTGCCCGACCACGTACGCCAGTCGGCGGTCGCGATGGGCTTCACGCCGCTGCGCCGCCTGTTGCAGGTCGAGCTGCCGATCGCGGTGCCGGTGGTGCTGGCCGGGCTGCGGGTGGTCGCGGTGTCCAGCATCAGCCTGGTCAGCGTGGGCGCGCTGATCGGGCAGGGCGGGCTCGGCGGGCTGTTCACGCGGGCGTACCAGAACCCGTTCATGCCGCCGGTCATCGTCGGCATCGTGCTGATCGTGGCGCTGGCGCTCATCGCCGACGGGCTGATCGTGCTGGCGCAGAGGCTGCTCACCCCGTGGGTGCGGGCACGGAAGGGGCAGGCGTCATGAGCGTGGGCTTCGGCGGGGAGGTCGCGTCATGGGCTGGTTGACCGCCTTCTTCTCCTGGCTGGGGGAGTTCTTCGGCGACCCGGAGAACTGGTCGGGGTCCGACGGCATCCCCATGCGGCTGCTGGAGCACCTGGAGTTCTCCGCGCTGGCGCTGGCGCTGGCCGTGCTGATCGCGGTGCCGGTCGGCCTGCTGATCGGCCACACCGGACGGGGCGAGGTGCTGGTCGTCGTCTCGGCGAACCTGGCCAGGGCGCTGCCCACGCTGGGCCTGCTGGTGATGTTCGTGCTGTTGCTTGGCGCGGCCTCGATCTGGCCGGTGATCATCCCGCTGGTGCTGCTGTCGGTGCCGCCGATCCTGGTGAACACGTACGAGGGGATCAAGGGGGTCGATCCCGAGCTGCGCGACGCGGCGTACGGGATGGGGCTGCGCGGCCCGCAGGTACTCCTGCGGGTGCTGGTGCCGGTCGCGCTGCCGCTGATCCTGCTGGGCTGCCGGCTCTCGGCGATCCAGGTCGTGGCCACCACCACGGTCGCCGCCTACACCGGTCTCGGCGGACTCGGGCGGTATGTGATCGACGGTTTCGCGACGAAGGATTACGCGAGCGTCGTCGGCGGTTCAGTACTGATTGTGCTCTTCGCGCTGGTGGTGCAGATCTTGTTCACGCTCGCCCAGAGAGTGACGGTCTCGCCGGGGGTGAGCCAGCGGCTCAAGGTTCGATAGTCTCCTGTATTACCTCCCGCTTAGAAGGGAAAAGCAAGATGAGACGCAAGTACGGCATCGCGGGGGTGCTGATCTCGGCGATGCTCGCGCTGGCCGCCTGCGGCGGTGGCGGCACCGGTAACGCGGGCAACCCGCTCGACACCACGAGCGCGGCTCCCAGCGGCTCGGCCTCTGGCGGGGGTGGCAAGGCCGTCGTCGGCTCCTTCGACTTCGACGAGAGCGTGCTGCTCGGGTCGATCTACGCCCAGGCGCTGGAGGCCAAGGGCGTGCAGGTCGAGGAGAAGCCGCGCATCGGCAGCCGCGAGGCGGTGTACGACCAGGTCAAGAGCGGCGGGCTGACCATCGTGCCCGAGTACAACGGCAACCTGCTCGCCTTCGTCGACCAGCAGAACACCGCGGCGACCACCGACGAGGTCAACGCCGCGCTGAAGGAGAAGCTGCCTGCCGAGCTGGAGGTCCTGGACTCCTCGCCGGCCGAGGACAAGGACAGCCTGTCCATCGCCAAGGACACTCAGACCAAGCAGTCGCTCAACACCATGGAGGACCTGGCCAAGGTCTCCAAGACCATGACCGTCGGCGGCCCGCCCGAGTTCAAGAAGCGGTGGGAGGCGCGGTTCAAGGAGGTCTACGGGATCGAGTTCAAGGAGTGGAAGCCCACGGGGCCGACCACCGCGGACGCGATCAAGGACGGCTCGATCCAGGTCGGCAACGTGTTCACCACCGACCCCAAGATGACGGCCAACAACCTGGTGCCGCTGCAGGACCCCAAGAACATCTTCCCCGCCCAGAATGTGACGCCGCTGCTCAACAAGGCGGGCGCGACCGACACGATCAGGACCACGCTGAACTCCATCTCGGCGAAGCTCACTACAGAGTCCCTGCTCGAGATGATGCAGAAGATCTCCGTCAACAAGGACGAGCCCGCCACGGTGGCCAAGGAATGGCTGACTTCCAACGGCCTCGCCTGACCCGCTCCTTGAGGGCCTCCGCGGTGCGGGGGCCCTCCGGGCTTTCGCGCGTCGTCCCGGGGTGGTCGCGGTGAGCGAGTTCACGGAGGCGATGGCGCAGCTCGCGGCCGGGGTGGCGGTGGTGACCGTACGCGACGGGCGCGACGACCTCGGTACCACGGTGTCGGCGCTGATGTCCGTGTCGCTGGAGCCCCCGCTCGTGCTGGTCAGCCTGGCCAGCCGCGGCTACCTCAACGAGGTCCTGTTGCGTCAGGACCGCTGGGCGGCCTCTCTGCTGTCCTCCGGCCAGGCGGCCATCGCCAGCCGCTTCGCCACCCCCGGGCGACCGAGTGCCCGCCTCCTGGTGGCCGGGGTGCCCCACCATCGGGGGCCGCAGACGGAGGCGCTGGTGGTGGAGGGCGGCGTGGCGGCGCTGGAGGCGGAGACCACCAAGGTGATCTCGGGCGGCGACCACACCCTCTTCCTCGCCACGGTCCTGTCCATCCCCTACATCAACCCCACCCTCCAGCCTCTGGTCCGCCTTCGGGGCCGCTACCGGGCGATGGGCGCCTGACCGGCGAGCCGGCCGCTGTATTCCCGAAGTCCGAGTACGGCCGGTTTCTCGGCCGGCAATCCGGCTCGAATGATGACCGGCCGCTTCGGCCCTTTCCTGAATCAGGCATCTACGCGTCCGATTGATCACGGGAAGTAATGCGGGGATCGTGCGGGATTGTTATTTCTCCTTGATCAAGATCTGTCAGGATTCCTCCGTCCAAGATCAACGGAAGGAATCCTGTGAGCTTATCGGCCAAGGCCGGACGCCGGATCGGGGGGCTGGTGGCGGTTATCGCCCTGGCATCCGGCGCCTTTGCCTTCGGGGCGCAGGCCGCCCCGAAATCAGTTGTTTTCGGCACGTCTTCCGCTTTACCCAAAGCCCATACGGGCGCCTGCCCCACGAACGTGACGTTGTCCACCACGGTGAAGGTGAAAGCGCCGGTGGTGCTGAAGTACGTATGGGCTTTCAGTGACGGGGACAAGAGCAGGATCAAGACCTACAAGGTCGGCGGCAAGGGCATCAAAACCGTCAAGCTGTCCACGTCGATAAAGGTCACCGGTGACGCGCGTGGCTGGGGCGCGGTTCGCCTGGTCAGCCCGGTCAAGAAAACGTCCAGGAAAGCCTCGTTCACCGTCACCTGTACCGGCGGCGAGGAGAGCACGGGCGACGTGTGGGACAGCGTGGCCACCTCCGCCATCGGCGCGGACGCGCCGGCCGACCAGGCCACGCCGCCGCCTCCCACCGGGGAGGACGGCGACAAGCCGGCTCAGAACCTGGTGCGCAAGGCGTCCATCGCCTTCGAGCGGACCAATCCGTCGAAGTGCCCGGTGAACTTCAAGATCCACGGTTACTTCGAGGTCCCCGCCGGCGCGCAGGAGATCCAGTACCGCGTCGTCGGCGCCGAGGACTGGAAGACCGTCAACGTGCCGGCCGACCACGGCGATGTCTTCCACGCGGTGCTGGAGACGTTTGACTGGGATCGGGAGACGGGCAAGTTTTCGGTCCGGATCGAGATCAATCAGCCGGACAGGCTCACCTCCAACATCATCTACTACACCAAGTGCGGCGGGCCGGACGGTGACACGACGATCGGCGTCGCCACCGACGACATCAAAAAGACCGACATGGGCGGCCCGCTGGCCGAACTGATCGCCGACTCCCAGCTGGAGTCCGTCCAGGCCGTCACAGGCGCCGAGGTCGCCCTCGTCAGCAAGCGTCAGATCCCCCCTGCGTATTTCAAGGCGGGCCCGATCAAGTACGCGAAGGTGTGGGAGGTCCAGCCCTCCGGGCTGGCCGTCGACGTATGGCAGATGACCGGTGCGCAGCTCAAGTGGGTGCTGGGGCACGCGAGCCCGCAGAACGGGGTGCTGACGCCCTCGTCGTCACTTCGCTACACCCTGACCAAGGGAGTGGTCACCGAGATCACGCTCAACGGCGCGCCGGTGTCCGACACCCAGAAGATCAAGATCGCGACCAATTACATCCTGGCGGGCGGCTTTGAAGGCTTCCCGCAATGGAACTTCGCGACCAGCGTGTCCCACAGCGGACCGGACAACACGGGAGCGCTGGCTTCGTACATCGCCAACCACTCACCGGTGCACGCGCCGAAGGGCGACCGCGTCACGATGAAGTAGGTCACACGACGCCAGAGTGCCTGGTCGTCAAGGCGATCGCCGGACGGGACATCTTCCGCACGGCGATCGCCGGTGAGCAGGGCCGTCCCCTGTGCCGGATCAGCGGATCACGTACCACTCCGGCAGGATCAGCGGGCCGGTGGCGGGCAGGCCCAGTTCGGCGGACAGGCGGGCGAGCGGTCCCCAGGCGTCCAGCCGGATCCTGGCCAGGGCGGCCGACTTGTCCTCGCTGGACTCCGGCCCGCGCAGCCGCTCCAACGGGTTGAGCCGCGGGTACATGCGGACGGGAGCGTCGTCGGCGAGGCCGGCGCGTTTCCTTCCCAGCGCCAGCGCGTCCTCCAGCCCGCCGAGTTCGTCCACCAGTCCGTGCGCGTGCGCGTCCGCCCCGGTCCAGACCCGGCCGCGGGCCAGCTCGTGGGTACGCTCCCGGGTCAGGTTGCGGCTCTTGGCGACCTTGCCCACGAAGTCGTCGTAGATGCGGTCGAGCCAGGCGTTGATCCGCTCCCACTGCTCGGCGGAGAAGCCGCGGGACGTGGAGAACATCCCAGCGTTCGCCCCCTCGGCCACCATTTCCGAATTTATCCCCATTTTTCCGAGCAATTCGGAAAGGACGGGCTTGCCGCCGTACACGCCGATCGAGCCCGTCAGGGTGCCCGGCTGGGCCACGATCACGTCCGCGGCCATCGACACGAAGTAGCCGCCGGACGCCGCCAGGTCGCCCATGGAGACGATCACCGGCTTCACCTTGCGCGTCAGCCACACCTCGCGCCACACCGTGTCGGAGGCCACGTACGAGCCGCCGGGGCTGTCGACCCGGAAGACCACGGCCTTGATGTGCTCGTCGCGCCGGGCCGCTCGCAGCGCGGCGCTGATCGTGTCGGAGCCCATCGCCCCGCCGCCGCCGAGCGGGCTCCGGCCGCTGCGGCCGGTCTTGATCATGCCGGTGCCGTGGACGAGCGCGACCCCGTCGGCCATCGGATGCGGCAGCTTCCGCATGGCCGACGCCCGGGCGTACCTGGAGACGTACTGCAGGTGCGCGTCGCCGCCCGCGGCCTGCTTGACCTCGTCGTACACCTCGTCCCGGTACGCCAGCCCGTCGACCAGCCCGGCCTCCTTCGCCTCCGCGGCCGTGAACGGGCCCCGGTCGATCAGCTCGCGCACCTTGCCCGGGTCCAGCCGGCGGCCGTCGGCGATGCCGACGATCATCGTCTCGGTGACCGACTCCACGATGCGGCCCATGGACTCGCGGTGCGGCTCGGTCATGTGGTCCTGGGTGAAGGTGTTGGCGGCGGTTTTGTACTCGTGCCGCTGGCCGACCTCGTATCCCACGCCCAGCTTCGTCAGCGCCCCCTTGAGGAAGCGCTGCTCCAGCGCCACCCCGGTGAGGCCGACGTCGCCGCTCGGCTGCAGGTAGAGGCGCTCGAACGCGGTGGCCAGGTAGTAGGGGACGGTGCCCCCGCCGAACTCGCCGAACGTCTCGGCGAACGCGACCGTCAGCTTCCCGGAGGCCCGGAACTGGCTCACGGCCTGGCGGATCTCCTGCACCATGGCCAGGCCCATCGGGTTGGCGCCGATCTTCACGATCAGTGCCTTGACCCTGGAGTCCTGCCTGGCCCGCCGGAGCCCGGACAGGACGTCGGCCAGACGGGTCTTGCGCATGGACAGCACCGCGGTGAGCGGATCCGCCGGCGGACCCTCCGTGACGCCCTCGGTGAGATCAAGTTCCAGGACCAGCGGGGCCGTGCGCCGCTGGCGAAGCCTGTCGACGGTTTCGAAGATCGCCTTGCCTGCGTCCATAGAAGCCACCCTAAGCGACACATTTCGAATCGCGGCAAGGTGCACATTGCGCATACGGCAGGCACGGCCAAGAAGGTCTGCTGAAGGGATGGGGCAAGGGGCGGGCGCCCGAGGGCACTCGCCCCTTGCGATCGTCAGCGTACGTCTCTGACGGCGGCCTGCACGTTGATCCTTGGGGTCGTGACCTCCGCGCCCGCGCTGTCATACGTGATCGGCTTGCCAGTGCGCTTCAGCGCGTCCAGAAGGTGGTCGACGCTCGCCCTGCGGTGGTTCTGACGCAGGAGGGCGAAGGCGCCCGCCACGTGCGGGGTGGCCATCGACGTGCCGCTCAACGACGCGTACGTGTCGTCGACGATGGCGGCCTTGATCGCCACGCCCGGTGCGAACACGTCCAGCATCGCCCCCCGGTTCGAGAACGAAGCCACGGCGTCCTGCTTGTCCGTGGCGCCCACCGTGACCGTGTTGGAGACGCAGGCCGGCCAGGACACCGATGCGTCGTAGCCGTTGTTGCCCGAGGCGACCACGGTGGCGACGCCCTTGGCCTGGAGCTTGTCCACCTCGGCCTTGAAGTCGGCCCCGTCGCCCTCGTCGCAGGCCGTGTCGTACTCGCCGCCGCCCAGGCTCAGGTTCACCGAGGCTAGGTTGTACTGGGCGGCGACCACGTCCGCGTACGCCATGCCGGTCAGGATCGACGAGTCGTACGCCAGGACGCAGACGGGACGTCCCGCACAGTACGGCGAGTTGTCGAAGCGGCTGAAGACCTGGACCGGGACGATCTTGGCCTTCGGGGCGACGCCGTTGGCCGGGAACTCGGCCGTGGCCTGGCCGGCCGCGATGCCGGCGACGTGGGTGCCGTGGTAGCACAGGCCGTACTGCGGCTGTGGCGCGTTCGTCATGCACGCGCCCGTCTCGGCGTCCGCGGCGCCGTCGCCGATCTGGAACTGGCTGCCGTTCGGGCACAGCGGCGTGGAGCCGTCGGCGGGGTCGGCGGCCGAGAAGCAGGCCTGGGCGACGATGCGGCCGCCGAAGGCGGGGTGGTCCTTGTCGATGCCCGTGTCGAGGATCGCGACGGCTGTGCCCTTGCCGGTGAACCCCCGCCGGTGCGCCCGGTCGGCCCCGATCAGCGGAATGCTCTGCGTCAGGGTGGGCTCGTTGAGCTTGTCCTTGCGGATGGAGACGACGGCGGACTGCTCGGCGACCTTCTCCAACTCGGCGCGGGTGCCGCGGTAGACGAAGAAGTCCAGCTTGCCGGCGACCTCAGAGGGCTGCTCCGCGGAGACGTTCCTTCTGCCCTGCTTGACCTCTTCCGCGCTGGCCTGCGTGGAAGCGACCTGGGCAGGCTGCTGTACGCGGACGATGGCGCGGTGCTCGCCGGTGGCGGAGATCGCAGGGTCGATCTTGGAGTCGGGGTCGGCGAACGCGGGTGTGGCGACCAGCGTCGCCGAGGTGGCGGCTAACGCGATGGCGCCGGCCAGCAGAGACGAGAGTCTCAACTGTTCCTCCGGGGGTTCAAGGGACTTTGCGATGGAAGTGTAGTAATTGAACAGATGGTGTCAGAGAGGCGGATGTGTTCCGTTACCGCTTCTTGTTCTGATCCCAGACACGCGAAGGGGCCGGACCCGGGATCCGGCCCTTGTCGGTCTCAGTGGCGGTCTCGGTCGCGGTCGACCTGCTCAGACGCTGGTGCGCGCGCCGGCGGTGGCCCGCTCGGCGTTGATCCGCGGCGTGGTCATGTACGTCCCGGCCCAGTACAGGATTCCCACGCCGGTCTCCCGCAGCCGCTGCAGGCTTTGCGCGACCGAGAAGGCCGGGTACGCCTGCCGCATCAGCGCGAACGTCCCCGCCACGTGCGGCGCGGCCATCGACGTCCCGCTGTACACGACATAGGTGTTGTTGGGCACCGCGGAGTTGACGTACTCCCCGGGCGCGAACAGGTCCAGCAACCCGCCGCGGTTCGTGAAGCCGGCCGGCGTGTCGCTGTCCCGGGTGGCGCCGACCGTGATGGCGGTGGAGATGCAGGCGGGCGCGGAGACCCCGTCCGTGAAGCCGTTGTTGCCCGCCGCCACCACAGGCGCGACCCTCAGGGCCAGCAGGGCGTCGAACTCCGGCTTGACCGCGGCGGCGCTCGGGTTCGCGTCGCAGGTCGTACGATACGGGCCGCCGCCCCCGAGGCTCATGTTCACGGCCGCGATGTTCCGGGTGACGGCCACCCGCGCCACGTACTCCAGCGCGAGCTTCTGGTCGGAGGTGAAGCTGAGGAAGCACGGCGCAGTGCCGCCGCAGATCGCGGGGTCGTCCACCCGGCTGAAGACCTGGATCGCCAGGATGCCGGCCGAAGGGGCCACGCCGTTGGCCGGCGCGCCCGTGACACGCCTGCCCGCCGCGATGCCGGCCACGTGCGAGCCGTGGCCGCACCCGTTGCGGCCGTTGACCGAGCACTGCGCGATCTCGGCGTTCGCCGCTCCGGGCCCGATCTGGCTGGGCTGGTTGTTCGGGCAGAGCGAGACCGCGCGGTACGCGGCGTACGTGGAGGAGAAGCACGCCTCGTCGACCAGACGGCCGGCCCAGAACGGATGGTCGCGGTCGATCCCCGTGTCGAGAACGGCGACCGTCGTGCCGGTGCCGGTCCAGCCCGCGTTGTTGGCCCGGTCCGAGCGGATCACCCGCGTGCTGCTGTCGAGAAGGGGCCTGCTCAGCTCGTCCTTGTACACGGACTGGACGCGCCGGTCCTGCTTGAGCTTGGCCAGCGTCGTGCCGTCCAGTTCGGCCACGAAGAAGTGCGGCGACTTCGCCGTGTCCAGGACCCGGCTTCCGCTGGAGCCTTGTTCGATGTTGCCGGCGACTGCCTCGACGCTCTGGCCCGGCTTGATCTGGATGATGGAGCGGACCGTCTTCTTCTGCCGGATCTCCGCGTCGAGCGCGGGACTGACGATCGGGTCGCTGGTGTCGGCCTGCATCGGGGCATTGCCGGGCGACGGCCCGGGGCTGCCGATGGGCGGGGCCGGAGCGTGGACGGGCGGCGCCGGGTTGTCGACGGTGTCGGCGTGGAGCGCCGGAACCGCGCAGAACACGGCGGACATGGCGGCCAGCGCAGTGGCGCAGGCCGGCAAGGACCGTAGCCTCACTGATTCCTCCGAGGATGAGCTGTGACGTGCTGAGGCTGGAGCCGTGAAGCTCTTCCGGCTCCCGGCTTGCGTACAGCCGCATGCATCCCCACCTGCGACGACAGTGATGTCGGTGACCTATGTGATCCAGAGGAACGATGGAGGCTTTTTTGCTTGGATGAAGCCTAAGAGAAAAGGCCGGTCGCGAAACGACCGGCCTTTTTCCGATATTTAGTTACTTGACGGTTTTGAGGACCTTCTTCGCCGCCTTCTTCAGCGCCGCAGCGGACGGCTTGCTGACCAGCCGCACCTTCTCGGCGGCGGTCAGCGTCGTGGTGCCGTTCGTGCCGTGCGCCCAGTTCAGCCAGCCCGTCAGCAGTGCGCTGTCGAGCTTGCCCTTGCCGGTCTTGGTGCCCTTCAGCACCCGGTACGCCTTCCCGAGCGACGACGCCTTCGTCAGCTCGGGGAACACCTTGCTCGACTTGCCGATCAGCTTCAGGTAGCAGGTGAGCGTGGCGTCGGGGATCGTGCCGCGGCTGCGGTGGATCTCCA
The DNA here is from genome assembly GCF_044465905.1 of Nonomuraea sp. NPDC049480. Taxonomy (NCBI): domain Bacteria; kingdom Bacillati; phylum Actinomycetota; class Actinomycetes; order Streptosporangiales; family Streptosporangiaceae; genus Nonomuraea; species Nonomuraea sp. NPDC049480. The sequence goes on from NZ_JBITMD010000011.1 coordinate 136,579, forward strand.
CGGCCCACTGCTTGGCCGTCATCTTCTTGGCGGCCGTGCCACGCGTGCAGACCGCGGCCGCGGTGGCCGGCGTCGGCGTGACGGTCACCGTGACCGTGACGGTCGGCAGCGGGACCGGCGAGGTGGACGGCGACGGCTCGGGATCGTCCGACGGCTCCGGATCAGGGTCGTCCGAGGGGTCGTCGGGCTCGGGGCTCGGGCCGCTCTCCGTGGGGTCCGGGACGGGGACGATCGGGGTCTGCGAGATGGACGGCTGCGGCGTCGCCCCGGCCAGGGCCGCCGCCAGGTCCAGGCGCGGCGTGGTGACCTGAGTGCCGTTGGCCTGGTACACGTACGGCCGGCCGGTCTTCTTCAGTGTGTCGATCAGATCGGGCATCGCCGCCGCGGCCCCTGCGGCCTGCTTCATCAGCGCCAGCGCCCCGGCCACGTGCGGCGTGGCCATCGACGTGCCGCTGTACACGGCCGTCTGGTTATCCGGCACCGACGACTCGATGTCCACGCCCGGCGCGAACAGGTCCAGCAGCGCGCTCCGGTTGGAGAAGTCCGCGATCGCGTCGGTGCCGTCGTTCGCCCCGACGGCGACCGCCGAGGAGATGCAGGCCGGATACGAGGCCCCTTCGAAGGACTCGTTCCCCGCTGCCACCACGGTCGCCACGCCCTTGGCCAGCAGCGCGTCGATCTTCGGCTTGAAGATCGCGCCCTCCTCGCCGGTGTCGCACGCGGTCTCGGACAGCGCGCCGCCCAGGCTCAGGTTCACCGCCGCGACCGGCTGGTCCAGCCCGGCCACGTAGTCCATGGCCAGCCGCAGCGACGACTCGAACGCCAGCAGGCAGGACGCCTCGCCGCAGATGCCCTCGTCGTTGACCCGGCTGAACACCTGCACCGCCACGATGCCCGCGCCCGGCGCCACGCCTCCGGTGCCGGCCGCGATGCCCGCGACGTGGGTGCCGTGGTCGCACATGTTCACGCTGCCGGCCAGGCACTTCGCGGTCATGGCGTCGGCCGCGCCCGCGCCGATCTGCTCGGGCTGCCCGTTCGGGCACAGCGACTCGACGCCGCTCTCCACGGCCGAGAAGCACGCCTCCGCCACGATCCGGCCGCCGCCGAACCACGGGTGGTCACGGTCGATGCCGGTGTCCAGCACGGCGATCGCCTGCCCGGTCCCGGTGAAGCCCTTGCCGTGCGCCTGGTCGGCGCCGATCAGTTTGAGGTTGGGCGAGACGTCCGCGGGCGTGTACGTACGGTCCCGGTGGATCGAGGTGACCCGCGGGTCCGCGGCCAGCTTGGCCAGCTCCTCCGCGGTGCCCTCCACGACCATGAACGACTGGTTCTGCGGCCGCAGCAGCACGTCCACGCTCTCGGCCGCGGCCTGACTCGCGACGGGCTCGTGCTGCGCGGGGTCCGTCAGCTCGACGATGGCCCGCTCTGTGCCCCCGTCGGCGCCTAAGCCCTCCTCGACCTTCTGCGAAACGCCGGGGGTGGGCGTCGGGGCCGGGTCCTCTGCGTAGGCCGGGCCCGATAACGGCATCAGGGCCAGCGTGATAGAGCACACGATCAGGTGGCGAAGTCGCACGCGTCTTCCTCCGAGGGGGATGATCTAGGAGTTTAGGGCGATTTGCCGGACACGCACAGACCTGGGTCCGGTTTCTCACCGAACTTTCAGCGGGCGCACCCCGATCGTTCAGCCTGTCCGCCGGACAACGAAGATCGCGACGAGCGGCCCACCAGCATGCCGAGCCAAGAACATGGAAAGGATCAGTCATCCATCCCGGCTTCCTCTTGTGATGAAGCCGGGATTTTGCACTTTCTGTGATTGTCTCGGTGAAAGCGGGCAGTGCCTGGGATGGACGGTCATCGTAGGGCAAGGTTGGGAGCATGCCGATGAGGACAGAGCTCGACCGACTCGCGGGCGGGGCACACCACGATCCGCACTCTGTGCTGGGAGCCCACCCCGCCGCGGGCGGGATGGTCTTCCGCACGCTGCGCCCGCTCGCCGAGCGGGTCAGCGTGGTGCTGGACGACGGTACGGCCCATGACATGAAACACCAGTCCCACGGGGTGTTCGAGGCCACGGTCCCCGGCCTGGACAAGGTGCCCTCCTACACGTTCAGCGTCAAGTACGCCGGCGCCGATCCCTACACCGTCCGCGACCCCTACCGGCACTGGCCCACGCTGGGGGAGGTGGACCTGCATCTCATCGGGGAGGGGCGGCACGAGCGGCTGTGGGAGGCGCTCGGCGCGCGCGTGATGGAGCACGAGGACGTCCAGGGCACCGCGTTCGCCGTCTGGGCGCCGAACGCGCGCGGCATCAGGGTCGTCGGCGACTTCAACCACTGGGACGGCACCGCCTACCCGATGCGGTCGCTGGGCCGCTCGGGAGTGTGGGAGCTGTTCGTCCCCGGGCTGGGGCCGGGTGAGCGGTACAAGTACCAGATCCTCGGCGCCGACGGCGTGTGGCGGGACAAGGCCGACCCGATGGCCAGGCGCACCGAGGTGCCGCCGTTGACCGCGTCCGTGATCGACAAGTCCGCGTACTCGTGGGAGGACGACGCCTGGATGGAGACCCGGCGGGACCAGCGCCCGCTGGCCGAGCCGATGAGCGTCTACGAGGTTCACCTGGGCTCGTGGCGGCCGGGGCTGACGTACGTGGAGCTGGCCGACCAGCTCTCCGAGTACGTCGCCGACATGGGGTTCACGCACGTGGAGCTGCTGCCGGTGGCCGAGCACCCGTTCGGCGGGTCGTGGGGCTACCAGGTGACGTCGTACTACGCGCCGACGGCCAGGTTCGGCACTCCCGACGAGTTCCGCCACTTCGTGGACCGGATGCACCATCACGGCATCGGCGTGCTGCTGGACTGGGTGCCGGCGCACTTCCCGATGGACGACTGGGCGCTGGCCCGCTTCGACGGCACGCCGCTGTACGAGCACGCCGACCCGGCCAGGGGCGAGCACCCGGACTGGGGCACGTACGTCTTCGACTTCGGCCGCAGGGAGGTGCGCAACTTCCTGGTCGCCAACGCGCTCTACTGGCTGAAGGAGTTCCACATCGACGGGCTGCGGGTGGACGCGGTGGCGTCGATGCTCTACCTGGACTACTCGCGGCGTGAGGGGGAGTGGACTCCGAACGTCTACGGCGGCCGGGAGAACCTCGACGCGGTCGAGTTCCTCAAGGAGATGAACGCCGTCGTCTACCGCGAGGCGCCCGGCATCACCACCGTGGCGGAGGAGTCGACGGCGTGGCCGGGGGTGTCACGGCCGGTGCACCTGGGCGGGCTCGGCTTCGGGTTCAAGTGGAACATGGGGTGGATGCACGACACGCTCGAATACCTGCGCCATGAGCCGGTCTTCCGCCAGTACCACCATCACCAGATGACGTTCTCGCTGCTGTACGCGTACTCCGAGAACTACGTGCTGCCGCTGTCGCACGACGAGGTCGTGCACGGCAAGGGGTCGCTGCTCGGCAAGATGCCAGGGGACGAATGGCAGCGGTTCGCGCAGTTGCGGGCGCTGCTGGCGTTCATGTGGGCGCATCCCGGCAAGCAGCTGTTGTTCATGGGCGGCGAGTTCGGCCAGGGCTCGGAGTGGTCGGAGGAGCGCGGGCTGGACTGGTGGGTGCTGGAGTTCGACGGGCACCAGGGCGTGCAGCGGCTGGTCCGGGACCTGAACAGGGTCTACAAGGAGACCCCGGCGCTGTGGGAGCAGGACACCAAGCCCGACGGGTTCCGGTGGATCGACGCCGACGACTCGGCGGGCAACACGTTCTCGTTCGTGCGGTACGCGAACGACGGGTCCGCGGTGGCGTGCGTGGTCAACTACAGCGGCGCGCCGCACGAGAACTACCGGCTCGGGCTGCCGTACGCCGGGCAGTGGACGGAAATCGTCAACACCGACGCCTACGACTATTGGGGCAGCGGCGTGGGCAACATGGGGGCCGTCGAGGCGGTCGTCGAGGGATGCCACGGGCTGCCGTACTCGACCACGCTGAGGGTCCCGCCGCTCGGCGCGGTGTGGCTCACGCACGAGGGCTCACACCCGACGGACCAGAGCTGACCAGAGCTGAGACGAGGGCCGTCCGCGAAGGCCGCTAAGACCGAGGGCGGAAGGCGGCCAGCGGGATGGACACCCACGTGGGCCGGTTCCTGGCCTCGTAGACCACCTCGTACACCGCCTTCGACAGCTCGAACGCCCGCAGCAGCGCCGCGTCCGCCTGGTTGATCACACCGCCGCCTTCCACATACCCGTCGAGGAAGGCGGCCCGGTTGTGGTCCGCCCACTCCTGGGCCCTGGGCTCCAGTTCCCCGGCCTCCGGACGGCCGGCCAGCAGGTGCCTGGCCGCGTAGTCGAACGAACGCAGCATCCCCGCCACGTCCCGCAGCGGCGACGACAGCGCCCTGCGCTCGGCCAGCGGCTGCCCCGGCTCGCCCTCGAAGTCCAGCACCACCCAGTCGGTCGGCGTGCGCATGACCTGCCCCAGGTGGTAGTCGCCGTGAACCCGTTGCACGGGCACCTCGCCGGTGAGCAGCTCCATCTGGTGGTAGACGTCATCGATCACCCTCGCGTGCTCGCGCAGCTCGGGCACCTCGGACACGGCCCGTCCCAGCCGCCGTCTGAAGGTCTCGGCCATGCGCTTGATCTCGTGGGGTTCGACGATCTCGATGGGGAACGCCGCGGCCAGCTCCCGGTGCACCTGGGCGGTGGCGATGCCCAGCCGCTGGGACTCGCCCGCGAAGTCGCCGCCCGCCTCGGCGGCCGTGATCTCGGGCGGGCTGGCGTACAGGTCGCGCACGCTGGTCAGCGCCAGGTCCCAGCCGTCGTTGGCGGTGGACAGGTACTCCTGCATGATCGCCAGCGTGGTGTCGGTCCCGTCGAGGTCGGCCTCGATCCACCCGTACGGTTGCGCGATGTGCGGGGCGTTCCTGGCGGCCAGGGCGGTGATGATCTCCAGCTCGGGGTTGACCCCGGGGATGAGGCGGCGGAAGAGCTTGCAGATGTAGGCGTCGCCGTACACGAGTGAGGTGTTGGACTGCTCGGCCCCGAGCACCAGGCTGCGCTGGGAGGTGTCGATCTCGGCGCCGGAGACGTGGCGCATGCGCAGGCCGCTGCGGGTCTCGTCGTGGGCCATGCCGTCGAGGAGCCAGGCGGCGCGCTCGGGGTCGTGGACGGCGTCGTAGAGGTAGGTGTCGTCGATCGTGGCGATCAGGGCGTGGGTCAGCCGGTCGGGGAGCTGATGCGAACGCTCGCCCAGCAGGATCTGGTACCGGTCGCGCGAACCGTCCTGCCAGACCGCGACGATCAGGTGTCTCAGCCCGGGTGTCAGTTCGACGTCGGAGTCGATCGACAGCTCGTCGATCGGGCGCCCCTTGCCGCCGAACCAACGCTGGCGGCCGATCCATGCGGCAAGGAGCTCAGCAAGCACGTCCTACTCCTCCTGGGGAACTACCGGCGGGAGTGTGAACCAATAGAACCCATGCCCAGGAAGCGTCAAAAGATACGGAAGTTCGCCAATTGCCGGAAATGGCACGCCTCCCATGGTTTCCACGGGGGAGACGCCGACGAACCTGCGCAGGTCAAGCTCGACCGGCTGCGGGAAGCGTGACAGGTTGTTCACGCAGAGCATCCGATCGTCGCCCAGTTCCCTGACGAAGGCGAGCACGCTGGGGTTGGAGGAGTTGAGCTCGGCGTACTCGCCCAGCCCGAACACGGGGTGCCGCTTGCGGATCTCGATCATGCGCCTGGTCCAGTGCAGCAGCGAGCCGGCGTTCTTCTGCTGGGCCTCGACGTTGATGGCCTGGTAGCCGTAGATCGGGTCCATGATCACCGGTAGGTAGAGCCGCCCGGGGTCGCAGTCGGAGAAGCCGGCGTTGCGGTCGGGATCCCACTGCATGGGCGTGCGCACGCCGTCGCGGTCGCCGAGCCAGATGTTGTCGCCCATGCCGATCTCGTCGCCGTAGTAGAGCACGGGGGAGCCGGGCAGCGACAGGAGCAGCGCGGTGAACAACTCGATCTGGTTGCGGTCGTTCTCCAGCAGGGGCGCCAGGCGGCGGCGGATGCCGACGTTGGCGCGCATGCGGGGGTCCTTGGCGTACTCGGTGTACATGTAGTCGCGTTCCTCGTCCGTGACCATCTCGAGCGTCAGCTCGTCGTGGTTGCGGAGGAAGATCCCCCACTGGCAGTGCTCCGGGATCTTCGGCGTCTGGGCCATGATCTCGGAAATGGGGTAGCGGGACTCCCGGCGTACGGCCATGAAGATGCGCGGCATCAGCGGGAAGTGGAAGGCCATGTGGCACTCGTCCCCGCCGCCCACCGGGTCGCCGAAGTACTCCACCACGTCCGACGGCCACTGGTTGGCCTCGGCGAGCAGCACCCGGTCGGGGAAGATCCGGTCCACCTCGCTGCGGATGCGCTTGAGGTATTCATGGGTGCGCGGCAGGTTCTCGCAGTTGGTGCCCTCCTCCTCGAAGAGGTACGGCACCGCGTCCAGCCGGAACCCGTCGATGCCCAGGTCGAGCCAGAACCGCAGGACCTCCAGCATCGCGTCCTGCACATCCGGGTTCTCGTAGTTGAGGTCCGGCTGGTGGTGGAAGAACCGGTGCCAGTAGTACTGGCCGCGTACCGGGTCGTAGGTCCAGTTCGACGTCTCGGTGTCGATGAAGATGATCCGGGCGTCCTGGTACTTCTCGTCGGTGTCGGACCACACGTAGAAGTCGCCGAAGGGCCCTTCGGGATCGTGCCGGGAAGCCTGGAACCACGGGTGTGCGTCGCTGGTGTGGTTCATGACCAGGTCGGCGATGACACGCATGCCGCGTTTGTGTGCCTCGTCGACCAGTTTCACGAAGTCACCCAGATCCCCGAACTCGGGGAGGATCTTCATGAAGTCGGCGATGTCGTAGCCGCCGTCCCGCAGCGGGGACTCGTACAACGGCAGCAGCCAGAGGCAGTCGACGCCGAGCCACTGCAGGTAGTCGAGCTTGCTGATGAGACCACGGATGTCCCCGGTGCCGTCGCCGTTGGAGTCGGCGAAGCCCCTGATCAGGACTTCGTAGAAGACGGCATGTTTGTACCAGTAGGGATCGCGCGGCTTTTCCTCGTCGAAGGTGTTGGGAATGGGTGTGGAGCTCATGAGCGCCCTCGCCGGGTGCTCGTGAGGGAGGCGCTTTCACACACGTTGAAGACTCCCCGCTGAATTCAGTTCTACCGTGGTGCGGCTCGTACGGTGAGAATGTGGGCAGGCTGGATGTGGGGGTCGAGGCGTACATAGTTGCTCTGCCTCCACCGGTACGACTCGCCGGACAGTTCGTCGTCGACGACGAACTCGGCGTTCCAGTCGAGACCGAGCGCGGGCAGGTCAAGTTCAACAGTTGCCTCGTGGGTGTGGTGCGGATCCAGGTTGATGACCGCCAGAACGACGTCGCCCAACCCGTGCCGACGTGTGGCCGTGTCATAGGCGCCCGGAAGCCGCTTCGAGAAGCAGACGATGTCCGGTTGGTCGACCCTGTGGAACCGTAGATTACGCAATTCCTGCAGCGCTGGATGCGCTCTTCGGAACAAATTCAGGTGGGTGATGAAGGGCGCCAGGCTTCGCCCTTCGCGTTCGGCGGCAATCCAGTCGCGGGGCTTGTACTGATATTTCTCGCTATCGAGATATTCCTCACTTCCTGGCCGCACCGGCACGTTTTCTCCGAGTTCGTACCCGGAATAAACGCCCCACGTCGGCGACGCGAGCGCGGCCAGCACCGCCCTGATCTTGAACCCCGGGGCCCCGCTGTGCTGCAGGAACTCGTGCAGGATGTCCGGCGTGTTCACGAACAGGTTCGGCCGCAGGTAGGCGGAGGTCTCGTGGGCGAGCTCCGCGAGGTACGTCTCCACGTCGTTCTTGGAGTTCTTCCAGGTGTAGTACGTGTACGACTGGTGGAAGCCGGTCTTGGCCAGCATCCGCAACATCGCCGGCCGGGTGAACGCCTCCGACAGGAAGATCACATCGGGGTCGGTCTTGTGGATGTCGGCCAGCAGCCGCTCCCAGAAGGCCACCGGCTTGGTGTGCGGGTTGTCCACCCGGAAGATCCGGACCCCGTGTTTCATCCAGTGCCGCACCACCCGCCGGACCTCGGCGTAGATGCCCTCGGGATCCTTGTCGAAGTTGATCGGGTAAATGTCCTGATATTTCTTCGGCGGGTTCTCGGCGTACGCGATCGAGCCGTCGGCCCTGATCGTGAACCACTCCGGATGCTCCTTGACCCACGGGTGGTCGGGCGAGCACTGCAGCGCGAGGTCCAGTGCCACCTCCATGCCCAGCTCACGCGTGCGCACCACGAACTCGTCGAAGTCCGCGATCGTGCCCAGGTCGGGGTGCACCGCGTCGTGGCCGCCGTCCTCCGACCCGATCGCCCACGGCGACCCCGGATCATCCGGCTCCGGGCTCAGCGTGTTGTTGCGGCCCTTGCGGAACGTCGTGCCGATGGGGTGGATGGGCGGCAGGTAGACGACGTCGAAGCCCATCTTGGCGATGGCCGGGAGCCGTTTCGCGGCCGTCTGGAAGGTGCCGGACTTGGAGACGCCGATCTCGTTGATGATCGCCCCCTCCGAGCGGGGGAAGAACTCATACCACGAGCCGTAGAGCGCCCTGCGCCGATCCACCCTGATCTTGTAAGACTTCGACCTGGTCACCAGCTCCCGGAACGGGTGCGCCTCCAGCAGCGCGACGGTCTCCGGCAGTTGCGCGATCGACAGCCGGGCCCTCGGGTCCAGATCCTCGTCACGCAGCGTGGCGGAGATCGACAGCAGGGCGGCCCGATGCCCGCAGGCGTTCTCGCCGTCGCCGTTCGGCCCTCGCTGCCCGTTCTTGCCGTTCTTCCCGTTCTTCGCGGTGCCGTTGGGACAGTCCGCCGGGCGAACGGCCTTGGCTGCACGCTCGAAGAGCCGGGCGCCCTCTTCGCACATGAGATCGACGTCCATGCCGCGCGGGATCTTGATCTCGGCGTCGTGCAGCCACGTGTGGATCGGATCACTCCACGCCTCCACACGGAACAGCCAGTCGCCCTCGGCGGGCAGGCAGACGTCCACGCTCCAGCGGTCGGTGCCAGGCGCGAGCTCGCGCATCGGTCTCAGGCGACCACGCTGCCCGTCGGGCGAGGTCAGCACCACGCCCGCGGCCACGGCGTCGTGGCCCTCTCTGAAGACGGTCGCCGAGACCTGGAAGGTCTCGCCGGCGACGGCCTTGGCGGGCCACTGCCCGCAGTCGACGAGGGGGGAGATGTCCGTGATGGGAATTCGTCCGATCATCGCATTTCAAGGGTTTGCGGCGGCGCACCCGGTGCCGCCGGAGGCTTTCCTTGCAGGATCGATCCTTGCACGTGAATTGTGGACAGCAGTGGATAGACCTCCCGAGAGTGTCTGCGGGAGAGCCCAACAATAGGGAAAGTTGCCCCAATGCTCCCTCTTCATGCTTGTTCCCGGAAGGGGTTTGAAGGCCGTTCCTGGGGGTGAAGGACTGAGAGGTCCCTCCTAGCCCGTAGGGTGCACAACGTGAGAGCTATCCGCCGGTTTACCGTCCGCACTGTTCTGCCCGCGGAGCTGGCCGCCCTCGGCGAGCTCGTGCACAACCTCCGTTGGTCGTGGCACCCGGAGACGATGGACCTCTTCGCCGAGGTCGACGCGGAGCTGTGGGAGCAGGTCGGACACGATCCCGTGGCCCTGCTCGGCGCCGTCACACCGGCCCGGCTGACCGAGCTGGCCGGCGACCGCCGATTCCTGCGCCGCCTCGCCGACGCCGCCGACGACCTGCGCGAATACATGACCTCGCCGCGCTGGTACCAGACGCTCCCCGACGGGGCGCGCGCCATCGCGTACTTCTCGCCCGAGTTCGGCATCGCCGCCGCGCTGCCTCAATACTCCGGCGGGCTCGGCATCCTGGCCGGCGACCACCTCAAGGCCGCCAGCGACCTGGGCGTGCCGATCCTCGCGGTCGGCCTGCTCTACCGGCACGGCTACTTCACGCAGTCGCTGTCGCCCGAGGGCTGGCAGCTGGAGCACTACCCCTCCCTGGACGCCGGCGGCCTGCCGCTGAGCCTGCTCAAGGAGGCCGACGGCGAGGCCGTCAAGATCCGGCTCGCCCTGCCGGACGAGCGCGTGCTGCACGCGCAGGTGTGGGTGGCGCAGGTCGGCCGGGTGCCGCTGCTGCTGCTCGACTCCGACGTGGCCGACAACGACACCGCCGCCCGTGACATCACCGACCGCCTGTACGGCGGCGGCACCGACCACCGGCTCATGCAGGAGCTCCTGCTGGGCGTGGGCGGCGTACGCGCGATCCGGGCGTTCTGCCGCGTCACCGGGCACTCCGAGCCCGAGGTCTTCCACACCAACGAGGGCCACGCCGGCTTCCTCGGCCTGGAGCGCATCCGCGAGCTGACCGAGGCCCGGCTCTCCTTCGACGAGGCGCTGGAGGCCGTACGCGCGGGCACGGTGTTCACCACGCACACGCCCGTGCCCGCCGGGATCGACAGGTTCCCCAGGGACATGATCGAGCGCCACTTCAGCGGCTCGGCCGCCTGGCCGACCGTGCCCGTCGAACGCATCCTGGCGCTGGGCGCCGAGACCGAGCCCGGCCGGTTCAACATGGCCGCCATGGGCATGCGCCTGGCCCAGCGCGTCAACGGCGTGTCCCGGTTGCACGGCCACGTCAGCCGGGACATGTTCAAGGATCTTTGGCCGGGATTCGATCTGGACGAGGTGCCGATCGGGTCCATCACCAACGGCGTGCACGCCCCCACCTGGGTCGGCCGGGAACTCATGGAGCTGGCCGGGCGCGAGCTGCCCTCGCTGCTGGAGCGGGCCCGCGGCTGGGAGGGCATCCAGAAGATCTCCGACGCCGACATCTGGAAGATCAGGGGCACGCTGCGCCGCCGCCTGGTCGAGGGCGCCCGGGTGCGCCTGCGCCGGTCCTGGCGCGAGCGCGGCGCCTCCGACGCCGAGCTGGGGTGGATCGACGACGCGCTCGATCCCGAGGTGCTGACGATCGGCTTCGCCCGGCGCGTGCCGTCGTACAAGCGGCTCACGCTCATGCTGCGCGACCCCGACCGGCTCACCGAGCTGCTGCTCGACCCGGACAAGCCGGTCCAGATCGTGATCGCCGGCAAGGCGCACCCCGCCGACGAGGGCGGCAAGAAGCTCATCCAGCAGATCGTCAAGTTCGCCGACCAGCAGCACGTCCGGCACCGGATCGTGTTCCTGCCCGACTACGACATGGCCCTCGGTCAGCTCATGACCCAGGGCTGCGACGTCTGGCTGAACAACCCGCTGCGCCCGCTGGAGGCGTCCGGCACGTCAGGCATGAAGTCCGCGCTCAACGGCGGGCTCAACCTGTCGATCCGCGACGGCTGGTGGGACGAGTGGTACGACGGCACCAACGGCTGGGCCATCCCCACCGCCGATGGGGTGACCGACCCCGACCGGCGTGACGAGCTGGAGGCCGCCGCGCTCTACGACCTGATCGAGCACGAGGTGTCCGACCGGTTCTACGACCGGCCCGCCGACGGGCTGCCGCGGCGGTGGATGGAGATGGTCAAGCACACCCTGGCCTCGCTCGGGCCGAAGGTGCTGGCCGGGCGGATGCTGCGGGACTACGTCGTGGACCTCTACACCCCGGCCGCGAAGGCCGCCCGCGCGCTGTCGGCGGACTCGTACACGCCCGCGAAGGGGTTCGCCGCCTGGCGGGTCCGGGTCGCCAGGGCGTGGCCCGGGGTCCGGGTGGAGCACGTCGAGGCGTCCGGCGTGGGGGACACGCCCGAGGTCGGGGCCTCCATCGAGCTACGCGCCACGATCGCGCTCGGGGACTTGGAGCCGGGCGACGTGCTGGTGGAGGCGGCGTATGGCAAGGTCGGGCCGCACGACGAGCTGCGGCATCCGTCGTACACGAAGTTGACCGTGGGGTCGGTGGACGATGACGGGCGCGCGCACTTCACGGGCATGGTCCCGCTGGACCGCACGGGCGCCTTCGGGTACACCGTGCGTGTTGTTCCTTACCACCCGCTTGTCGCGACCACCGCCGAATTGGGGTTGATCGCGGTGCCGGAGGAACCGGCGGGGATGACGAACGGCACGTTGCGCTAGCCGCGTTTGATCGGCGAGCCATGCTCGCGGGCTTCGATTGACGTCCCCCCTGCGCTGCGGATCAATTGGGGCGGCATAATCGTCACGTGGACGACAGCGGCAACGGCCTGCGGGCCGACACTCTGGTGGCCACGGTTCGGGGTGTGCTGCCGTCCTTGACGCCTGCCGCCCAGACCGTGGCCCGGCTCATCCTGGAGGACCCGGCGACGGTGGCCAGGAGCACCATCACGGAGCTCTCCGCCGCCTCGGGCACCAGCGAGGCCACGATCGTGCGCACCGCGCGGTTGCTCGGCTTCGCCGGCTACCCGCAGCTGCGCCTGGCCCTTGCGGCGGCCGCCGCGCAGCCGGACCGGCTCGTGCCCGGTGACCTGGCGCCCGACGACCCGCTGTCGGAGGTCATCCAGAAGGTGGCGCGGGCCGAGTCCGAGGCGATCAACGACACCGTGGCCCAGCTGACCTCCGAGCGGCTCGGCCTGGTCGTGGACGCCATCGTCGCGGCCCGGCGTATCGACGCGTACGGGGTCGGCGCCTCCGGGCTCGTGGCCGAGGACGTCGCGCAGAAGCTGCTGCGCATCGGCCTGTCCAGCCACGCCTTCCAGGACGCGCACCTCGCCCTGACCAGCGCGGTCCTGCTCAGGGAAGGCGACGTGGCGATCGGCATCAGCACCTCGGGGGAGACCCCCGACGTGATCGAGCCGCTGTCGCGGGCGAAGGAGGCGGGCGCGACCACGGTCGCGATCACCAACAACCCGCGCTCGTCGATCGCGGAGCTGGCCGAGCACGTGCTGATCTCGGCCGGGCGCGAGACGGAGTTCCGTCCCGGCGCCCTGGCCAGCCGGATCAGCCAGCTCCTCGTCGTCGACTGCGTGTTCGTCGGCGTCGCCCAGCGCACGTACGACTCCTCTCAGGAGGCGCTCGCGAGCACCAGGCGCGCCGTCAAGGAGTTCACCCGGAGAACGTCACCTGCACGTCGTCAGTCTTGACGAACATCACGCGGTGGCCGAACTGGATCTCCAGGTACTTGGTCTTGCCACGCACGACCTTGTGGTCCGCCAGGTTGAAGGTGACCGCCCGGTAGTACTCGGTGGCCGCCGGCCCCGCGAGGGTGTACTTCTCGCCTGCCGAGAACGTGTACTGCAGCGGGGTCACCGCCTGGTAGGGGATGCCCTCCGGGTACGCCTCCTGCTCCGGGTACGCCCTGCCGTAGACCGGCACGGTGGCTTTGCCCGGCTTCGGGGTGACGACCAGGCCCATGGACGGGACGGCGGTCGGCGCGCTCGCCGGGTTGTGGAACCAGGCCTTCTGGCCGAGGTACCAGATGGCCGTCCAGTCGCCCTGGCGGCCGGCCACCGCGTAGCGCTGGCCGGTGCTGGCGCGGGCGCTGTGGTCGTACACGCTGTAGAGGGACTCGCCGGTGGGGTGCTTGCCGATGTCCTTGACCAGCGGCGCGTCCGGGCGCGGCTCGGTGCGCAGCCAGACCGTGCCGGCGGGCAGCGGCGGGCAGGCGGCCGACGGGTTCTTGCGGTCGCAGCCGTAGAAGTAGGGCTTGTTCGTGGCGAAGTCGGGCTTGATCATGACCGAGCCGGAGCGCGGCCCGCCGAACGCGTGCAGCGGCGCGCCCATCAGCTGGAAGTAGTGCGCCCAGTCCCAGAACGGCCCCGGGTCCTCGTGCATGTTCCTGACCGTGGTCGGCAGGGTGCCGGGGACGTTGTCGTGGCCCAGGATGTGGGCGCGGTCCAGCGGCACGCCGTGCCTGAGCGCCAGGTAACGGACCAGGCGGGCGGACGAGCGGTACATCGCCTCGGTGTACCAGGTGCCGCCCTCGGCCAGGAAGCCCTCGTGCTCGAGGCCGATGGACTTGGCGTTGACGTACCAGTTGCCGGCCTGCCAGCCGACGTCCTTGGTCTTGATGTGCTGGGCGATGTGGCCGTCGGTCGAGCGGATGGAGTAGTGCCAGCTCGCGGGGTACTTCGGGTCCTGGTTGAGGCGGATGGAGGGCAGGAAATATCCCTCCATGTCATGAATGATGATGTAGTCGACCTTCTGGCTGAACGGCCGGTTCGCCAGGTCATAGTGGCCGTAGTCGTCCGGGGGCAGCTCCTGGTACGCCGCCGGGATCCACTCGCAGGAGATCGAGGCCGGGCATTCCACGCCGTCGGGACGTGGCGGGCGCAGGCCGAGCTTCTCCAGCCATTCCACGATCTTCTGGAGGTTCGGTACGGCCGGCAGCCGGACCCGCTCCCCGTCGTCGGTCGTCCGCTCGGCGCCCTCCTTGATCACTGAGAACACCTCGTCGGCGAAGAACTTGGCGGCCCCGGCCTCCTGGGCGCCGGAGTACTTCGCGACGGCGCCGTACCACTGCGCCGGGTCGTCGCTCAGCGGCGCGCCGAGCGACTTCTGGTAGTCCGCCAGCAGCGCCGCGCCACCCCGGATGTTGGCGGCGTCGTCCGCGCGGAGCCGCTCGCGGCTCTCACCGGTCAGCTCGGCGGCCCGCTCCATGGTGCGCAGCGACGCGGGGATGTCGGCGGGCTCCGGCTCGTGATCGGCGGGGGGCAGGGGCCGTGAGTCGTCGCCGCGGGCGTCCTCCTCGCCCTCGTCGTGATGGTTGGACCCGGTGTACGCGGCCGCGTCGGTCAGGTGCATGGGCCCGAACCCGGCGTCGCTGGAGGGCTGGCCGGCGTGGGCGTCCCATCGGGACTCGAGGTAGGAGACGCCGAGAAGCACGCTCTCGGGCACCTGGAACTCCTCGGCAGCCGCGGCGAAGGCCTGCTGCCGGTCGGCGGGCTCCTGTGCCTGGGCGGCTGCTACGTTCGTCAAGGGCACTAAAGCGACGACGCTGATCGCCAGCAGTCTGCGCATGAACCACTCCTCGGGCTGGGGGCGTAGTGCAGTTCAGCGTCTCAACATTTTCCTTCGCAGGCGAGATCTTTGCGAAGATATTTTTCAGCCCTTGACTTTGGCGCAGGCCGCCCGCCGGACCTTCCTCCCGAAGGAGGGCCGGGCGCGAGATCAGATCGGGCTTCGGATGATCCCTTGGCGTGCCTGCGTCTCCACGCCGGCGATCGAACGCCACGCCACCGACAGTTTCGCTGCGTCGATAGGACAGCCCTGTCATGGGGTATGCGATCGATGAACAGGTGACGTCAAAGTGGAGGCCAGTGACTATGAGCGCGACGAGCCATCTCAGGGCGGACGCCCGGCGCAATCACGAGCTGATCGTCAACACGGCCAGGACCGTCCTCGCCGAGCAGGGGCCGGAAGCGAGCATGGACGAGGTCGCGCGGCTCTCCGGGTTGAGCATGGACATCCTGCACCGGCACTTCCCCGACCGCGACGACCTGGTCAAGGCCGTACTGGCGGACGAGCTGGAGCGGATGACCGGCCTGGCGGAGTCGGCGTGGAAGGAGGAGACCTGGGCGTTCGACGCGCTCAGCCGCTTCGTGCACGAGTGTGCCGAGCGGCGGCTCGACCTGCTCGTCGCGGTCCCCGGCACCCGCCTCGGAAGCGTGGCCGGCGCGCCGGAGCCCGGCGACGAGCGCGCCCGGCTTCTCGACGCGCTCGAACGCATCGTGGACGCCGCCCACCACGAAGGCGCGCTGCGCGACGACGTGGGAACCGGCGACGTCATGGGCGTCGTGGGCCTGATGGTCAGGGGCCTGCCCACGCTGCCTGAGGATCTGGCGGACGACCTGCGCGAACGCGCGGTGCACCTGGCGCTGTCGGGCATGCGCGCCCACCCTGCCCCTTCACCGCCCCGCGGGCCGATGACCACCGAGGAGCTGCGCCGTCGCATCTCCCGCTGAGGGTCTCCTGCCGGACACCTCTCCTGAAGGGCGAGCCCGCCTACGAGGTGCCCGAGAGGCGTTCGACGCCTCGGAGCAGGGCCGAGTGGTCGAGGCCGCCGTCGCCGTTCGCGTTCGCCGCCGCCACGAGCTGGGCCACCAGCGCCCCCATAGGCAGCACGACGCCGGCCTCGCGGGCCGCGGACGTCACGATGCCCATGTCCTTGTGGTGCAGGGCGATGCGGAAGCCGGGCTCGAAGGAGCGGCCGAGCATGTTCGCGCGCTTCTGCGTCAGCACGGCGGAGCCGGCCAGCCCGCCGCCCAGCACCTCCAGCGCCGCCTCCAGGTCCACGCCGTACGCCCGCAGGAACACCACAGCCTCGGCGAGCGCCTCCAGGTTGGCCGCCACGACGAGCTGGTTGGCGGCCTTGACCGTCTGGCCCGCGCCGCTCGGTCCCACGTGCACGACCGTCTTGCCCACCACGTCGAAGATCGGCTTGGCGGCCTCGAAGGCGTCGCCGTCGCCGCCCACCATGATCGACAGGGCGGCGTTGCGGGCGCCGGCCTCACCACCGGATACAGGCGCGTCGAGGTAGCGCAGGCCGCGGCGGCCGGCCTCCTCCGCCAGTTCGCGGGTGACGTCGGGGCGGATCGTGGAGAAGTCGATGATCAGCGTGCCGGGGCCGGCGTGGGCGAAGACGCCGCCGTCGCCGGACAGCACGTGCCGCACGTCGGGAGAGTCGGGGACCATGAGGGCCACGACCTCGGCGCCGGTCACGGCGTCGGCGATCGAGGCGGCCACCCGGCCGCCGGCCTCGGCCAGGGCCTTGGTCTTCTCGGGCGAACGGTTGAAGCCGGCCACGCTGTGCCCGGCCTTGACCAGGTGCACGGCCATGGGGCTGCCCATGATGCCGAGGCCGATGAAGGCGATCGTGGTCACAGTGATCCTCCCGCGCGTTCCTCGCGTGGTAGCCAGTCGAAGGCGCCGGGGCCCTCGGAGCGGTATTCAAGCCCGATATATCCGTCATATCCGGCGGCGTACAGCCGGTCGATCCACGGCCGGATCGGCAGCTCGCCCGTCCCGGGCGCACCCCTGCCCGGGGCGTCGGCGATCTGCACGTGGGCGACGCGCGCGGCGTGCCGGTCGATGGCCGCGGGTACGTCGTCGCCGTTGGTCGCCAGGTGGTAGAGGTCGGCCAGCAGCCCCACGTTCGGCACGTCGCCGAGCCGGTCGAGCACGGCCACGGCGTCGGCGGCGGTCAGCAGCGGGTAACGTGGCGCGCCGCTGACCGGCTCCAGCAGCACGGTGCCGTCGACGCCGCGCGCGCAGGCGGCCAGCATCTCCAGGGCCAGCTCGTCCTGCTCCGTCGCCTCGACGCCGTCGACGCGGTTGCCGTACAGGGCGTTGAACGCCCGGCAGCCGAGCCGCTGCCCGATGGCCGCCACCACGGGGATGTTGTCCAGCAGCTCACGCGAGCGCCCCGGCCACGACACCAGACCGCGGTCGCCGCCCGGCATGTCGCCGGCGAAGAAATTGAGCCCGGTCAGCCGGACCCCGGCGGACTCGACGGCGCGTACGAACGCGTCCACGTCCCGGTCGGCGGGGATCGCGACCGGCCACGGCCACCAGAACTCCACCGCCGCGAACCCGTCGGCCGCCGCCGCGGCCGGGCGTTCCAGCAGGGGCAGGTCCGTGTAGAGGATCGAGCAGTTGACGGTCCACCTGATCACGCGCGGATTCCCCCCGACTCCGGCCGCTCCCGGCGCAGCGGCTGGGAGAGCCGTGAGGGCTCCTCCCAGATCGCCAAACATCCTATCGAGGCCGTCCTGCCGAAGGACGGGACAGGGCACTATGCCGCCCCGGCGAGTCGAGCGACGGGACGGAGGCGACACGCCGTCCAGGGAAGCGGCTTCGTGAAGCGGGAACGACACTATGATGCTGGAAAATAAAGCGGCTCCGGTGCGCGGATGCTGCTGGGCAAAGCGTTGCGGAGGTGTGCGCATGCTGGTGTCGCGGTGGGCCCAGGAGACGTTCGGACAGCGTGCGCCGGTGATCAGACAGGGGATCGCCGAGGCGCTGTCGGTCGCCCTGGACAACGCCCGCGACGCCCAGACGGCGGCGCAGACCGACCACACGCACCCGTTCGGGTTCACGCTCATGTCGCGCAAGTTCGAGGCGCTGGCCGAGACGTTCGAGGACATGGGGGACGTGCGGATCGTCAAGCCGGCCGGGTCGCCGCACGAGCTGGTGGTGCTGGACGGCAAGCTGCTGTTCCCGTTCCGCTACGCCAGGGACCGCTCCGTGAGCGTGATGAGCGCGCGCATCGGCGAGGGCCGCCCGTCGGCGCTGGTGCAGGCCCTGTTCAACCGGTTCGGGCCCGAGCCCGTCATGCGGCAGCTCGCGCTGCACGACGTGGCGCCGCACGCGGTGCCGGTGGCCGAGGCGCTGAGCGATCTGCCCGGCGACACCAGCCTGGTGCTGATCGCGTACGCCTGCAACGCCCACGCCGGGCTGCTCGACGCCTGGTGGGGCGAGGCCGAGCTGCTGGACCGCACCGGCAGCCTGCGCTGGCACCACTGCGAGGAGATCCCGCTGGCCGCGCCGGCCGGCTCCGAGCAGACGTCGCTGCCCGCGGCCGCGTTCGACCAGGGCGCCATGCCCACGCCGGCGCTCAATCCGCGCACGCGGGCCATGCACGATATCAGGGCAGAAGCCGCGAGCGGTGAGTAAGTTCCGAGCAGGTCCGCCGACTCCGCAGGCGGTCGCCGACGCGTTCGACGCCACCCGTCTCACCCAGGCCCGCCACCTGGCCGCGCTGACGAAGAAGGAGGTGGCCGAGCACCTCGGCGTCTCCCCCGCCGCGGTCGGCCAGTACGAGGCGGGGGTCACCCGGCCGCGCCCGGATCTGGTGCCGCGGCTGGCCGACGTGCTCGAGGTGCCCATGGCGTTCTTCCTGCCGGGGCGGCCTCATGGCAAGCTCGACGGCTCCATGGCGCATTTCCGCAGTCTGCGCTCCACCCGCGCCTACCAGCGCGCCAAGGCCGTGGCGTTCGTCGAGCAGGTGTGGGAGCTGACCTACGCCCTGGAGCGGCGGGTCCAGCTGCCCGCCGTGGACCTGCCGGGGTTCGCGGGCGGCGAGATGCACTCCGCGCTGCCCCGCGACCCGGCCGGCGCCGCCCGGGCGCTGCGCGCCCACTGGGGACTGGGCACCGGCCCGATCAGTCACCTCGTACGCCGCATGGAGGCGCACGGCATCGTCGTGGCCTTCCCGAGGCACGACCCCGACGCGGTCACCGTCGACGCCTTCTCCACCTCCAGCCTGCCGCGGCCCATCGTCGTGCTGACCCCCAACAGATTCGACGACATCTACCGCCACCGCTTCACCGCCGCGCACGAGCTGGGCCACCTCGTCCTCCATGGCGACACCGCCGCGGGCGACACCCATCAGGAGCGCGAGGCCGACGCGTTCGCCGCCGAGTTCCTGACGCCGCGCGACAGCATCCTGCCCCAGCTGCCGCTCCGCGCCGACCTGCGCAGGCTCGCCGAGCTGCGGCGGACCTGGGGCGTGTCGGTCGACTCCCTGCTCTACCGGTGCCGCGAGACGGGGCTGATCTCCGACTCGGCGGCGAGCCGCGCCTACCAGCGCCTGGCCGCGCTGCGCGACCAGCCGGGCTTCACCAACGAGCCCGTCTCCGGCTATCCGGGTGAGCAGCCCGTCCTGCTGGCCCACGCCTTCGACCTGGCCACCCGGGAGGCCGATCTGACCGCCGCCACCCTGGCCAGGGAGCTGGCCTGGCCCATCGACCGGGTACGCGAGCTCATCGGCCTGCCCGACCAACGCCCCTCGCTCAAGCTCGTCCCGTAGGGCACACCTGTCCGATGGGGCGTGCCCGCGCACCCGGCACGGGCTCCCCCCGCGCGAGCCGCGCGACCGTGCCAGGTCTAGCCATCCCGGTGAGGGGTGTACGCCTGGGCGAGCCTGCCCAGCGCGAGTGCCCCGATCATGAGGCCGAAGTCGCGCAGCGCGATGTCGTAGAACCCGGACAGCGTCAGCAGGTTGACGATGATGCCGGCGAGCCAGAGGGCGACGACGTACGCCCCGATCCGGGGCGCGAACGCGACCAGCAGGCCCGCCAGGATCTCGATCACCCCGACGATCCGCATGGCCATCGCGGCGTCGCCGGGGACGAGGTTGTCGATCCACGGCGCCAGATAGGCCGTCCACTCGGTCAGGATGTTGGTGAACTTGTCGAGCCCGAACAGGATCGGCGCGACCGTGAACCCAGTGCGAAGCAGGGCGAACGCCTGATAGGAGGGATTCTTCAGGCGAGTGGATAGATCGGTTCTCATGGGTCTACTCCTAACGGATGTTATTTTGTACGTTAGAGAGTCAATCCTTGTAACGTCAATGGCTTTCTCCGTTAGAAAGGCTGACTGGTGCGCGGAGTCGAGCAGAACATCACGGGCATCGGCGCCCTCGCCGATCCCGTACGCCGGGAGCTGTACCTGTTCGTGTGCGCGCAGCCCGGCCCCGTGAGCCGCGACCAGGCCGCCGCCGCGGTCGGGATCGCCCACCACAAGGCCAAGTTCCACCTCGACCGGCTGGAGTCAGAGGGGCTGCTCGAGGCCGTCTACGCCCGGCTCACCGGTCGCACCGGGCCGGGCGCGGGCCGCAGCTCGAAGCTGTACCGCCGCGCGGCCCGCGAGTTCGCCGTGTCCCTGCCCACCCGCGAATACCTGCTCGCCGGGCGGCTCATGGCCGACGCCATCGCCGAGTCGGCCAGGACCGGCGCGCCCGTCATGGAGGTGCTGCACCGGGTGGCCGCCGCGCACGGCGCCTCGATGGGCGGCGCGGCGCTGGCCGCCGAGGGCCGCCCGGCCACCCCGCAGGCGGCCCTGGACCTCGCGGCCGCGGCGCTGGCCGAGCACGGGTACGAGCCGCGGCACGAGGGCGCGCGCACCATCATGGCCAACTGCCCCTTCCACGCCCTCGCCGAGGCGCAGCGGGAGCTGGTCTGCCACATGAACCACGCCCTGATCACGGGCCTGGTGGAGCGTCTCGCGCCGCCCAAGGTGGCCGCCAGGCTCGAACCCGGCGACAACCGCTGCTGCGTGAGCCTCGCCCTGGAGGGCTAGGTGGCCAGCCGCCCCCGGTAGACGGCCCTGGCCCGCTCGTACAACTCCAGGTGGTCGCCCAGCTGCTCCTCGATCTCGAACGTGCCGAACTCGCGCAGCAGTACCTCCAGCCGGTCCAGCCAGGCCAGGCACCACCGCACGTCGGCCTCCCTGGCCACCTGCGAACCCGCGACGTCCAGGTACACCGGGCTGGTGTGCGCGTAGGCGCCGCTGCGGTGGAAGGCGCGCGGGTGCGGCCCGCCCGAGGCCACGGCCACCACGTACGTCGGCTCGCTCACCACCAGCGACGTGACCAGCCGCCCGGGCGGCCCCTGCGCCAGCACGCCCGCCGCGGTGCGGATCTCCAGGCGCTCGACCTCGGGCCCGATCGAGGACACCGCGATCTCCACCCGCTGCCCGGGGGCCAGCTCCAGCGTGTCGCCGGGCCCGTGCCCGTTCACGGTGAACTCCAGCCACGGCCCCGTGGTGGCGAACGTGCGGCCGAGCATGATCGCCTCGGCGTAGGACTCGGCGGTGAGCGGGCCGCCGACGTGCGCGTACACCCGTTCCCAGCCCGGCGGGCTCGACGCGGTGCCGCGGCGGCAGAAGGACAGCACGGCGTCGGTGCCCGCGGTGACCGCGAGCCGGTTGCCCGCGCCGATCAAGCGCCGGTAGACGGCGGCGGTGGCGGCGATCGAGGAGTGGTTGAGCACGTCCAGGGTGTCGATCAGGCCCAGCGCCGCGTCGGCGACGATCTCCCTGGCGGAGCAGTCGCGCGCCCGGTCGAGCACCACGTCGGGCGGATCGTCGTCGCCGAACGCCGTGTGGAACGGATGCCCGTACCCGGTGAGCCCGCCGAGCGCGCGCAGCTCCTCCAGGGCGGCCGTGTTGGGCGGCCAGTCCACAGAGCCGAGGAACCCCGTGTGGTAGCGCTCGGGCAGCCCGCGCAGGCCGAACGCGGTCACGTGCCCGACGAGGTCGCTGCGGTATTCGACGCCGAGCCTGGCCAGGTGCCGCTCGTCCGACCACGGCAGGTCCTCGCCCGCCCAGTGCGCCAGCGCCTCCACGTCGTAGACCCGCTCGCTCGCCACGTTGCCCGCCACCAGGTTGAGCACGTGCAGGTCCTCGCCGTGCTGCGCGGCCGCGGCCAGCGCGGGGGCGGCGGGCTCCTCGCCCATCCAGTTGAGGTGGACGTGCAGGTCGCCGCCGTACCAGCCGCGGGCGGCGGCGTCGTACAGCCGCTCGGGCGCCAGCTCGACCAGCGTCTCCGCGCCCGCCTCGGGAGTGACGACGATCTCGGACGATGTGTACTCCATGCCCCTGGCCACCGTCACCGTGACCGGCTCGGCGGGCACGGGCACCACGAGGTCGTCGCCGTGGAAGTACGGCCTGCGGAGGGAGTCCACCTTGGGCGGCGCGCCCTCGGGGTACCAGCCCTGGCCGTTCGCGCCCGTCACGCTCCACCGGCAGGGGAACCCGGCCCGCACCCTGATCGCCGCCGCGGCCGCCCGCCTGGCCAGCGGCGACAGGTCAACCGGCCGGCCGTCGACGGTGACCTCTCCCGCCGCCTCGACGATCTTGGCGCCGCGCGGCGGCACCTCGTACGCCGTGCCGTCCACGACCACCGTCACCGGCTCGTCCCTGCTGGAGTCCAGCAGCAGGGACGTGCGGAAGGGGCCGTCGCCCAGCAGCACCCGCGGGTCGGCCGCCACCGCGCAGCCCTCCGGGGTGAGGCGCAGCGCGGGCAGGTTGTCCACGACGTCGCCGGCGAGCGCGTCGCGCACCACCCGGTCGACGTCCACCTCGCCCAGGTGGTCCTCCAGCTCTTCTGCGGGCAGGTCCGGGTAGCGCTCGGCGACCTGGCGCAGGCCGGTCGTCCAGAAGTCGTACCGGCGGTCGAGGAAGACCGTGGCCCAGGCCTGGACGACGTACGTCAGGGGCGGCTCGCCCCAGCGGACCCCGTGGGCGTCGCGCAGGGAACGGTAGTCGGCCAGCGCGCGGGCGACCGGGCCGGGAAGCAGCGGATCGTCACACATCGGACACCCCCTGAGATGGACGCGCCGTCATCGTGACACGCGGGCCGCGGCCATGCGAGCGCCTTCTGCGGGTACGGGGATCGCATGACGCACATCATCGATCGCGAAGCCGTACAGGACCTGGTCGCCGCCCGGCAGGCCCAACTGGTCGAGGTGCTGCCGGAGGAGGAGTACGCGTGGGCGCACCTGCCCAGGGCCGTGAACCTGCCCCTCGCCGCCCTCGGCGACCCCTCGGCGCTGGACCCGGCGCGGCCGGTCGTCGTCTACTGCCACGACTGGCTGTGCGACCTGAGCCCGCGCGCCGCCCACCGGCTCGAACGCCTCGGCTTCGGCGACGTGCACGACTACGGGGCGGGCAAGATGGACTGGCTGGCGGCGGACCTCCCGTACGAGGGAGAGGCCCACCTGGTGTCGCAGAACGTCCGCCGCGATCCCGTGACCGCCGGTCTTGACGACCCGCTGGACGAGCTGACCGAGCGCATCCTCGGCGACCCGGCGGGACTCGCCGTGGTGGTCGACGAGGACGACGTGGTGCAGGGCGTCGTCGGGTCGCGCGAGCTCAAGGGCGCCGACATGAGCGGCACCGCCGAGCAGGCCATGCGCGTCGGGGTGACCACCGTACGCCCGAGCGAGCAGCTCGAACCGCTGATCCAGCGCATGGACCGTGCCAAGGTGGACCACGTCGTCGTCACGCACGCGGACGGCACGCTGGTGGGACTGTTCGGGCTCGGCGACGTCCGCCCGCAGGCGTCGGAGTCGGACCTGGGCTAGGACTGCCGGTCCAGGCGGAAGGCCGGCTGCCCCGGCGTGCCCGGCTGGGCGTCGAGCGCCTTGTCGTCCAGGATCGCCACCGTGTCCTCGGCGACGAAAACGCGTACGTCCCCCTTCTCGATGACCTGGTCGCCGGCCTGCGGCTGGCTGGCCAGGGCGAGTTCGAGCGCACCGGCCTCGCCGGCCTTCGCGGAGATGCGCAGGCCGGCGTCCGCGGGCACGTCCACGCCGGCCATCACGTCGCGGATCGCGGCGACGGCTTTGTCGGTCAATGTCAGCACAGGCGAGCTCCTTCCCCCTCAAGCAACCTCCGCCTCCCCACGAGCCCTGTGCCCAAACGCGGGCATGCGGACAGCTCCGCCGGGTAGGCGGACCGGCATGGGCAAGACCGACAAAGCCATCCTTGACGTGCTGCTCGACCGCTACGGCCGCACGTTCGCGGGCGAGGCCGGCATCAAGCTGTCCGACCAGCCGAAGCCGCTGTACCAGCTGCTCGTCCTGGCCACCCTGCTCAGCGCGCGGATCTCCGCCGACGTCGCGGTGTCGGCCGCCAAGGAGCTGTTCAAGGCCGGGTACGGGACGCCCAAGGGCATGCTGGAGGCGAGCTGGCAGGACCGGGTGGACGCGCTGGGCCGCGGCCACTACCGCCGCTACGACGAACGTACCGCCACCATGCTCGGCAACGGCGCCGAGCTGCTCACCGACCGCTGGAAGGGCGACCTGCGGCGGCTGCGCGACGAGGCGAAGGGCGAGGACCGCAGGATCGCCTCGTTGCTGATGGAGTTCCCGGGCATCGGGCCGACCGGCGCGGACATCTTCCTGCGCGAGGTCCAGGCCGTGTGGCCCCAGGTCGCGCCGCACCTGGACCAGCGGGTGCTGGACGGCGCGGGCAAGCTCGGCCTGCCGCGCCAGGCCCGCCCGCTCGCCGCGCTGGCCCACTCCAACGACGAACTGGCCCGTCTGTCGGCGGCCCTCGTACGGGTGTCGCGCAGCAAGAAGACCGTGGACGAGGTGAAGTCCGCCGCCCACTAGGGGCCTGTTAAGTTCGGACCATGGGTGAGTTTGTGAGCGTCGAGGTGGCCGACCAGATCGCCACGATCCGTCTTGACCGTCCGAAGATGAACGCGCTCAACGGCCAGGTCCAGCTGGAGATCGCCGAGGCGGCCACCATCGTGGACGCGGATCCGCAGGTGCAGGCGGTCATCGTCTACGGCGGCGAGAAGGTGTTCGCCGCGGGCGCGGACATCAAGGAGATGGCCGACATGTCCTACGCGGACATGTCCACTCATTCCCGCACACTCCAGGCGTGCTTCACGGCGGTCGCCCGGATCGGCAAGCCGGTCATCGCCGCCATCACCGGCTACGCCCTGGGGGGCGGCTGCGAGCTCGCCCTGTGCGCCGACTTCCGGGTCGCCGGCGAGTCGGCCAAGCTGGGACAGCCGGAGATCCTGCTGGGCATCATCCCGGGCGCCGGAGGCACCCAGCGTCTGCCCCGCCTGATCGGCCCGGCCCGCGCCAAGGACCTCATCTTCACCGGCCGCCACGTCCCCGCCGCCGAGGCGCTGCAGATGGGGCTGGTGGACCGGGTGGTGCCGGACGAGCAGGTCTACACGGCCGCCCTCGAATGGGCCGCCACGTTCGCCGGCGGTCCCACGGTCGCGCTGCGCGCCGCCAAGCAGGCCGTCGACCAGGGCCTGGAGGTGGATCTGGACACGGGGCTGGAGATCGAGCGCCTGCAGTTCTCCGGGCTCTTCGCCACGGACGACGCGAAGATCGGCATGCGCGCGTTCACCGAGAAGGCCAAGCCCAAGTTCACCGGCCAATAGGCCCGGCCACACGAACGGCTCGCCGGCGGTCCCGCCGAGTCGCCGTCCCGCGCCTGGTGGTTACGGAACACGGCTGGTTACGGAACACGGCTGGTTACGGAACACGGCTGGTTACGGAACACGGCTGGTTACGGAACACGGTGGTCAGGAACGGGCTCATACAAAGCCCGACCCATTCCGACAGCCCGTCTATTTGGTCATGACTTTGCCAGTATCGTGACAGTTCATGATGCGCGTCCCCATCCCTGCTCGGCTACGAAAGGCCGTGCGTACCTGGTTCGACTCCCGTTACATCTCCATCGCCGATCATCGTCAGGACATCAGGGACGCGCTCTGGGAGGTCCAGACGTTGCGGCGGGAGGTCACCACGCTCCAGGCCGAGGTGGAACGCCTCAGGAAAACCCGCCCGCCGGTCACGGCCGACCCGGTCACGGTCGACAAGGCGAAGATCGAGGACACGTACCGGCTGGCCCAGGAGACGGCGAAGGCCCTGGACGGCGTGCTGCAGAACGAGGTCCTCGTCTGGCAGGCCATCGACGACCTGCGGGCGCGCCACGTCACCGCCGCGGATCCCGAACAGGGGGAGCGGCCGTGCGCGTGACGTGGACCGGCGGGGAGCTGACCTTCCGGCTCGACCCCGAGGACGAGATCACCGGAAAGGCGTCGGACGAGCACCCCGTCAAGCTGGCCACCAACTCCTGCTCGATCGGCGGGGTCCCGGACGACGCCCACCCGGACCTGTTCGCCGTCGCCGCCTGGACGGTCGTCGCGCCGTGGACCCGCGGCCGCGTCTCCTTCGACCGGGCCGTCTCCGCCGAGGTCGCCGCGGCGCTCCACGACGGCTGGGGCGTCGAGGCCGGTCCCGTGGGAGCGGAGGCGCGGCAGGCCGGGCGTACGCTCGCGATCTCGTACAGCGGCGGCGCCGACTCCGTGGCCGCGGCCACGATCTACCCCGAAGCGCCCTTCCTGCACTTCCAGCGGGTGCCGCACCGCCGCATCCCCAACCGGTGGCCGCACTATCGGTCCGACGTGCTGGCCAAGCTGGCCGCGACGACCGGGCGGCAGGTGACCACCGTCACGTCCGATCTCGAGTACACGCTCGCCGAGCCCCGCCCCGGCTACCCGGAGCACCACGCGGTGGCCGCAGGTGCGCTGCTCCTGGCCGACCGGCTGGACCTCGGAGGGCTGGGCTTCGGCTACGAGCTCGGCTCGCGCTGGCTGGGCGGCGGCCGCTACCTGCACCGGTACACCGCGGACAACCCCATGTGGGCGCCGCACGGCAAGTGGGGGAGGCTGTTCGCCGCGGTGGGCGTGCACCTCGTGCTGCCCGTCGGCGGCGTCAGCGAGGCGATCACCATGCGCGTGGCCCTGGACTCCGAGCTCAGAGGCCACGTCCGCTGGTGCCTGCGCGGGACGGACGGGCCCTGCCGGACGTGCGGGAAGTGCCTGTACAAGGAGCTCATCCAGGCCGCCGTCGAGCGCCGCCCCCTCGACACCCCCATCACCGCCGACCGCCCGATCGCCCGCAAGTGGCTCAGGAAGCCGCCGTACGGGGGACAGGAGATGATCGAGTACGGGCTGGCGCGCGTACCGGGCATCGAGAAGACGCTCTTCGCTCCGGCACTGGACTACTTCGAGGCCACCGAGGAGTCCACGAGCTGGCTCGATCATTGTTACCCGCCGGCGATCGACGAGATCCCGGCGCCGTGGCGGGACCAGGCGGCCGCGTTCATGACGGCCGAGGTCGGGTTCATGACCGAGGCCGAGGCCCGCCGGGTGGAGACATGGGGGTCCTGACCCCGGGGTGCGAGCCAGCTGAGGAGTTGGGTGCGTGAAGGTTTATCTGTCGGTGGACATGGAGGGCGTGACGGGGCTCACCGACCCCGAGGAGATGCACGCGGGCAAGCGCGGTTACGAGCGTGGGTGCGAGCTGATGACCGCCGACGCCAACGCCGCCGTCGAAGGGGCGTTCGCCGCTGGGGCGACCGGCGTGCTGGTCAACGACGCCCACGGCTCCACCAAGAACCTCAGGATCGACCTGCTGGACCCGCGGGCCAGCCTCATCCGGGGCCCCGGCAAGGCGCAGCGGATGGCGCAGGGGCTCGACGGGTCGTTCCAGGCCGCCTGTTTCGTCGGCTATCACGCCCGGGCCGGCGTGCAGGACGGCGTCCTCAACCACACCTGGATGGGCAAGGAGATCCAGAACGTCTACCTCAACGGCGAGCTGTGCGGCGAGACCCGGCTCGTCGCGGCGTGCGCCGGGTTCCACGGCGTGCCGGTGGTGCTGGTCACCGGGGACGAGGCCGTGGGGGAAGAGGCGCGTGAAGTGCTCGGCGATGTCGAGACGGTCGCGGTGAAGAGGGGGATCGACAAATTCTCGGCCGAGTTGCTGCCGCCGAGCGTCGCCCAGGCTCGCATCCGTGAGGCCACGGCTCGGGCCCTCAGCAGGTTGAGCGACTTCACGCCGTACCGGCTGGCGGCGCCGTACACGCTTGGGGTGGAGTGGAACTCCACCGCCATCGCCGCCGCCGTGGCGCTGGTCCCCGGCGTGAAGTCGGTCGGCGCCCGCCACATCGAGTTCACCACCGACGACTTCACCCAGATCATGGCGCTGTTCGGCATCTTCGCCACGATCGGCGGCCAGGTCGCCTGCGGCAGCGGCCCTTATGGCTGACGGCGTGAGCCGGTTCGTGTCACGTCGCGGGCGAGCGCGCATGCGCCCGATATCAGGCGGTCGGGCGGTGGATCGGTGTGGATCTGTGGGATCGGGTGTAGGGAGCGGGTGACGTGGAAAGGGCGGTGCTGACCCGGCGGGGGTTGCTCGTCGGGATCGGGGCGGTGGGTGGCGCGGGCGCCATGTACGCCGCCATGGGCGCCCTGGGCCTGGCGCCGTCCGAGCAGGACAAGCAGTTCGCGGCCCCCAGGCCCGGCGACTTCAGCCTGCGCGGGAAGGCGGCCGCCAAGGTGGTGATCCTGGGCGCGGGCGTCGCGGGCCTGACCGCCGCGTACGAACTGGGCAAGGCGGGCTACGACTGCACCCTCCTGGAGGCCAGGGAGAAGGCGGGCGGCAGGAACCTGACGTTGCGCGGCGGCGACCGGCTCCCCGAGCTGAACGGCCCCACCCAGGAGGCGAAGTTCGGCGAGGGCGCCTACTTCAACGCGGGCCCGGGCCGGATCGCCCCGTGGATGGTGACCCTGGACTACTGCCGCGAGCTGGGCGTCCCCATCGAGACGTTCGTCAACCACAACGCCTCCGCCTACATCCACACCAACGGCCGGACGGTACGGGCCCGGACGGCGAGAGCCGACATGTACGGCTACGTAGCCGAACTCCTGGCCAAGGCCACGAACATCGGCGCCCTCGACAAGAGCATCACCAAGGACGACCAGGACCGCCTCCTCGAGTTCCTCAGGAGGTTCGGCGACCTGGGCCCCAAACTGGAGTACGAAGGCTCCTTCCGCCGCGGTTTCGTGAAATATCCGGCAATAGATACCGGCACCCCCATCGACCCCCCGGCCTCCCTCCGCCAGGTCCTCGCCGCCGGCACCGGCCGAGCGATCGTCAACGACTTCGGCTACGACATGGCCACCCCCATGTTCCAGCCGGTCGGCGGCATGGACACGATCGTCGCCAAACTCACCGAGGCCGTCGGCCGGGACCGCATCAGGACGGGCACCAAGGTCACCAAGATCACCACGCTGGACGACGGCGTCGAGGTCGCCTGGGACGGTGGCGGCGTCAAGGCCGACTACTGCGTCGCCACCCTTCCGCCCCACCTCCTCGCCAAGATCCCGCACAACCTCGGCGCCGAGGTCACCGCCGCCCTCCAGACCCCGGTCCCGATCGCCGCCGGCAAGATCGGCCTGGAGTACGGCAAGCGCTGGTGGGAGCTGGACGACCGCATCTACGGCGGCGTGACCGAGACGGACCTGGACATCACCCACATCTGGTATCCGTCCCACGACTACCACGCCGAACGCGGCGTCATCGTCGGCTACTACAACACCGAGCGCGACGCCGAGCTGTACGGCGCCCTCACCCCCGAGGACAGGAGAAGCCGCGCCCTCACCCAGGGCAAGAAGATCCACGGCGAGAAGTACCGCCAGAGCCTCCTGTCCAGCGTCTCCATCGCCTGGGAGCGCCAGCCGCACATCCAAGGAGGGTGGGTACGCTGGCCCGCCTTTGATTCGTCCTTCACTCTTCTGCAACGCCCCGCCGGAAGGGTGTACTTCGCGGGCGACTGGCTCACCCACCTGATCGCTTGGCAGGCCGGGGCCATGGAGTCCGCCCGCGGCGCCGTCACCCGGCTGCATCAGCGCGTGTTGCAGTCTCCGTGACGTCGCTCGCCGCTCCCGGGACCACCATAGGGTTTGGGGGAAAGGCGATCGAGGAGATGGGATGACGTTGCACTGGGTCCCCGCGACCGAACGCACCGACCTGCTGGCCGATCCTGTGGCGCTCGCCCTGGCGAGCGCGGAGGGCGTCGAGGTGGCCGAGATCGACCCCGATCTCGCCGACACCGCGGCGTTCTGCGAGCGGTACGGCGTACGGCTCGACGAGTCGGCCAACTGCGTGGTCGTGGCGGCCAAACGGGGCGGCGAGACGCGTTACGCCGCCTGCATGGTGCTCGCGACGATGCGAGTCGACGTGAACGGCGTGGTACGCAGGCATCTCGACGCCCGGAAGGCGAGCTTCGCGCCGATGGCCGAGGCGGTGGAGCTGACCGGGATGGAATACGGCGGCATCACGCCGCTCGGCCTGCCGGACGAGTGGCCGATCCTGGTCGACACGCACGTCGCCGAGCACCCGAGGGTGGTGATCGGAAGCGGCGTACGCAGGTCGAAACTCGCCGTCTCCGGTGCCGCGCTGGCCGGACTGAAGCGCGCCGAAGTCCTGGCTCTAGCAAACTGAGGCCGATTCGAGACCGTTGATTGGGAAACCGATGGGGCCATCTTGGACGTTGTACGAGTGGGAATGTGGCCTCATGGTTCATCTCGTGGGCGGGGATTAAGCCGGTATGGTGCTTCATGCCATGAACGATGACCGACTAGGCCCTTACCGGCTGCTCAGGCGGCTCGGTGAAGGCGGGATGGGCGTTGTCCACCTCGCTGTCGACCCGCAGGGGCGGCAGGTGGCGGTCAAGGTCCTGCGCGGAGAGGTCGCCGGCGACGAGGTCGCCAGGCGGCGGCTTTCGCGCGAGGTCGAGACCATGCGCCGGGTCCGGAGCAAATACATCGCCGAGGTCGTCGACGCCGACGTAACCGGTCATCGTCCGTACATCGTCACTCGTTTCGTACCGGGTCGTCCGCTCGACGAGATCGTCAAGGACGACGGCCCCCTCGACCTGCCCGCGCTGGTCAGGCTCGCGCACGGGGTGGCGGCGGCGCTGGCCGCCGTGCACTCGGTGGGGGTCATCCACCGCGATCTCAAGCCGGGCAACGTCATGATCCTGGACGGCGAGCCCGTTCTGATCGACTTCGGCATCGCGCAGGCGGTCGACGCGACGCGGCTGACGCAGACCGGCATGTTCATCGGCACCCCCGGCTACCTGGCGCCCGAGATCATCGAGGGGCAGGAAGCGGGGCCGGAGGTCGACATCCACGCCTGGGCGGGCACGCTGCTGTTCGCGGCGACCGGCCAGCCGCCCTTCGGCAAGGGCACGCTGGAGATGGTCTTCTACAACATCACCGCGGGCAAGGCCGACGTCAGCGCCGCTCCGGCGACGTTGCAGCCGCTGCTCAAGGCGGCCTTCCAGCGCAACCCGGCCAAGCGTCCCAAGGCGCCCGAGCTGGCTGAGCAGACCGCCAGGCTGCTGCCCAAGCCGGCGCCGGGCAGCGTGCCCGACGAGATCTCCACCATGCCGCGATCGGACGCCCAGGCACCGAGCCGGCCGCCGCCGCTCGTGACGGACAAGCCGTCGTACGACATCTCGACGCCTCCGGTGACGCCCAGGCGGTTCCTCGAAGGCCAGGAGCCCCAGCCCGCCGTGCCGCCGCAGCAGGAGCAGCCGTACGTCTCGCTGCTGCCCAACCAGGGCGACCCGTGGCCGACCCGCAGGGTGACGCCCGAGGAGATGCGGCAGATCCAGCGCGAGGGCGCGGCGGTCCCGCCCAGCCAGCCGTGGCCGCACCAGCAGGCCAACGCCCGCCCGGCCCCGCCGGGTGAGACCGACGTGCCGACCAGGCGCGTACGCCCCGACTCGCCGGACTACGGCAGGCTCTCGAGCCCCGACGTGGGACGACCGGTCCCGAGCATGCCCGGCCCCGGCCCCGGGCCCGGCCACGCTCCCGGTCCCGTCCACGGCTCGGACTACGGCAGGGTGGGCCGCGGCCCCGACATGCCCGACTACGGCAGGCCGAGCCCGACCCCGGTCCAGCCGCCGCCGTACATCCCGGCGCAGCCCCAATACCAGCCGGACCCGATGACCAAGCGGGAGCCGTACATCCCGGCCTCGGCTCCTGGCAAGGTGCTGCAGCGTTCCAGGGCGTACGGAGTGGCGAGCACGATGCTGCTCGTCATCATCACCGTGGCGACCGTGCTGGCGCCGGTGATCGTGGCGGTCGTGGCGATCCCGTTCGCGGTGCTGCTGCGCGCGGCCGACCTGGCGCAGCCCCAGCTGTCGGGCCGCCGGGCCGTGGGGGCCGCGGCGCTCGACGTGATCAGGGTGTTCGCCTATCCGGCGGCTCTGGCCAAGTCCGTGGGCATCACGCTGGCCCTGGCGCTCTACGCGCTCATCCTGGGGCTCCCGGTGACGTTGCTGCTCACCGTGGTGGCAGGAACGGACGCGTATTACGCGCTGGCCTGGGGTGCCGCGGTCGCGCTGTGGACCGTATGCGCAGGTCCCGGAGTGGAGGGTCCTGGCAAACAGATGCGCAGAACGCTCTCATCGCTCGTACCCTCGAGAACAGCGGCGATGGTTTTGGCGGGAGTCCTCGCGGCGGGGGCCGCGCTCTCGCTCATCCCCGCGTACAACACGTTCGTGGACGAGCCGAAGGGGGAGGCCGTATGGACTCCGCTGAACGTCGATCCAGTGGTCAAGCAGCTCAAAGGTCTGAGGGGGAACACCGGCGGATGACGCGGGGAAGGCGGCGATGAGCACCCAAGCACCAGAACGCCTCGGCCCGTACCGGCTGGTCAGGAAGATCGGCGAAGGCGGCATGGGGGTGGTCCACCTCGGTCTGGACACGGAGGGTCGAGAGGTCGCCATCAAGGTGCTCCACCCGCACGTGGCAGCCGACCTCAAGGCCCGCGACCGGCTGACCCGCGAGGTCGAGACCATGCGCCGGGTACGCAGCCAGCGCGTGGCAGAGGTGATCGACGCGGAGCTCGTCGGCGGCCAGCCGTACGTCGTGACGCGCTTCGCGCCCGGCCGCACGCTGGAGGACACCGTCCTGTCCGACGGCGCTCTGCCGGCGCGTGAGGTCATCAAGCTGGCTCAGGGGCTGTGCCAGGCGCTGGTGGCGATCCACGCGGCCGACGTGATCCACCGCGACTTCAAGCCGTCCAACGTCATGCTGGTGAACGGCGAGCCGCTGGTCATCGACTTCGGCATCGCCCACCTGGTGAACGCGACCCGGCTGACGCAGACGGGCATGTTCGTCGGCACGCCGGGCTACCTGGCGCCGGAGATCATCCGCGACTCTGACATCACCCAGGCGGCCGACGTGCACGCGCTGGCCTCGACGGTGTTCTTCGCCGCGACGGGAGCGCCGCCGTTCGGCACGGGAACGTTCGAGGCGGTCTGCTTCAACATCATGGAAGGGCGGGCGCAGCTCGACAAGGCGCCCGCATGGCTGCGCGGCTGGCTCGGCCGGGCGCTGCAGGTGGACCCGGCGGCCCGGCCCAGCGCGCAGGAGCTGCTGCGGATGGCCAGGGCGCTCGACCCGTCGGTGACCACGTTCAACGAGACGTCGTTCGACGGCCCGACCGGCACCAAGCGCATGGGTGGCGGCACGCGGGTCATGGACTCCTACAACGACCTGCTGCCGCCGGTCGAGTACGCCAAGCCGGCGGCGCCGCCTCCGCGACCGCGGGAGAAGCGGCCCCGGGAGAAGCAGCCCCCGGAGAAGCCGCCGCCTTACGTTCCCGCGCCGATCTCGGCCCGGCCGCCGCGTCCCGACCAGCGGGTGGCCGGCTACCCCGCGCCGCCGTCCACGGCGCCGTCGCAGGTCAGGCCGTACACCCCGCCGCCCGCGCCGCGCCAGTACACTCCGCCGGCCGAGCGCAAGAGATACCTGTTCGGCGCCCAGTTCACCGGGTTGCTGCTGCTGGTCACGCTGGTGGCGCTGACCGTCATGATGCCCGTCATGGCGGGCGCGGTGGCCGTCGCGCTGGCGCTGGTGCTCCGGCTGGGCGAATACCTGTTCGGTGACCTGGTCAAGAGGCGTCAGGTGCGCGGGAGCAGCGCGGCCGACCCGCTGCTCGCGCTGGTCGGCACGCCGTGGGCGCTGGTGAAGTCCGCGCTCGTCACGGCGGTGCACGTGCCGCTGGCGCTGCTGTTCGGCGTGTGCGTGTGGGGCGTCCTCTACTGGGGGGGCTACAGCGTCAACGATGCGGCCGCCTACGGGGCCGGGGCGTTCGTGGCCGGCCTGTTCGTGCTGCCCGGCGGCGGCGCGCCGCGCAAGGCCGTCACCCGTTCGCTCACCGGCGTGCTGCGCAGCCCGGGCGCGGCCCTGGTCGCGGTCGTGCTGGTGGGCACGGCCGCGCTGTTCGCGGTGATGTTCGCGCTGGGACAGGAGACGGTGTGGTCACCGTGGCAGGCGCCGGAGTCGGTGATCAACGACCTGGCCAGCGACGCCAGGCAGAGCACGATCGGGCTGATCAGCGGGCTGATCGGCAGCCTGCTGGAGGACCTCGGGCTGGGATTCCTGACCAACTGGTTCTGAGTGTCCCCGTCGGCTCCCAGGGGGACAGTACAGATATGAGCGAGCACCTCGGCTCCTATGAGCTCCTCTCCCGGCTCGGGGCGGGCGGGTTCGGGGAGGTGCACCTCGCGCTCGACCCCGAGGGACGCACGGTGGCGGTCAAGGTGCTGCACCCGCACGTCGCGGCCGACGGGGGCGCCCTCGTCCGGCTGGCGCGCGAGGTGGAGACCATGCGCAGGGTCGGCGGGCCGCACGTGGCGGAGTTGCTCGATGCCTCGCTGGACGGCGCCAGACCCTACCTCGTGACCCGCTACGTCCAGGGCCGCCCCCTGAGCGCCGTGAAGGTCCCCGTCGAGGACCTGCGCAGGCTGGCGGTCGGGCTCGCCGACGCGCTGCTGGC
The DNA here is from genome assembly GCF_044465905.1 of Nonomuraea sp. NPDC049480. Classification (NCBI taxonomy): domain Bacteria; kingdom Bacillati; phylum Actinomycetota; class Actinomycetes; order Streptosporangiales; family Streptosporangiaceae; genus Nonomuraea; species Nonomuraea sp. NPDC049480. The sequence goes on from NZ_JBITMD010000011.1 coordinate 171,480, forward strand.
CATGCACGAGGCAGGGGTGATCCACCGCGATCTCAAGCCGGCCAACGTGATCATCGCCGAGGGCGATCCTGTCGTGATCGACTTCGGCATCGCCAGCGCGCTCGACACGCTGTCGGTCACCGCCTCCGGCGCGGTGGTCGGCACGCCCGGCTACCTGGCTCCCGAGGTGCTGGAGGGCCGGCCGGTGGGCATGCCGGCCGACGTGTTCTCCTTAGGGGCGACGCTGGCGTACGCGGCGACCGGGCGGCAGCCGTACGGGCAGGGTCCGGCCTCCGCGGTCGCCTACCGGGTCGTCCATCATCCGCCGGATCTGGAGGGCGTGCCCGAGTGGCTGGAGCCGCTGTTACGGGAATGCCTGTCCGCCGACCCGGCCGCACGGCCGACGGCCGCGCAGCTCTGCGACCGGCTGGGAGTCGCCCACGTGCCGGCTCCTCCCCGCCGGTCCGCCCGGGTGGCCGACGAGACGGTCACCCGCGAGTGGCGGCCCGGCAAGGAGCGGCCCGGCAAGGAGCGGCATCGCCGGTCGGTGGAGGAGTCGAGGGCCAGGCATCGCGAGAAGGTACGCAGGCGCTGGGTGATCGGCTCGGGGCTGTTCGTGTCGCTGCTGGCCGCCGCGGCGCGCGAGCCGCTGCCTGAGGTCGCGCTCTTCCTGCTGGCGGCGTACGCGCTGGCCGTGGTGTCGGACGCGGGGGTGGCGCTGTTCTCGCGCAGCGTTCACCGCCGCAGTCGCGTGATCACGGACATGGCGAGCGTGGCCGGGGTCGTCGGTCTCTGCTTCGGGCTGGCCGCGCTGTTCAGCACGTTGACGCTCGCGCTGTTCGCGGGCACGGCGCTGGTGCTCGGGATCGTGTTCCTGCTGTCGGCCTGACCTGATGAGCACCACCAGAATGAAGCTCGGTATGGTGGCATTCGTGTCGGCCGCGCACCCGGCGGTTTGCGCGTAAGCTACCCATGGGTAACATGACGCGACAAGCCACCCTCTGCCGGGAGCCCGGAGGACACCTGGCAGTCTGGACAGCATTGCATCCGGCGCCCACCGCAGCGACGCGGTGGCGCACGCGAAACGGGAGGTCGGCCACCGGCCATGAACATCGTCGTCTGCGTGAAGCAGGTCCCCGACACGGCGACCGAGCGCAAGCTGCGGTCCGATGACAAGACGCTCGACCGCGACGCCGCCGATGGCGTGGTCAACGAGCTTGACGAGTACGCGGTCGAAGAGGCGCTGAAGCTCAAGGAGGCCCACGGTGGCGAGGTGACCGTGCTCACCATGGGCCCCGGAAGGGCCACCGAGACCATCCGCAAGGCTCTCGCCATGGGCGCCGACAAGGCCGTGCACCTGAGCGACGAGGCCCTGCACGGCTCCGACGCGCTGTCGACCTCGTACGCGATGGCGCAGGTCCTCAAGAAGATCGGCTTCGACCTGGTCATCCTGGGCTCGGAGTCCACCGACGCGCGCACCGGCGTGCTGGCCGCGATGCTGGCCGAGCGCCTCGGCACGCCGCAGCTCACGCTGGCCAACAAGGTCGAGGTCGAGGGCTCCGCCATCAGGATCCAGCGCATCACCGACTACGGCTTCGACAAGGTCGAGGCCGCGCTGCCGGCCGTCGTGTCCGTGGTGGAGAAGATCAACGAGCCGCGCTACCCGTCGTTCAAGGGCATCATGGCGGCCAAGAAGAAGCCGGTCGAGACGCTCGCCATCGGCGACGCCTCCATCGACGCTGCCCAGGTCGGCCTGGCCGCAGCCTGGTCCGAGGTCGTCGACTTCGCCCCCGCCCCGCCGCGCGCGGCCGGGACCATCGTCAAGGACGAGGGCGACGGTGGCGCGAAGGCCGCCGACTTCCTCGCGTCGAAGAAGTTCATCTGAGAACGGGGGTTTACTGAAATGTCGGAGATTCTCGTTCTCGTCGAGCAGGTCGACGGCGCGGTCAAGAAGGTCACGCTGGAGCTGCTCACGCTGGCCCGCTCGCTCGGCACGCCGTCCGCCGTCTGGGCCGGCCCCGGCATCACGCCGGAGGCCAAGGCCAGGCTGGCCGAGTACGGCGCCGAGAAGATCTATGTCGCCGGCTCCGGCGACATCGTCGACTACGTGGTCGCGCCCAAGGCCGAGCTGCTGGCTCAGCTCGTGGGTTCCCAGTCGCCCGCCGCCGTGCTCGTGGCGGCCACGGCCGAGGGCAAGGAGGTCGCCGGCCGCCTCGCGGTCAAGACCGACTCCGGCGTCATCACCGACGCCGTGGGCCTCGGCGAGGGCTTCGTCGCCGACCAGTCCATCTTCGGCGGCGGCGTCAACGTGCAGTCCAAGGTCAGCAAGGGCACGCCCATCGTCGCCGTACGGCCCAACTCGACCGCCCCTGTGGCGGCGGCCGGGGCCGGGGCGGAGGAGGAGGTGTCGGTCACGCTGTCCGACGCCGCCAAGGCCGCGCGCATCGTGGAGCGGGTCAAGCAGGAGAAGGGTGCGCGTCCCGAGCTCACCGAGGCCGCGATCGTGGTCTCCGGTGGTCGGGGTGTGGGTTCGGCCGAGAACTTCTCGATCATCGAGGGCCTGGCCGACGCCCTCGGCGCGGCCGTGGGCGCCTCGCGCGCCGCCACGGACGCCGGCTGGTACCCGCACCAGTTCCAGGTGGGGCAGACGGGTAAGACGGTGTCGCCGCAGCTGTACATCGCGGCCGGGATCTCGGGGGCCATCCAGCATCGGGCGGGCATGCAGACCGCCAAGACGATCGTCGCCATCAACAAGGACCCGGAGGCGCCGATCTTCGAACTGGCGGACTACGGCGTGGTGGGCGACCTCCACCAGATCGTTCCGCAGCTGACCGAGGAGGTCAAGAAGCGTAAGTAGGGGGCCCGGGGGGCGAGCATGGTCTTCGCCGAACAGCGCTTCGCGCGCAAGAAGCTCAGGCTGTGACATTGGGGGGCGCGGCCCCCCAAACCCCCGGCTCAAAAGCCGCTTCGCCGCTTCGTCAAGCGATTACCTCGGCACCTGGGTAGGGAATGCGTAGGGCCTCAGCGCCGTGAGCGCCCTGCAAGCGCCCTTCCCGGCTAGCAGGCCTTGCTACGACTGTAGCGAACGGCCTACGATCGTAGTGTGACAGCTATTCCGGCGCGGGAACTGCGCAACAACACTGCTGAAGTGCTGCGGCGCGTTGAATCCGGCGAGGAGATCGAAGTTCTCCGAGATAATCGACCGGTCGCGAAGATCATCCCCTTCTCGCGCCGCCGCCGATGGATCTCGGCAGTCGAAGTCGGTATGGAACTGACTCGTCTAGGCGCCGACGCTACCGGCCTTGCGGACGAACTGCGCGAGACGCTCACCGAGACGACGGACGATCTTCCGTGGTAGAACGCAAGCGCGCGTTGGCGGACACGTCGGTCTTCATCGGACTGGAAGCGAAGCGCTTTGATGCCGACCTGTTCGCTGATTATGAATGGGGCGTGTCTGTGGTGACGCTCGGTGAGCTCAGGCTCGGTGTTCTTCAGTCTCGTGACCCCGAAACATCCGCCCGACGACTCTCCACCTACCAGCTTGCGGAACGTTTCGAACCCATTGAGATCGACGAGGCCGTCTCTGACGCATGGGCCTTGCTGATTTCCCAGCTACGCGCCGCCGGACGCAAGGCGCCCATCAACGATAGCTGGATCGCCGCCACAGCCATCGCACACAAGGTTCCTGTCGTCACACAGGATTCGGACTACGACGAAATGCCAGGTGTCGAGGTCATAAAGCTGTGAACCTTGCACATCCTCACCCTGATCGATGCGCTCGGCCAACTCGCACAGAGCCTTCTCCACAGTGAAGTCCGCCTGTAGAACCTGCTGACCCCGGCGGATGCGCTTCCCGGTCGGACCCGGCCCGAAGCCACTGTGATCAGTACATCCAGGTCGATTCCGATGCCAAGTGCGGTACGCAGTAGGTCCCAGGTGGAACACGACTGCTGGATCGCCCCTGGTTCCGACGCTGCGTCCCCCAGCCACGACGATGGGGCTGATCTTTGTTGTGTGCGTAAACGCAGGATGGACGCGCCTTCCAGGGGGTGTTTGAGGTGACTTTTAGCTGATGTCAAGAAGATCGCAAGATATCCATGATGTCGTCAAGGTGCCTTAGTTCACCACGGTCGGCAACCGCCGTGGTGAACTAAGGCAAGCTCCAGGGAGCACGGGGAGGACAAGCTCTAGGGAGCATGGGGGAGATGGGCAAGCTCAAGGGAACACGGGGAGATGAGGAAGCGTGCCACGTAACGAACTTCGGCTGGATGTACGGTCTGCGGAGGCCGGCGAACTGGATGACATCCTGGCCGAATGGTCTCAGCGGACCGGGATCGCGGTGGAGGTGTGGGCGCTGCCGAAGGAGCCGCTTCCCCGCCACGTCGGCGAGACCGTCCATGGGACCATCTGCGACGTCTTGGACGAGGTGGAAAGGCAGGCGCGCGCCCGTACGGTCTCTGTCGCCCTCACCGTGGCCCCCAGTGGGCTGCGCTTGACGGTGAGTGACGACGGAGGCGGAAGGTCGGCCGAGGCGCTGCGGGCACACTTAGGGGGCAGGTGCGGTGAGTTCACGGACCTCGGGGGCGTCCTGACCGTCAACGGTGTGCCGGGAGAGGGCACCACCGTCAGCGCCGCCATATCCCGGAAAGCCCTCGGCCGCCACAGCTGAGCGCAATGCAGATCGCGGTGGGCAATGCCCCCGTCTGGCGATGAGTTACGGTCGCTCGTCCGGTCAACCGTCTACGTGACCGTCATGCACTCGGCCGTGACCCCCGCTCCCCCCGTGGGACGGCTGGTCGCGCACCAACTCGCCAGCGGCGAACCGTGCCCGAACTGCGACGCTGCCGCCCCCACCTTCCGTGATGAGCGCGGTCAGGATGGCACTACGTCGCCGGGACCCCGGTCGGTGTCTCCCGCAGGGGCGGCTGCCCGGCCAGGCGGCGGATTCGCGGCACAGGATTCCGAAGACAACCCCAGCCTCTGACTTTCGTCAGGGTCCATGACCGCGTGCGTTCAAGGACAGGGAGGGAGCGGCTTGTCGTGCAGCCAGGCGGACAGCAGCGGCCCGACCGGGCTCGGGGCGTGCCGCTGGACGTGCCAGGCGAACTCCTGGGTGGTGACATTGCCGTGCCGGTGTCGGGCGGTCCAGGCGCGCAGGAGAGGGAAGAAGACCAGGTCGCCCAGGGCGCGGCGCAACGCGTGCAGGGTCAGCGCGCCCCGCTTGTAGACGCGGTCGTCGAACAGCATGGCCGCGCCGGGGTCGGCCAGCACGAAGTCCTGCGGGAGCCCCGCGAGCCTCTGGTGCCAGCGCCGGGCGTGGGTGCCGGCGGGCGGGCCGCCCGAGGACTCGGACCAGAGCCATTCGGCGTAGGTGGCGAAGCCCTCCTGCAGCCAGATGTCGCGCCAGCAGGCCACGGTGAGGCTGTTGCCGAACCACTGGTGCGCCAGCTCGTGCGCGACCAGCCGCTCGGACCCGCGTATGCCGTCGACGTGGTTCCTGCCGAAGATCGACATGCCCTGCGCCTCGACCGGGATGTCCAGGTCGTCGTCGGTCACCACGACGGTGTAGCCGGTGAACGGATAGGGCCCGAACAGGTCGGTGAACAACGCCATCATCTCGCCCTGCCGGCCGAAGTCATGTCGCGCGCGGGTGGCGAGGCGCGGTGGGTGGGCCAGCCGCGTTCCGGCGACGTCGGAGAGCTGATAGCGCCCGATCTGCACGCTCGCCAGGTAGCTCGCCATGGGCTCGGCCTGGTCGTAGATCCACGTGGTGGTCCCGGCCGCCCGCCGCCTGGCGACGAGCTCGCCGTTGGCGATGACCTGATACGGCGACGCGGTGCTCACGGAGATCCGGTAGGACGCCTTGTCGTCGGGCCGGTCGTTGCACGGGAACCAGGAGGGCGCGCCGATCGGCTGGCTGGCGACGAGCGCGCCGTCGCTCAGCTCCTCCCAGCCCAGGCCGCCCCAGAAGCTCCGCACCGGCACCGGGCTGCCCGAGTAGCGGACCTCGACGGCGGCGCGCGATCCCACGGGCAGCAGCCGTGGCACGGTCACGCGCAGCTTGCCCTGGCTGTGCGAATAGCGCGCGGTGGCTCCGTCCACGGTGACGCTCGAGACCCGGAGCTGGCCGAAGTCCAGGTCGAGGGTGGTGAGAGGCCCGGCGGACGACACCGTCAGCCGGGCCACGCCGTCGAGCCGGTTGGCCGGGACCCGGTATCTCAACGTCAGATCGTAGTGCGCGACCCCGTAGCGGCGATCGCCGTGCTGTGGGAAGTACGACGTCATCGCCACGCCGAGATGGGATTGCCGAACCAGCGGGTACGGCCGGGCACGGCCTCGCCGCGCATGACCAGCGAGGCGGGCCCGATCGTGGTGTCGGCGCCCACCCGCGCGGCGGGCAGCACCACGCCGTGCGGGCCCAGCGTCGCGCCCGGCTCCAGCGTCACCGCGTCCATGCTCATGACCCGATCATGGAACAAATGCGTCTGCAGGACGCAACCCCGGTTGACGCACGCGCCGTCGCCCAGGGTCACCAGATCCGCCTCGGGCAGCCAGTACGTGTCACACGTGACCCCATGTCCAATGCGTGCCCCGAGCGAGCGCAGCCACACGTTCAGCGGCGCGGTCCCCAGCCACGGCCGCGCGAACCAGGGCGCCGCCAGTACCTCGACGAAGTTGTCCGCCAGCTCGTTGCGCCACACGAACGAGCTCCACAGCGGCCGGTTGCCCGTCCTGATCCGGCCGACCAGGGCCCATTTCGCGGCCGTCGCGACCGCGGCCGCGAGCACCCCGGCGGACAGCATGACCAGGCCGCCCAGCGCGGCCGCCGCGGCGAAGCCGTACTGTGCCGCCAGTGCTTCGAGAGCGGCGGCAGCCAGGACGGCGAGCGCGACCGCGCACATCGCGGGCACCACACGGAACGCCTCGACCAGCGCCCGGGCCGCCTTGAACCGGGCGGGCGGGTCGTAGGTGCGGTTCCTGTCGCCCTCCTCCGCGGTGCGGCGCAGCTCCATGGGCGGCATGCCCACGTACGACGAGCCGGACTTGGCCTTCTTCGGCGTCGCCGACAGCACCCCGACCAGGCCGTCCTTGGGCACCTTGCGGCCGGGCGCGGTCATCCCGGAGTTGCCGAGGAAGGCGCGCTTGCCGATCCGCGCGGACGCGATCCGCATCCAGCCGCCGTCGAGCTCGTACGGAGCCACCATCGTGTCGTCGGCCAGGAAAGCGCCGTCGCCGACGGATGTCATCGAGGGCAGCGCGAGGACCGTGGACAGCTCGACGCCGCGGCCCACCTTCATACCCAGCGCCCGCAACCACGCGGGGGTCAGGACGCTCGCGTACAGCGGGAACAGCCAGACGCGGGCCGAGGCCATCAGCCGTCCCGTCGCCCACGCCTGCCAGGCCTGGCGGCTGTGCACCGGGTGGTGGCCCGGGCGCAGGCGCAGGCCGAGCAGCCGCACGCTGACCAGCGTGATCAGGGCGAACGCGGCGAGGCCGGCGATCGTCGCGAGGGGCACGCCGGGCAGGGCGGCGGCGAGCGCCGCGCCGAGCGTGCGGGCGTCCCCGGCGTACGCGGCCAGGACGGCGAGCGCCGCCCCCGCCGCCACCACCGGGTGCAGGCTGAGCGCGATGGCGGTCAGGCCGTACACCGATGCCCAGAAGCGGGAGCGGGAGGCCCGCTCGGCGGGCCGCGTCCTGCGTGACTTGCCCTGCCTGAACGCCGGCGCTCCCGCCCAGAGCTCGCCCGAGGGCACGGTGCCGGTGACGGCCGATCCGGGGGCTATCTGGGCGTTCTTCCCGACCTTGGTGCCGGGCAGCAGTGTCGCCCGTGAGCCGACCGTGGTGCCCGCGCCGATCCGGATCTCGCCGATGTGCAGGTGGTCGCCGTCGTACCAGTGGCCGGTGAGGTCGACCTCCTGCTCGACCGACGCGCCCCTGCCCAGTTTGAGCAGTCCCGTGACGGGCGGGGGCGAGTGCAGGTCGGCGTCCGCGCCCACCTGGGCACCGAGCAGCCGGGCGTACCACACCATCCAGGACGCGCCGGCCAGGTCGTGGACGCCGAGCCTGGCCGCGAACTGCTCGGCGAACCACAGCCGCAGGTGGACGCCGCCGCCGCGCGGGTGGCTGCCCGGCCGCACGCCGCGCAGCACCAGCCGGGCGAGCGCCGCGGACAGGCCCATCCGCCCCATGGGAGTGACGAACGCCAGCCCGCCCAGGGCCACCCACCACCACGACAGCGCCGGCGCCCACGCCGGCGCGAGGAGGTTGTTCAGTGCGGCGAGCAGCACGACCCAGCGCATGGCACCGGCGGTGAGCAGCGGGATCATGAGCACCGACTGAGCCACCGCGGCCCGCCGGGGCATGGGGACCACGGGAGGTCGCGCGGTCTCGGGCTCGCCGCGGCCGGTCAGGAGGCGCGCCAGGCCGGCGAGCGTCGGCTGCGCGTACACGTCGCCCACCGCCACGTCCGGATAGTCGGGGCGCAGCACGGACACCAGTCTCGCCGCGGCCAGGCTGGTGCCGCCGTCGGCGAAGAAGTTCGCGCCGGGGCCATCCGGTGCGATGCCCAGGATGCCGGTCCACTTCTCGGCCAGCAGGGCTTCGGCCGGGCTCAGTTCGGCCGGAGCAGCGGCCGGCTCGGCCAGCGGCCAGGGCAGCGCGTCACGGTCGATCTTGCCGGACGTCCTCGTCGGCAGCGAGTCGATGGGGGCCAGGCGCGGCACCAGGGCGGCGGGCAGTGAATCGGCGAGCAGCTCGCGCGCTTCACCGGCGTCGAAGCCGGGCTCGGTGGCGACGTAGCCGACGAGCACCTGGTGGCCGCCGCCCGCGGTGCGGACGGCGGCGGCCGCGCCGGTGACGCCGGGCAGCGCCTGCAGCGCGGCGTCCACCTCGCCGAGCTCGATCCGGCGCCCGCCCAGTTTCACCTGGTCGTCGGCCCGGCCGACGAAGACGAGGCCCTCGGGATCGGCCCGTACGAGGTCGCCGCTGCGGTAGGCGCGCTCCCAGCCCAGGGACGGCAGCGGCGCGTACTTCTCGGCGTCCTTCACCGGGTCCAGGTAGCGGGCCAGGCCCACGCCGCCGATGACCAGCTCGCCGGTCTCGCCCATGGCGACCGGCTCGCCCGAGCCGCCGACCACCGCCAGGTCCCACCCGTCGAGGGGCAGCCCGATGCGTACGGGGCCGTCGCCCGTGAGCCGCGCCGCGGACGCCACCACCGTCGCCTCGGTGGGCCCGTACGTGTTCCAGACTTCCCGCCCCGGCACGGCCAGGCGCTCCGCCAGCTCAGGAGGGCAGGCCTCCCCGCCGAAGATGAGCAGCCGGATCCCGCCGAGGTGCTCCACGGGCCAGAGCGCGGCCAGCGTCGGCACGGTCGAGACGACCGTGATGCGCTGATCGGCCAGCCAGGGTCCCAGGTCCATCCCGGTGCGCACCAGGGCCCTGGGTGCGGGAACCAGGCAGGCGCCGTTCCGCCAGGCCAGCCACATCTCCTCGCAGGAGGCGTCGAAGGCCACGGAAAGCCCGGCCAGCACCCGGTCGCCGGGGCCCAGCGGACGCTCCGGCAGGAAGAGCCCGGCTTCGGCGTCGGCGAACGCGGCCGCCGATCGGTGCGTCACCGCGACGCCCTTCGGCTTGCCGGTGGACCCGGAGGTGAAGATGATCCACGCGTCGTCGTCAGGGGCGGGCGGCGCGGAAACCGTCCGCACGCCGCCGTGAACCGTCAGCTCACCGGTGATGACCGCGTCGACCCCGGCTTCGCCGAAGACCAGGTCGGCCCGCTCGTCCGGGTCGTCGGCGTCGACGGGCACGTACGCGGCGCCCGCCGCGAGCACGGCCAGGATGGAGACGTACAGCTCGGCCGTTCCCGACGCGATGCGCACGCCCACCCTGGCGCCGCGGCCCACCCCGGCCTCCCCGAGATCGGCGGCGACCCGGTCCACCTCGGCGCGCAGCGAGCGATAGTCGAGGCATACCGTGCCGTCGTCGAGCGCGGGCGCCTCCGGATGGAGGCGGGCGGTCTCGTCGAGGATGTCCAGCAGGGTGCGGGGCGGGGGCGCCAGCATGCCCGCGGGATAGACCGCGGACACGGTTCTGGCAACTAAATCGGTCGAGTGGCGAGACAAACGCATGCTCCCTCAATCAGGCGGTCGGCGGCCGCCTCCCCAAGGACATGTGCCGCGGCATCCGCCACCGTCGTGGCGTTCGCGCCACCCCCGTCCCCAACGGTCCCATGCGCACCGCTATTCCACGCCCGCTCTGGAGCAGGGATGATGCGGTCGATTCTCCGGCCTCAACGTTGGTCGGCGGCCGGAAGACGGACCTCGAAGGCCGCGCCTTCACCGGGCGACGAGCGGACCTCCACGCGGCCTCCGTGGGCGGTGACGATGGAGCGGACGATGGCCAGGCCGAGTCCCGCGCCCCCCGTCGTACGGGCGCGCGAGCCGTCGGCGCGGTAGAACCGGTCGAACACCCTGGCCGCCTCTTCGGCGGTGAGCCCCGGCCCTTCGTCCTCGATGACCAGCACCGACTCGCCTCCCGACATGCCCACGCCGATCCTGACCGGAGTGCCGGCGGGCGTGTGCGTGACGGCGTTGCCGGCCAGGTTGCTGACCACCTGCCGCAGCCGGGCCTCGTCGCCCAGCACCGGCGCGCTCGCCGCCGGGCCGCCGGAAGGCCCGGTGAAGGCGATGGGCCGGGACGGGTCGAGGGCGGCGAAGTCGTGGCGGGCGTCGGCGGCCAGCGTACGCAGGTCCATCGGGGTGAGGTCCAGGCCGGGGCCGTCGGCCTCGTCGAGGCCGGCGAGCAGCAGCAGGTCCTCCACCAGCCGCGCCAGCCGCCCGGACTCGCTCTCGATGCGGGCCAGCGCGGGTCCCGCCTCCGTGCCGCCCATCCGGTACAGCTCGGAGAAGCCCTTGATGCCGAAGAGCGGGGTACGCAGCTCGTGGCTGACGTCGGCGGCGAACCTGCGCATGCGGGCCTCCGACTCCGCGCTCGCGGCCACGCCCTGCTCGATCTGGGCGAGCATCGTGTTGAGCGAGCGGGCCAGCCGGCCCACCTCGGTCCTGGTCGTGGGGGGCTCGGGCACGCGCCTGGACAGGTCGCCGCCGGCGATGGCCGCGGCCGTCTCCTCCACCCGGCGCAGCGGCGCCAGGCCCGCCCTGATCGCGACCCCGCCCACCAGCGCGAGCACCGCCAGCAGCACGGAGCCCGCGATGAGCGAGGCCGTCCGGAGCCGGTTGACCGTCGAGTGCATCCCCTCCAGCGACACGGCCGCGACGATTCCGGAGTGCGGCGTCGACCGGCCCACGGCGGCTCGGGGGAGCGCCATCGCCCGCCACTCCTGACCGTCAGAACCGGTCACGGTGAACGGCTCGCCCGCGCGGGCGGCCACGGCCGCGGCGTCGAGCCGGGGCAGGTCGGGCCCGGCCGCGTCGCGCAGCTCGCGGAGCACCGAGCCGTCGGCGGACAGGTACGCCGCGTAGACCGTCTCGATCAGGTCGAGCTCTCCCACGTCCAGCGGCACCCGGCCGGTCAGCCCCTGCAGCCTGGACAGGGCCTCCGGCGGGATCGCGGACAGGACCCTGCTCAACGGCGTCAGCTGGGCGTCGACGCGGGCCAAGAGCTGGGTCTCCAGCTGCCGCAGCACGACCGAGCTGATCACTGCCAGGCCGACCACGAGCAGCCCCACCACGATGGCCAGCAGCCGGACCCGTAACGACAGCCGCCCGATCACCTGGCGCGCGATCATCACTTCGGCTTGCGCAGCACGTAGCCGACACCGTGCACGGTGTGGATCAGCTTGGGCTCGCCGGTGTCGAGCTTGCGCCGCAGGTAGCTCACGTACGTGTCCACGATGCTCGTGTCGCCCGCGAAGTCGTAGCGCCACACGTGCTCCAGGATCTGCGACTTGGGCAGCACCCGGCCGGCGTTGAGCACCAGGTGGTGGAGCAGCCGGAACTCGGTCGGCGACAGGCGTACCGGCCGTCCCGCCCTGGTCACCTGGTGGCCGTCGGGATCTACCTCGAGATCGCCCACGACGATCGTGTGGTCGTCGGGGACGCCGCCCGTGCGCCGCAGGATGGCCCTGATCCTGGCCAGCAACTCCTCCAGGTCGAACGGCTTGGTCACGTAGTCGTCGCCGCCCAGCCGGAGGCCGTTGATCTTGTCGGCCGTCGCGTCCCGCGCTGTCAGGAACAACACGGGCACGGGACCCGGCCGCCCGCCGCCCCTGGGCAGGCTCCGCAGCCTGCGGATGACCTCGAACCCATTCAGATCTGGCAGCATGACGTCGAGCAGGACCAGGTCGGGCGGGTCGCGCCTGGCCGCCTCCAGCGCCTGCGCGCCGCTCTCCGCCGAGCTCACCGTGAAGCCCGCGAACCGCAGCGTCGCCGACAGCAACTCCTTGACGGTGGGCTCGTCGTCGACCACGAGCAGCCGTTCGCCCATGCGGCGCACCTCCCTGCGAACCAGCGTAGTCAGGCGTCGCGATTGTTGAACTGGACGAACGCGGCGATCAGCAGGACCGCCACGAAACCGACGAGGATCCCCGGTCCCGCCCATGACGGCAGCTCGGACGTTCCGGAGACGGCCTGGAAGGCCGCCATGTTCGGCCAGAAGGTCGAGACGAAGTCCCGCACGGGGTCGGGCGAGGCCGTGGAGAGGATGGGGAGCAGGAGGAAGGCCGTGCTGACGTTCACAGCGGCGGCCGTGCCGCGCAGCAGGAAGCCGAGGGCAAGCCCGAACATCGCCAGCAGCGTGAACACCAACGGTCCGAGCAGCAGCAGGCGCAGCGCGGCGGGGTCGCCGGGCATGACGTACGGGGCCCCGCCCGAGGCCAGCGTCGTCTGGCTCGCCACGTACATGAGCCACACCCCGGCCACGCTCACCGGCAACGCGGTCAGCGCCGTCATCCCCGCCTTGGCGGCCAGCAGGCGGCCCCGGCCGCCCACGGCGGCGACGCTGGCCCGCATCGTCCCGGAGCCGTACTCGGAGGAGGCGATCAGCACGCCCAGCGCCGCGACCAGCAACTGCGCGACGAACAGCCCGCGCATCCCCAGGTCCAGCGGCGCGAAGTCCAGCCGCTCCTGCGGCGTGGCCGTGGCGTACTCCTTGGCCGCGGCGTTGCCGAACAGGAACCCGAACGCCGCCGAGACCGCGACGGTCGCCAGTGGCAACACCACCGTGGCCCTGATGCTGCTGAACTTGGTCCACTCCGCCCTCAGCACCCCCGTGTCGATCATCGGGTCCCTCCGTACTCGACGCTGTCCCGGGTGAGCTCCATGAACGCCTCCTCCAGCGACGTGCGCCGCGGGGTGAGCTCGAACAGCGGCACCCCCTCCACCGCCGCCAGCCGCCCTACGTCGGGCGCCGTCATGCCGGTCACCACGATCTCGCCGTCCCGCCCCGCCTGCACGTGCGCGCCGGACAACTCCAGCCGCCGGGCGAAGGAGGCGGCCTCGGGCGTGCGTACGAGCACCGCCGACCCGTCCTCGGTGAACTCGCCGATGTCCGCCTCGGCGATCAGCCGTCCCTTGCCGATCACCACCAGGCGGTCCGCGGTCAGCGCCATCTCGCTCATCAGGTGGCTGGAGACCAGCACTGTACGACCCTCGGCGGCCAGGCGGCGGATCAGCGTGCGGATCCACAGGACGCCCTCGGGGTCCAGGCCGTTGACCGGCTCGTCCAGCAGCAGCACCGGCGGGTCCCCCAGCAGGGCCGCGGCGATGCCCAGTCGCTGGCCCATGCCCAGCGAGAACGCGCCCGCCCGCCGGTTCGCAGCGTCCGTGAGCCCGACCAGGTCGAGCACCTCGTCCACGCGGGCGGGCGGGAGCTTGTTGGTCTGGGCGAGGTAGAGCAGGTGCTTGCGCGCGGTGCGGTGCGGGTGCACGGCCTGGGCCTCCAGGAGCGAGCCGACCTCGCGCAGCGGGTGCGGGAGGTCCCGGTGGAGGCGGCCGTTGACGGTGGCGGTGCCCGAGGTGGGCAGGTCCAGGCCGAGGATCATGCGCATGGTCGTGCTCTTGCCCGCGCCGTTCGGGCCCAGGAAGCCGGTGACCAGGCCCGGCCGTACGGTGAAGGTGAGATCGTCCACGGCGAGCACCGCGCCGTGGCGTTTGGTCAATCCGGTGAGCTGGATCATGACTCCAGCGTGGAGGGGCCGGTTGAGGGTGTTCTGAGCGGTTCTGTGAGTTCTCTGTGAGGTCCCGACGCCGTGTGGACGGGCGTGCGGGGATCCACAGGGAACTCACAGAACCCGGATCAGGCGGCGGCCTCGGCGGGCTCGCGCTCCCTGACCGGGAGCGCGCTGATCACGGCCGGCTCGTGACGGGGGAGGAGCCGGGAGGCCAGGGCGATCAGCAGGCCCAGGACCACGCCGATGCCGAGCGCGGTACGCAGGGAGGTGGCGTCCGACAGGAAGCCGATCGCCACCGGACCCAGCAGCAGACCGGCGTACCCCATGGCGCCGGCCTGCGCGATCGCCGGGCCGGGGGTGTCGGTCGCGGTCCCGGCGAGCGACAGGGTCAGCGGGGAGATCGTCGCCACGCCGAGCCCGACGAAGAACATCGCGGACACCGCCACCATCGCCGCCGGAGCGAGCAGCACGATCGCGAAGAACCCGCCCGTGGCCAGCCCGGACACGGTCAGCATGCCGCGCACGCCGAACCTGGTCCGCAGCCGGTCGCCGGTGAGCCTGGCGACCAGCATGCCGGCCTCGAAGACCGGGTAGCCGAGCACCGCCAGGGCCTCGGGGGCGCCGAGCTCGTCCCGCAGGTACAGGCCGTTCCAGTCGGCCACCGTGCCCTCCACCATGAAGGCGAAGAACATGATCGCGCCGAGCAGGTAGACGATCGGCGGCAGGCGGCGCCGGGCCGTGGCGGCGGTCTCCACCACCGGGGCCTCGGGCAGGTACGTGCGGCCGAGCACGACCATGACCGGCAGCGCGACCAGGCCGATCAGCGCCACGTTGGCGGTGAACGACAGGCCGAGCGCGATCGCCACGCTGCCCAGGGCGCCCGCCGAGATCGCGCCCACGCACCAGCCCGCGTGCATGCCGTTCATCAAGGGACGCCCGTACGCCTGCTCCACCGTGGAGCCCTGCGCGTTCATGGCGACGTCCACCGTGCCGAACGCCATGCCGAACAACGCCACGGCCGCCATGAGCAACGGGAGGTCAGGGGCGAGTCCGACGGCCAGGAGGCCGATCGCGGTGAGGGGGCCGCCGACCCGCAGGACCGCCCTGCTGCCCGCGCGGGCCATCACCCGGCGCATGGACTGCATGGTCACCAGGGCGCCCAGGCCCCAGACCAGCAGGATGGCGCCGACCGCGGACTCGGAGAGGCCCAGCTTGTCGGTCAGCGCCGGGATGCGCACGGTCATCGTGCCCACCATCAGCCCGGCCAGGACGAAGGTGAGGACCGCCCCGTGGCGGGCAATCCTCAGGTCGCGGGTCATACGGCAACACCTTCCGTAGAGTCGTAGTTTTCTGCATCGTTCGGGCGCAGTCCTGCTCCTGCTCCTGCAGGGGGCACATCGCCCGCGGGCCCGGTGCCGGCGGGATGCCGGTGGCTGGGCGTGTGCGTGTTGCGCCGGGCTCACGCCGCACAGGGGCTCGGCGGCCCGGCGCAGGATCGCGGCGTGAGTGGGAGCGTGGCGGAGCCGTGCCGCGCGTCGTCGGCGGAGTCGGCTTCGGCGGCGCCGCGCACCGTGGGGTGAGAAGGCCACGGTCACGTGGCCTCGGGGGACGGGCCTGGGTCAGGCCGGTTTCAGCAGGGCCCGCAGGCGGTCCTCGAGGGAGCGCAGGTCGTCCTCGGTGTTCAGCTCCGGGTCGTGGCTGGCCACGTCCCAGAGCCCTTCACACGCGAGCCGGACGATCTGGGAGGCCTGCGGATCCGGCTCCTCGCTCAACCCCTCGCGGTGCCATCGGGCCATCGCCTCGCGTAGCGGCGCGAGCAGGAAGAGGTTTCCCGACGCCCCCGTCACGACGGCCCATCGTCGCAGTCGCCCCGATCGCACGGCGGCCAGCGTCGCGCCCACGTAGCGCTCGGTGTAGGTCCCGCCGGGCTGGGCCGCCATGAGCTGGTCGAAGTCCTCGATCAGACGCTCCACCATGCCCTTGATCAGGGCTTCCTTGGAGCCGTAGTGATAGAGGAGGCCGCCCTTGCTCACACCTGCCCGGTCCGCGACGGCGGACAGCGTGAGCGCGGCCGAGCCCTGGTCGCAGAGGAGCTCCTCCGCCGCGTCCAAAAGCTCGTCCTTTCGCATGCCTCTACTGTACCGTCCGGACGGTACAGTCGCAAACGAGATACCCTGAGCGGGTGACCAGACCGTCGGCCTATCTTGATCATGCGGCGACCACCCCGATGCTGCCCGAGGCGATCGAGGCCATGACGGAGCAGTTCAAACGCGTCGGAAACCCGTCCTCACTGCACGCGGCGGGCCGCCAGGCGCGCAGGGTGGTCGAGGAGTCGCGGGAGACGATCGCCGACGCGCTCGGGGCGCGGCCCAGCGAGGTGGTGTTCACCTCGGGCGGCACCGAGGCCGACAACCTCGCGATCAAGGGTCTCTACTGGGCGCGGCGGCCACGGCGGCGCGTGCTGATCAGCTCCGTGGAGCACCACGCCGCGCTCGACCCGGCCCAGTGGCTGGCCGTCAGCCAGGACGCGGAGGTCGAGCTGCTGGAGGTCGACGAGCACGGCCGGGTGCACCCCGACACGCTGCGGTCCGCCATCGAGCGCGACCCCGAGAGCGTGGCCATGATCAGCGTCATGTGGGCCAACAACGAGGTCGGCACCGTCCAGCCGGTGCACGTGCTGTCCGCCATCGCCCACGACCACGGCATCCCGTTCCACACCGACGCGGTTCAGGCGATCGGGCAGCTGCCGGTGTCGTTCGCCGAGTCGGGGGCCGACGCGCTCACGCTGACCGGCCACAAGGTCGGCGGACCGATCGGAGCCGGCGCGCTGCTGCTGGCCAGGGGCCTGACGCCGGTCTCCGTGCAGCACGGCGGAGGCCAGGAGCGCGACGTGCGCTCCGGCACGCTGGACGCGCCCGCCATCGCGGGTCTGGCGGCCGCCGTCAGCACCGCGGTCCGGCACCAGGAGGCCCTGAGCCGCCGCCTGACGGAGCTCCGCGACGAGCTCATCGAACGCGTCCGCCAGGCCGTGCCCGGCGTGATACTCAACGGCGACCCCGTCAACCGGCTGCCGGGCAACGCCCACTTCTCCTTCCCCGGCTGCGAGGGCGACGCGCTGCTCATGCTGCTCGACGCCAAGGGCGTGGAGTGCTCGACGGGCTCGGCCTGCTCGGCGGGCGTGGCCCAACCGTCCCACGTGCTGCTGGCCATGGGGGCCGACGCGGCCGCGGCGCGGGGCTCGCTCAGGTTCACGCTGGGACACACCTCGACCCGCGAGGACGTCGACCGCCTCATCGAGGTGCTCCCGACCGCCGTCGAGCGTGCCCGCCGCGCCGGTCTCAGCTGATGAAGGGCACCACGGCGGTCCAGGCGGGGTCGCTCGCCACGTCCACCCGGGGCTCGCCCTCCTCCCAGCTCACGATCAGCTCCTTGGCGTGGATCGCGGCGTCGCCGGTCGGGTCGGCGTACACGTGGATGACCCGCTGCCCCTCGGCGCTCAGATGCGCCGCGAGCACCGCGTCGTCGCGCAGCTTGAGCAGGCGGGCGGCCAGCCGCTCCTCGAAGTCGCGCAGCGCCGTCAGCGACTCGCCGATGGGCAGGCCGGTCTCGTCGCGGTGCGTGTACGGCAGCGTGATCGCGATGTGCTGGTCGAACAGCGGATGGTCGACCGGGCGCAGCGGAAAGCGGGCCGTGGCGACGAGCGGCGCCCCGCCCGCGGTCTGGCCCTCGAGCAGGACCCACTGCTCCTCGGCGTAGCCGGAGGCCACGTCGGCGACCACGGCGGACAGGTGCGCGGCCGCGACGGCGTCGATCGGCTCGAACGTCGCCGCCGTGATCTCGCCCACCCACCTCGCCACGTCGTCCTCGCCGAGCAGCCAGTCCAGGGCCAGCAGCGTGGTGTCCATCCTGGTGTCCTCGTCGAGCTCGCCGAAGATCGGGTGGTACGCCGCCACGTCGACCCGCGGCTGGTTCCTCGGCACGCGCAGGCCCAGCATCAGCTTGTCGAGCGCGAACTCGAACCCGCCCACGTCCAGGGTGAGCTCCAGAGCCTGCGGATTGGCCTGCCGCGACGGGTGGAACTCCCACAGCAGGTCGGCCGGCGGCGCGGCCTTGGCCCAGCGGTGCGCGAGCGGGCGCAGCTCGGCGTCGCCCGCCGAGGTCACCACCAGGGCGTGCGCGGCGTTCCTGCCCGGCGCCACCTCCCACACCAGGTCGGGATGGACGGCCGCCACGGCCGGGGCGAGCACGTCCTCCAGCCCTTCGGCCGCGCCCGCGGCCACGAGCGAGTCGAGCCGCGGCCTGGCCTCCTGCCACCACTCCCAGAACCCGGCGATCCCGTCGTCGCGGGACTCGCCGCCCTCTTCCTCTGCGTCCTTGCGCCCGAACAGTCGCATGGGCTGAATCCTCGCAGACGCGGGCCATGGCCGCGCACCCCCTGCCGGACAGTACGCTGGAACGGTCATGGGACTGCGTGTGCTTGCCGCCATGTCGGGCGGCGTCGACTCCGCCGTGGCCGCCGCTCGGATCGCCGAGGCCGGTCACGACGTCACTGGTGTTCACCTCGCCCTGTCCGCCAACCCCCAATCCCACCGCACGGGCGCCCGCGGGTGCTGCACGATCGAGGACTCGCGCGACGCGCGACGCGCCGCCGACGTGATCGGCATCCCGTTCTACATCTGGGACATGGCCGAGCGTTTCCAGCGCGACGTGGTCGAGGACTTCGTGGCCGAATACGCGGCCGGCCGTACACCCAACCCGTGCCTGCGCTGCAACGAGAAGATCAAGTTCGCCGCCGTCCTGGACCGGGCGCTCGCCCTGGGCTTCGACGCGGTCGCCACCGGCCACCACGCCAAGCTCGCCGACGGCGTCCTGTCCCGGAGCGTCGACCAGGGCAAGGACCAGTCCTACGTGCTGGGCGTGCTCACCCGCGAGCAGCTCGGCCACGCGATCTTCCCGCTGGGTGACTCGACCAAGGCCGAGGTGCGCGAGGAGGCCGCCAGGCGCGGCCTGACCGTCGCCGACAAGCCCGACAGCCACGACATCTGCTTCATCGCCGACGGCGACACACGTGGTTTCCTGGCCAAGCGGCTCGGGGCGGCGGAGGGTTCCATCGTGGACGAGAGCGGCGCGGTCGTCGGCAGCCACCAGGGCGCGCACGGCTTCACGATCGGCCAGCGCAAGGGCCTGCACATCGACCGGCCCGCCCCGGACGGCAGGCCGCGCTACGTGCTGTCGATCGAGCCGGTGTCCAACACGGTCACGGTCGGGCCCCGCGCGGCGCTGGAGGTCACCACGATCACCTGCGGCCCGCCGGTGTGGAACGGCCCCGCCGTCCGCGACGACCTCACCGTGCAGCTGCGCGCCCACGGCGAGGTCTACGGCTGCCGCTACGAGGAGATCGACGGCGGGCTCCGCATCGACCTCGACCGCCCGGCCACGGGCGTGGCCGCGGGCCAGGCGGCCGTCCTCTACACCGGCGCCACCGTGATCGGCTCGGCGACGATCGTCTCCGCTAGCCGAGGCTGACCGACTCGCCGACCGCCAGGCGGCGGATGTCGGCCTTCTGCTTCTCGGCCTCGCCCCGCAGCCACGTGTCGACGATGCCCAGGCCGAGCTCGCTGTACAACGCGTCGTGCGTGGAGTACGCCCGCGCCGGCCGCACCGTGCGGAGATACTCGACCACCTCGCCGAGCTTCAGCCACGGCGCGCCGGTCGGCACCAGCAGGGTGGGCACCTCCACGTCCGGCACCGTCAGGGCGTCACCGGGGTAGAAGACCTCATCGTCCACCAGGAAGCCGACATTCTGGACGGGGGGCACGTCGGGGTGGTTCTTCGCGTGCCACTCGCCGAACGCCTTCACCCGGAAACCGGCCGTCTCGAAGGCGTCGCCGTGCCGCACCACCTGGACCTCGCCCGGCACCTCGGACAACCCCGCGGCCACGCCCTCGCAGGTCCAGATCTCCAGATCGGGTGAGGCGGCCTTCAGCTCGCCGACGTCCACGTGGTCGGCGTGCTCATGAGTGATCAGGACGGCGTCGGCGCCGTCGAGCACCGGGGTCTTGGTGAACACACCCGGGTCGATGACCAGGACCTTGCCGTTCTTCTCCACGCGTACGCACGCGTGGTCGTGTTTCGTCAGCTCCATTCGCGCAGCCTACGCTTGTGTCCATGTCAACGTGGGAAGCCACCGGGGTGGGCTCGCATCCGGGAGAGGATCATTTCGAGGCGCTGCGGGTGGTGTTCGGCGAGCTGCCCGGGCTGCCGTACCTGCCCGAGCTGCCGGCCAGGGGCGTCGGCGCCGACATGGTCGGCAGGACGGCCTCGTTGCTGATCGAGCTGCCCGTCGAGGTGCAGCCGTCCGGGTGGCGGCTCACCGACCGGCCGGGGCGCGATCATCAGCGGGCCGTCGATCATCGGCGACGGGACCTGGACGGGCTGGAGGAGATCGGGCACGACTACGCGGGGCCGCTGAAGCTGCAGGTGTGCGGGCCGTGGACGCTGGCCGCGGCGATCGAGCTCAAGCACGGCGACAAGGTGCTGTCCGACGCCGGGGCCGTGCGCGACCTGACCGCCTCGCTGGCCCAGGGGGTCGCGGACCACTGCGCCGAGGTGCGGCGGCGGCTGCCGGGTGTGACGGAGATCGTGCTCCAGCTCGACGAGCCGGGGCTGCCCGGGGTGCTGGCGGGAACCGTGCCGACGGCCTCCGGGTTCGGGCGGCTCGCCGCCGTGGAGGAGTGGCGGGCGGAGGAGTCGCTGGGGCTGTTCGAACGTCCGGTGGTGCACTGCTGCGCGCCCGCCGTGCCCTTCGCGCTGCTGCGCCGGGCGGGGGTACGCGGCGTCTCCGTGAACGCCTCGCTGCTGCGGCGCAGGGACGAGGAGGCGGTCGGGGAGGCCGTCGAGGCCGGGGTGACGCTGTTCCTGGGGGTTGTGCCGGGCACGGACACCCGGCTGCCGGATGCGGGCGTGGTCGCCAAGCCCGCCCTGGAGCTGTGGCGGCGGCTCGGGTTCGACCCGGAGCGGCTGGCCGGGCAGGTGGTGCTGACGCCGGCGTGCGGGCTGGCCGGGGCGTCCCCCCGGTACGCGCGGGCCGCGCTGGCGGCGTGCAGGAAAGGCGCTCAGGTGCTCCGGGATGACCCCGCAAGTGGGATGCAAGCTGGGTGATCTAGCCTCCGCATCATGATTTTTCGCAGTATGGCCGTCGGGACCACGCTCCTGATCGCGTCCGCTTCGATCGCCGCGCCCGCCATGGCCTCCGCCAACCCGGAGACGTGGAGCTGGGGCTCGATCTACTCCGCCGACCGGGCGGGCAAGGCCAAGGGGAAGGTCGTGCTCGACCGGCCGGGGTTCTTCGTGAACGGCAAGCTCTACGACTTCCCCGGGCGCAAGGGGTGCTCGTGGCTCACGTTCCGGTGGGTCAAGGACAAGGGCGGCAAGGGTTACAAGACGTATCGCAACTGCTCGGGGACGACGCCTCTGAAGTTCTCGTTCGGAACGGGCTACATGCTCTCCATCGAGGGCAAGATGTGCCGCGGCACCGCCAAGAAGATCACCGGTAAGTGCTCGGCTTGGGAAGGCGTCTGGGCGCAGGGCGGCTGAGGCGTGTGCTTGTCGGTGCCCGGCGGTAGCGTTTCCTCAAGGTGTTGAGAGAGGAGAGCCTGCGTTGAGCAGCGAGTCAAGCACTGAGGTCGGGGGCGTGCCCGTGGCCGCGCTCAAGCGGCATGCCGAGCTGAGCGAGCAGGTCGAGGACGCTCGCTGGCGCTACTACGTGCTCGACCAGCCCACGGTCAGCGACGCGCAGTTCGACGAGTGGTTCAAGGAGCTGCTCGCGCTGGAGGAGGCCCATCCGTCGCTGCAGACGCCGGACTCGCCTACGCAGAAGGTGGGCGCGCCGGTCTCTGGCGACTTCGCCAAGGTCCAGCACCTGGCCAGGATGGAGAGCCTCGACAACGCCTTCGACGCCGAGGACATGACCGCCTGGACGGCGCGGGCGGAGCGGCTGGCCGAGGGCGACCCCGGCCCCTTCCTGTGCGAGTTGAAGATCGACGGGCTGGCGGTGGCGCTGGTCTACCGGGACGGCAGGCTGGAGCGCGGCGCCACCCGCGGCGACGGGCGTACCGGCGACGACGTGACGGCCAACGTCCGCACGATCAAGGGCGTCCCGCACCGGCTCACGGGTGACGACGTCCCGAGCCTGGTCGAGGTGCGGGGGGAGGTCTACATCCCGGTCGAGGACTTCAAGAAGCTCAACGAGCAGCTCGTCGAGCAGGGCAAGCCGCCGTTCGCCAACCCGCGCAACTCGGCGGCGGGCACGCTGCGGCAGAAGGACCCGCGCATCACGGCCCAGCGGCCGCTGCGGATGCTCGTGCACGGCATCGGCGTCTGGGAGGGCGCGACCGAGCCGCGGGCCCAGTCGGAGGTCTACGACCGGCTGCGGGAGTTCGGGCTGCCGGTCAGCGATCTCTACCGGGTGGTGCCGGGGCTCACCGAGGTCAACGAGTTCATCGAGCATTACCGGGTGCACCGGCACGATCCCGCGTACGAGATCGACGGGGTCGTCGTGAAGATCGACGACTTCCGCACGCAGCGGGAGCTGGGCTCGACCTCGCGGGCGCCGCGGTGGGCGATCGCGTACAAATATCCGCCCGAAGAGGTCAACACCAAGCTCCTGGACATCCAGGTGGGCGTAGGCCGGACCGGGCGCGTGACGCCGTACGCGGTGATGGAGCCCGTCGTGGTCTCCGGCTCCACCGTCGAGCGGGCCACGCTGCACAACGCCGCCATCGTGGTCAAGAAGGGCGTGCTCATCGGCGACACCGTCGTGCTGCGCAAGGCGGGCGACGTCATCCCCGAGATCGTCGGGCCCGTGGCCGCGCTGCGCGACGGGTCGGAGCGGGAGTTCGTCATGCCCACGCACTGCCCGGAGTGCGGGACGAAGCTGGCGTACGAGAAGGAGGGCGACGCCGACCTGCGCTGCCCCAACGCCCGCAGCTGCCCGGCGCAGATCCGTGAGCGCATCTACTTCGCGGCCGGGCGGCGCGCACTCGACATCGACGGGCTGGGTTACGTCGCGGCCACCGCGCTCACCCAGCCGCTGCCGCCGCAGCAGCCGGTGGTGCGCACCGAGGCCGACCTGTTCGACCTGACGCTGGAGCAGCTGCTCCCGATCAAGTCGGTGGTCCGCGACCAGGACACCGGCCTGCCCAAGGTCGATCCCAAGACCGGCGAGCAGAAGATCGTCTCCTTCTTCTCCAACCTCAACGGCGAGCCCAGCGCCAACGCCCGGCTGCTCGTCGAGGAGCTGGAGCGGGCCAAGCAGGTCTCGCTCGCGCAGTTGCTGGTCGCCCTGTCGATCCGGCACGTCGGCCCGCCCACCGCCCGCGACCTGGCCAATGCCATGCGCTCGATCGACGCCATCATGAACGCCTCGGAGGAGGAGCTCGCCGCGGTCGAGGGCATCGGCCCCAGGGTGGCGGCGACGATCAAGGAGTGGTTCGAGGTCGACTGGCATCGGGAGATCATCGAACGGTGGCGGGCCGCCGGGGTGCGGATGGAGGACGAGCCGGCGCCGGAGAAGGGGCCGCAGATCCTCGAGGGGCTGACGTTCGTGGTGACGGGGACCCTGGAGGGCTACACGCGGGATTCGGCCTCGGACGCGATCGCCGCCCGGGGCGGGAAGGTGGCGTCCTCGGTGTCGAAGAAGACGTCGTTCCTGGTGGCGGGGGAGAACGCCGGGTCGAAGTACGACAAGGCGGTGGGTTTCGGGGTGCCGATCCTGGACGGGACCGGGTTCGAGGTGCTGCTGAAGGACGGGCCGGAGGCGGCGGCGGAGGTCGCGGTCAAGCCCGAGGCGTAGCGGGGAGGGCAAGCCGGTTGCGCGCATCGGCGGCTTGATTGCGCGCACCGGCGGAGAAAAGGGCGGGGTCTGCGGGCCGGCTCGCACATACGCATCGGTGAACACTTGCTACGCACGGTGGTTTTTGGGTATATGTCGGAAAGGAGAACTACGGACCGTACGCGCTTGGTTTCGCGAAGTGGGGTGAAGGTCGTACCCTCCCATAGTGACCTAATGGGGGTTCTGTTACCGATGACTGACCCAACCGACACCCGCGACACCGGACCGCGCGTCGGCACGCCGCTGTGGGCGTTCCTCGCCGGCATCACCGTGATCGGCTTCACCGCCCTCGTCGTGGCCATGCTCAGGCTGGACGCGGCGGCGCTCGTGGAGGTGGCCCGCACACCCCTGTTCTGGGTGCTGTCGGTGCTCGTGATCCTGGGCGAGCTCAGGCCCGTGATGGTGTCCTCGCACAGCTCGGTGGGCGGCACATATCCGTCCACCATGTTCACCTTCGCCGTGCTGCTGCACTTCGGGCTGCCGGTCGCGGTGTTGATGCAGGCCGTCGGCGTCGCCATGAACGGGGTGGTGACGCGCAAGGCCTGGCATCGGGCCATGTTCAACATCGCCCAGTCCACGCTCGCGCTCACCGCCGCGGCGGTGGTGCTGGGGGCGTTCGGGATCGTTCCGAGCCCGGCCGCGCCCTGGGAGCCACGCGGGACCGACCTGCTGGCGATCGCGCTGGCCGGGATCGCGTACTTCGTCAGCCGGGCCACCCTCGTCTCCGGAGCGGTCGCGCTGCACGAGCGGCGCTCGATCGTCCGCGTGCTGAAGGTCACCGTGGGGCCGCAGAGCCTTGTCTACGCCGCGCTGCTGGGGCTGGCGCCCCTGGTCGTCGTGGTCATGAACCACTCTCCGGGGCTGGTGCCGCTCTTCGTCGCGCCCCTGGCCGCCGTCTACTTCACCGCCACCATGTCCATGCGCCGCGACCACCAGGCCCTGCACGACGAGCTGACCGGGCTGCCCAACCGCAAGATGCTCATCGTGAGCACCGAGGAGGCGCTCGCCGAGGCCCGCCAGGACGAGCGGGTCGGCCTGTTCCTGCTCGACCTGGACCGGTTCAAAGAGGTCAACGACACGATGGGCCACCCGGTGGGCGACCGGTTGCTGCAGATGGTCGCGCATCGGCTCACCCACTCCGTACGGCCCGGGGACGTCGTGGCCAGGCTGGGCGGCGACGAGTTCGCCGTGCTGCTGCCCTCGATCAGGGACACCCACGCGGCCAGGGAGGTGGCGGCCAGGCTGCGGGCGGCCCTGACCGAGCCGGTGCGGCTGGAGGGCATGGCCTTCGACGTGGACGCCTCGGTCGGGATCGCGCTCTATCCGGATCACGCTCCCGACTTCGAGCTGCTGCTCCAGCGGGCCGACGTGGCGATGTACCTGGCCAAGGAGGGACGCACCGGCGTCGAGCTCTACCAGCCGGACAAGGACCGCAACTCACCCGAGCGGCTCACCTTACTCGGGGACCTGCGCCGCGCCATCGACAACCGGGATCTGCGGCTGCACTACCAGCCCAAGGTCCACCTCGGCGGCGGCGCCGTCCAAGGGGTGGAGGCGCTGCTGCGCTGGTGCCACCCGGTGCATGGGCCGATCGCGCCCTCGGACTTCGTCCCCCTGGCCGAGCAGTCCTATCTGATGCGGCAGCTCACGGCGTACGTCATCGAGGAGGCGCTCGAACAGGCCGCCCGCTGGTGGCACACCGGCGTCCAGGTGCAGGTCTCGGTCAACATCTCGGCCCGCGACCTGCTCGACTCGGCCCTGCCCGAGCAGCTGGAGGTGGGCCTGGCCAAGTACGGCCTGCCGCCCTCGGCCATCCAGCTGGAGGTGACCGAGCGCATCCTGACCGGCGACCAGGCCTACACGCAGGAGACGATCAAGGCGCTGGCCACGCTCGGCGTGCCGCTGGCCCTGGACGACTTCGGCACCGGCTACTCCTCGCTGATCAGGCTCCAGCGGCTGGCGGTGTCCGAGGTGAAGATCGACGCCTCGTTCGTACGCCGGATCGCCGACTCCGAGGACGACGACCGGATCGTGCGGTCCATCGTGGACCTGGTGCGCTCCCTCGGGCTGCGCTCGGTGGCCGAGGGCGTGGAGTCGGACGAGGTCGCCATGCGGCTGGCCCAGATGGGGTGTGACGTGGGGCAGGGGTGGCTGTTCGGCCGGCCCATGCCGGCCGCCGACGTCACGGCCTGGCTCCGCGACCATGCGGAGACGGCGACCGGGGCGGGATACGGCTTCCAGCCGGAGGTCAGCCGCTCGGCCTGACCCGGCGGCGCCGCTTTCGCGGCCGGAGCACCACCCGAAGATCCAGGCGTCCGGCTCCAGACGGTCAGTGCCGAGCGGGCGGCGGGGAAAGTTCGGGCAGTGTGTTGCCGTCCGGTTAATGGTTCGGGGGCGCTACGTCAAGCCCCCTAGGATGGCAGTGTCCAAAGACTCCATCCACGAAACGGGTTAACCGACTCATGTCCGCCATAACCCGCGACGAGGTCGCACACCTGGCCCGGTTGTCCAGGCTGGCGCTCACGGACGACGAGCTAGACCACTACGCCACCCAACTCGATGCCATCATCGAGTCGGTCGCGAAGGTGGCCGAGGTCGCCGCCGAGGATGTGCCGCCTTCGTCGCACGCGCTTCCGCTGACCAATGTCTTCCGTGCCGACGAGGTGCGACAGTCCCTGACGCCGGAGCAGGCGCTCTCCGGCGCGCCCGCCGTCCAGGACGATCGCTTCCAGGTGCCGCGCATCCTCGGGGAGGAGGCATGAGTCTAATTCGAAAGACCGCCGCCGAGCTGGGGTCGATGATCGCCGCAGGCGAGGTGTCGGCCGTCGAGGTGGCCGAGGCGCATCTCGACCGCATGGCCGAGGTGGAGCCCAAGGTCAGGGCATTCCTGCACGTCGACCGCGAGGTGACGCTGGAGCAGGCGCGGGCCGTCGACGCCAGGCTCAAGGCGGGCGAGAAGCTCGGGCCGCTGGCCGGCGTGCCGATCGCGCACAAGGACATCTTCACCACGCGCGACATGCCGACGACGGCCGCGTCCAAGATCCTCGAGGGCTGGCGGCCGCCGTACGACGCGACCGTCACCGCGCGGCTGCGCGAGGCAGGGCTGGTCATCCTCGGCAAGACCAACCTCGACGAGTTCGCCATGGGCTCCTCGACGGAAAACTCCGCCTACCACCCGACGCACAACCCGTGGGACCTGACGAAGGTGCCCGGCGGCTCGTCCGGTGGTTCGAGCGCCGCCGTGGCCGCGTACGAGGCGCCGCTGTCCACCGGCACCGACACGGGCGGCTCGATCCGGCAGCCCGCCGCGGTGACCGGCATCGTGGGCATGAAGCCGACGTACGGCGGCTCGTCCCGCTACGGGATCATCGCGTTCGCGAGCTCGCTCGACACGCCGGGGCCGTTCGCCCGCAACGTGCTCGACGCGGCGCTGCTGCACGAGGCGTTCTCCGGGCACGACCCGATGGACTCCACCTCCATCGACGCCCCGGTCCCCAGCGTGGTCGAGGCGGCCAAGAACCCCGACGTCTCGGGCCTGCGGATCGGCGTCGTCAAGGAGTTCTCCGGCGAGGGCTACCAGGCCGGCGTGCTGGCCCGCTACAACGAGGTCGTCAAGCTGCTGGAGTCTCTCGGCGCCTCGGTCGTCGAGGTGTCCTGCCCGTCGTTCACGACCGCGCTGCCGGCCTACTACCTGATCGCGCCGTCGGAGTGCTCATCCAACCTGGCGCGCTTCGACGCCATGCGCTACGGCCTGCGCGTCGGCGACGACGGCACCCGCAGCGCCGAGGAGGTCATGGCGCTGACCCGGGCCGCGGGCTTCGGTCCCGAGGTCAAGCGGCGCATCATGCTGGGCACGTACGCGCTGTCGAGCGGCTACTACGACGCCTACTACGGCCAGGCGCAGAAGGTGCGCACGGTCATCTCCCGGGAGTTCGAGGCCGCGTACCAGCAGGTCGACGTGCTGGTGTCGCCGACCACGCCGACCACGGCGTTCCCGATCGGCGAGCGCGCCGACGACCCGATGGCGATGTACCTCGCCGACCTGTGCACCATCCCGTCCAACCTGGCGGGCAACGCGGCCATGTCCGTGCCGTGCGGCCTGGCCGACGAGGACGGCCTGCCGGTCGGCCTGCAGATCATGGCGCCGGTGCTGGCCGACGACCGCTGCTACCGTGTGGGCGCCGCCGTGGAGAAGGCCCTGGAGAGCCGCTGGGGCGGCCCGCTGCTGAAGGAGGCCCCGTCGCTATGACCATGGTCTATGACGAAGCGCTCGACAAGTTCGAGCCGGTGCTCGGCCTGGAGACGCATGTCGAGCTGGGCACCAAGTCGAAGATGTTCTGCGGCTGCAAGACCGCCTTCGGCGCCCCGCCCAACACCCAGGTCTGCCCGACCTGCCTGGCGTTCCCCGGCGCGCTGCCGGTGGCCAACGTCATGGCCATCGAGTCGACGATCCGCATCGGTCTCGCGCTGAACTGCTCGATCGCCGAGTGGTGCCGCTTCGCCCGGAAGAACTACTTCTATCCGGACATGCCGAAGAACTACCAGATCTCGCAGTACGACGAGCCGCTCTGCTTCGACGGCTACATCGACGTCGAGGTGGGCGGCGAGACGGTCCGGATCGAGATCGAGCGGGTCCATCTGGAGGAGGACACCGGCAAGTCCACCCACGTGGGCGGCGCGACCGGGCGCATCCATGGGGCCGACTACTCGATCGTCGACTACAACCGGGCCGGCATCCCGCTGGTCGAGATCGTCACCAAGCCCATCCCGGGCACCGACCGGCTCGCGCCCGAGGTCGCCAAGGCGTACGTCACCGAGCTGCGCGAGATCATGCGCTCGCTCGGCGTGTCCGACGTGCGCATGGAGGAGGGCTCGCTGCGCTGCGACGTCAACGTCTCGCTCATGCCGCGCGGCTCGTCCGAGTGGGGCACCCGTACGGAGACCAAGAACGTCAACTCGCTGCGCAGCGTCGAGCGGGCCGTGCGGAGCGAGATCGAGCGGCAGGCGGGTGTCCTCGCCGACGGCGGGAAGATCACTCAGGAGACCCGGCACTTCCACGAGGACACCGGCACCACCACGTCCGGCCGGTCCAAGGAGGAGGCGCAGGACTACCGCTACTTCCCCGAGCCCGACCTGGTGCCGATCGCGCCGGACCGGGCGTGGGTGGCCGGGCTGAAGGCGGCGCTGCCCGAGCTGCCGTCGGTCAGGCGCAAGCGGCTGCAGGCCGAGTGGGGGCTGTCCGACCTCGACATGCAGGCCATGCACAACGCCGACGCGTTCGACCTGGTCGAGGCCACGGTCGCGGCGGGCGCGGCGGCGGCGGACGCGCGCAAGTGGTGGATGGGCGAGCTGGCGCGGCGTGCCAACGAGAGCGGCGTCCCGCTGGCCGACCTGCCGATCACGCCGGCGCAGATCGCCCGCGTGACCGAGCTGGTCGCCTCGGGGGCGCTCAACGACAAGCTGGCGCGTGAGGTGCTCGAGGGCGTGATGGCCGGTGAGGGCACGCCGGACGAGGTGGTCGAGCGGCGCGGGTTGCAGATCGTCAGCGACGAGGGCGAGCTGCTGGCGATCATCGACCAGGTGCTGGCCGACAACGCCGACGCGGCCGACAAGGTGCGTGCCGGGAAGATCGCCGCGGCCGGGGCGCTGGTCGGCGGCGTGATGCGGGCCAGCAAGGGCAAGGCCGACGCGGCCCGGGCCCGTCAGCTGATCCTGGAGAAGCTGGGCGTCTCGGAGTAGATTCGCCGGTTGCGTGAGGGCCTCGCCGCTTCGGCGGCGGGGCCCTTTCGGCTGAAGGGAGGGGTTGTTCGGGCGCCGGCCCTGGAGGACGCCCGCCGATGGGCGGCGACAGGCCCGCGGGACACGCCGCAGGGCCGATGGGCGGCGGGCCCCGGGACACGCGGCAGGGCGCGTCGGTGTGGTGCCGCGGTCCTAGGTCCAATGGCCGAGAGGTCGCAAGGCTCCCGCTGGAGGTGTGGCGGAGCAGGTCGGCATAGGTTCTCCACATGACTGGAAAAGCGCTGACGGCAGGCCTGGTGGCGATGGTGTCACTGGTGGCCTTCGAGTACATGGCGGTCGCGATCGCCATGCCGATCGTGGCCGAGGAGCTCGGCGGGCTGAAGTTGTACGGGCTGGCGTTCAGCGGGGCGATGGCCGCGGGCGTGGTCGGCACCGTGCTCGGCGGCCGATGGGCGGACGTGCGCGGCCCCAAGGCGCCGCTCTGGACGGGTGTGGCAGGCTTCATCGCCGGTCTGATGGTCGCGGGCCTGGCGCCGACCATGGAGGTGCTGATCGCCGGCCGGTTCCTGCAGGGGTTCGGCGGGGCGCTGGTGAGCGTGGCGCTGTACGTGGTGGTGGCCCGGGTCTATCCCGAGAGCCTGCATCCCAAGATCTTCTCGTTGTTCGCGACCGCGTGGGTGGTGCCCTCGATGGTGGGGCCGGCGATCGTGGGCGTGGTCACCGACACGCTCGGGTGGCGCTGGGTGTTCCTGCTGGTGCCGATCCTGACCGTGGCCGGCGGCCTGGTGCTGCTGCGCGGGCTGGCCGGGCAGCCGGTGACCGGCGGGCAGAGCGAGCCCACACCCGGCCTGCTCGGGAAGATCGCCTGGGCGGCGCTGACGGCCGTGGGCGCCGGGCTCATGCAGTACGGCAGCAGTGGGCAGCTCCCGCTGCTGATCGCCGGGCTGGTGGTGCTGGCCGTGGCGCTGCCCAGGCTGCTCCCCGCCGGGACGCTCAGGGCCGTCAGGGGACTGCCCGCCGTGGTGGGGCTGCGCGGCCTTGCCGCCGGGGCGTTCTTCGCGGCCGAGATGATGGTGCCGCTCATGCTGATCAACGAGCGCGACATGTCGGCGCTGGCCGCCGGGTTCGCGCTCACCGGAGGCGCGCTGACCTGGTCGTTCGCGTCGTGGCTGCAGGGCCGCGAGATCTTCGGCCAGATGACGAACCTGCGGCTCGGCTCGGCCATGATCGCGCTCGGCATCCTGCTCATGGGCGCGGTGACGTTCACCGCCGTGCCGGTCGCGGTGGCCTACCCGTCGTGGATCATCACCGGGTTCGGGATGGGGCTGGTGTACCCGACGCTGTCCGTGCTGACGCTGGAGCTGTCGGCGCCCGGCGAGCAGGGGGAGAACAGCTCCGCGCTGCAGGTGGGCGAGTCGGTGTTCTCGGTGGTGTCGGTGGCCGTCACCGCCGCGCTGTTCACGGCCGCCGGGTCGGGCTACTGGGCGGTGTTCGCCGCCACGCTGGTCATGGCGCTGGCCGGGCTGGCCATCGCGCCCCGCGCCATCAAGGGCAGGACGCCCGTGGACATCAAGGGCAGGGCGCCCGTGGACGCGAGCGGTCCCGCCGGCGCCGACGCGCCGGCGGGACGAGAGCCGCTCAGCCGAGCGGTGTGACGGAACGCCGCCGGGTCATGAGCTTCCTGAACAGCGGCGTGAGCAGGGCCAGAAGCGCCAGCGCCAGCAGCACCACCGACACCGGGCTGCGGACCAGGACGGTCACGTCGCCGGCGCCGATGGCCAGGGCGCGACGCAGCTGGATCTCCGCCATCGGGCCCAGGATCATGCCGATCACTGCCGGGGCGACCGGCAGGCCGAAGCGGCGCATGGCGTACCCGAGCAGGCCGATCACGAACAGCACGAACAGGTCCACCACGGTGCCGTTCAGGGCGTAGGCCCCAAGGGCGGCGAAGAGCACGATCCCGGCGTACAGGTACGGCCGCTGGATCCGCAGCACCTTGGCCCACAGCGGCGCCAGCGGCAGGTTCAGCACCAGCAGCATCGTGTTGCCGATGAACAGCGAGGCGATCATGCCCCACACCAGCGCCGGGTTGTGGTCGAAGAGCTGCGGCCCGGGCTGCAGGCCGTACTGCTGGAAGGCGGCCAGCATGATCGCGGCCGTCGCGGACGTGGGCAGGCCCAGCGTGAGCAGCGGGACCAGGGTGCCGGCCGCCGAGGCGTTGTTGGCCGCCTCCGGGCCGGCCACACCCTCGATGGCGCCCTTGCCGTACTCCTCCTTGGCCACGCCCTTCGCCAGGCGCTTCTCGGCCGCGTACGACAGGAACGTCGGGATCTCCGCACCGCCGCCGGGCAGCGCGCCGAACGGGAAGCCCAGCGCGGTGCCGCGCAGCCAGGGCCGCCAGGAGCGCCGCCAGTCCGCGCGGCCCATCCACGCCCGGCCCACGGGCACGATCTCGGGCGGCGCGTGGCGCAGCCGCGAGGCCACGTACAGAGCCTCGCCGAGCGCGAACAGGCCGACCGCGACGATCACCACGTCGATGCCGTCGAGCAACTGCGGGATGCCCATCGTCAGCCGCGCCTGCCCGGTCTGCTGATCGATGCCGACCAGCCCGATCATCAGGCCGAGCCCCAGGGAGGCCAGGCCGCGCACGAGCGAGCGGGACAGCACCGACGACACGGCGGTGAAGGCCAGGATCGCCAGCGCGAAGTAGTCCTCCGGTCCGAACGAGATCGCGAACGCCACCACGGCGGGCGCCGCCACCACCAGCAGCGCCGTCGCGATGGTCCCCGCCACGAACGAGCCGATGGCCGCCGTGGCCAGCGCCTGGGCGGCCCGCCCGCGCCTGGCCATCTTGTTGCCCTCCAGCGCCGTGATCATCGAGGACGACTCGCCGGGCGTGTTGAGCAGGATGGACGTGGTCGAGCCGCCGTACATGCCGCCGTAGTAGATGCCGGCGAACATGATGAACGCGCTGGCCGGCGGCACCGTGAACGTGATCGGCAGCAGCAGCGCCACGGTCATCGCGGGACCGATGCCGGGCAGCACGCCGACCAGGGTGCCGAGCGTGACGCCGACGAGCGCGTACAGCAGGTTCTCCACGGTGAGCGCGGCGGCGAAGCCGTCGAGCAGGAGCTGCAGCGACTCCACCTAGATCACCCCCTGCAGCGGGCCGCCCGGCAGCGTGACGCCGAGGCCCTTGACGAACAGCAGGTACGTGGCGACGCCCATGACAACCGCGACCACGGCCGCGCGCAGTTTGTGCTCGGCGCCGAGCGCCACCGACAGCCCGAAGAACAGCAGGCTCGCCCCGATGATCCAGCCGAGCACGTTGAGCAGCACCGCGAACGCCAGGAAGATCCCGCTGACCAGCCCGACGCTGCGCCAGTCCGCGGGCGCGTCCAGGTCCACGTCCTCGCTCTCCTCGGGGTCACCGTGCCCGCCGCGCAGCACGTCGATCACGTAGAACACGCCGACGACCACCATGGCCCCGCCGACCAGCATCGGAAAGAAGCGCGGCCCGATGCCGAGCTGGGAGGCCGCCGCCGAGACGTCCAGCGTCCCGGCGATCACGAGGACCCCCAGCGCGAGCACCACGACCGCGAGCCCGAGCTCGGGCCGCCACCATCGAGTCATCAGGAGACGAGCCCCATCTCGGCGATGACGGCCTTGACCCGCGTCTGCTCGGCGTTCAGGTAGTCGGTGAACTGCTGGCCGGTCTGGAAGGAGTCGATCCAGCCGTTCTTGGCCACCGCGTCCTTCCACGTCTGCGAATCGTGCATCTTGGTGACCAGGTCGGTCAGCGCCGTCTTGTCGGCGTCGGAGAGCCCGCCGGGAGCGACGAAGCCGCGCCAGTTGGCCAGCACCACGTCCAGGCCGCCCTCCTTCAGCGTCGGCGCGTCGAGGCCGGAGATCCGCTCGCCCGACGTCACGCCGAGCGCGCGCAGCTTGCCGGACTTCACGTGCTCGGCGAACTCGCCGACGCCCGAGATGCCCGCGCTGACCTTGTTGCCGAGCAGCTCGTTGAGCGCCTCACCGCCGCCCGAGTGGGCGATGTAGTTGACCTGCTTGGGGTCGACGCCCGCGGCCTTGGC
The DNA here is from genome assembly GCF_044465905.1 of Nonomuraea sp. NPDC049480. Taxonomy (NCBI): domain Bacteria; kingdom Bacillati; phylum Actinomycetota; class Actinomycetes; order Streptosporangiales; family Streptosporangiaceae; genus Nonomuraea; species Nonomuraea sp. NPDC049480. Next base: position 205,309 of record NZ_JBITMD010000011.1, read on the forward strand.
CATCAGCCCGGCCACGATGTGGTCGGTGCCGCCCGCGGATCCGCCCGAGATCGACACCTTGCTGGGGTCGGCCTTCCAGGCCGTCACCATGTCGGCCAGCGTCTTGAACGGGGAGTCGGCCGGGACCACGACGATCTCGTACTCCTCGGTGAGCTTGGCGATGGGCGTGGTCTCCGCCAGCGTGACCTTCGACTTGTTCTGCTCGATGGCGCCCACCATGACCAGGCCCATGGTCATCAGCAGGTTGCCGTTGCCCTTCTCACCCGCCAGCTGTGCGAGGCCGATGGTGCCGCCCGCGCCGGGCACGTTGAACACCTCCACCTTGCGGTCGGGAGTGGCGGTCTTGAACGCCTGCTCCGCCGTACGGGAGGTCTGGTCCCAGCCGCCGCCGGGCGACGCCGGCGCCATGATGCGCAGCGTGCCGGAGGCAGTGGTGCCGCTCTGCCCGCCGCAGCCGGTCAGAGCGCCGAGGGAGAGCGCCGCGAGTGCGGCGAATATGCGCAGGCGCATGATCGCTCCAAGGGGAGGTTTTCACGGATATAAAACTGGGATAGTGAGTCCCGTTCCCTCCTGAGTCGAGGCTTTGCATCCTTGCCGTCATAGTGGTCGTATTGGTCGCGACCTGGCCGTGACCTGCGTTTGTTTCCATGTGCCTCGTGCGTGCTCTATGGCCGGGCTCCGCTCGGCGGCCTGTGATGGATCTCCTCGCTTCGCTGCGGATCCATCGCAGGGTGCGTTACGCCTCCCTGGGGACCCAGCTGTTCGTGCTCCAGATGGTGATCGTGTTGCTCGCCGTCGGGGGCACGGCCGGCGTGTGGGCCGGGCACACCCGCAACCAGCTCGACGCGCTCCACCAGCAGCGGACGCTCGCGATCGCCCAGTCGGTGGCCGGGCTCCCGCAGGTCCGCGAGGCATTCAAGCTGCAGGACCCGCAGACGGTGCTGCAGCCGCTGGCCATGAGCGTCCAGCAGGAGACCGGCGCCGACTACGTCGTGATCGCCAACGCCGAGCAGACCCGCTATGCCCACCCCAACGCCGCGTTGATCGGCAAGAAGCTGTCCACCGACGGCACGGAGGTGCTCACGACCGGCAAGGGCTGGGTGGGCACCCAGACCGGCACGATCGGCACCACGGTCAGGGGCAAATACCCGATCCGCGACGAGTACGGCAACGTGATCGGTCTCGTTTCCGTGGGCGTACTGGAGACCACGGTCACGGGTCAGCTCGCAGGCGCGCTGCCGCCGCTGGTCTGGACGGCGCTGGCGGTCATGATGGCCGGCCTGGCGCTGGCCGCGCTGATCACCGCGCGGGTGCGCAGGCAGACGTTCGGCCTGGAGCCGCGCGAGATCGCCGCGCTGCTGGAGCAGCGTGAGGGCGTGCTGCACGGCGTCAAGGAGGGCGTGCTCGCGCTCGACCTCGAAGGCCGTGTGACGCTGGTCAACGACGCCGCCCGCGAGCTGCTCGGCGAGGTCGGCGAGGATCTGAGCGACATGCCGATCTCCGACCGCATGCGGGACGTGCTCGGCGGCGACGACCCGGGCGAGGACCGTGTCGTGCTGCACGGCGAGCGCGTGCTGGTGCTCAACCGCACCCCCGTGTGGGTACGCGGCCGGCACCTCGGCTGGGTGGTCACCCTCAGGGACCGCACCGAGCTGGTCCGCCTGGCCCGCGAGCTCGACGACACCAGCAGCGCCACCGAGGCGCTGCGGGCGCAGGCGCACGAGTTCGCCAACCGCATGCACACCGTCGTCGGCCTGCTGGAGCTGGGCGAGCACGAAGCCGCGGTCGGCTTCATCACCCGGACCACCCGCGGCACGTACGTCACCAACCTGCGCGAACGCGTCCAGGACCCCACTCTGGCCGCCCTCCTGCTGGCCAAGTCCGCCGAGGCGGCCGAGCGCGGCGCCAAACTCGTGCTGTCGGAGGACTCCAACGTGCCCGAGGGCATGCTCGGCGACCCGCAGGACGCGGTCCTGGTGGTCGGCAACCTGGTCGCCAACGCCATCGACGCGCTCGACGGCGCGGCCGGCACGATCGAGGTCTCGGTGCAGGCCGACGCGGGCGGGTTGCGCGTGCGGGTCGGTGATTCCGGACCCGGCATCGCCCCGGACCTGGTGGACGAGGTCTTCAGAGAAGGCTTCACCACCAAGGCGGCCCACTCGGGACCGCGCGGCCTCGGACTGGCCCTGACCAGGCAGGCGTGCCTGCGACGAGGAGGATGGGTACGAGTGGCGAACTCGGACGGAGCGGTTTTCACGGCCCTGCTTCCGGCAGAGGCGGGCTCATGAGCAGGCGGCGGCACAAGGCGACCGAGCCGCCGAAGGGGGTGAGGCCATGATCCGTGTGCTCGTCGTGGACGACGACTTCATGGTCGCGCGCATCCACAGCGGCTACGTGTCCCGGGTGCCCGGTTTCCGGGTCCTCTCCATGGTGCACACCGGCGCCGACGCGCTCGCGGCGGCGGCCGAGCTCCAGCCCGACCTCGTGCTCCTCGACATCTACCTGCCTGACATGTCCGGCCTGGACGTGCTCAAGGCGCTCCACGGCGTGGACGTCCTCATGATCAGTGCCGCCCGCGACGTGCCCACGGTCAGGGAGGCCATGCGCGGCGGCGCGGTCAACTATCTGATCAAGCCATTCACCGCCGCCGCCCTGACCGAACGCCTCCAGCAGTACGCCGACACCCGCAAGCGCCTGACCGCCATCGGCCCCGAGGCGCGCCAGGACGACGTGGACCGCCTTTTCGGCACGCCCACATCGACCGCTCCCATGCCGAAGGGGTTGTCCTCGGCCACCTGCGCACTGGTGGCCGATACTCTGCGAGAGGCGGGCCGCGACCTGTCGGCGACCGAAGCCGCCGAGCTCACGGGCCTGTCGCGGGTGAGTGCCCGCCGCTATCTGGAATACCTGTGCGCGGCGGGGCAGGCCGAATTGCGTCCGCGCTACGGAACGGCCGGGCGACCGGAACATCGCTACCGGTGGCTAGGTTGACACATTTCCGTAGCCATTTCCCGTGACATATGCGGATCCTCGTGCCTTACTGTTGCCTGAGACTTGGCTGCGGACTCGGGAGGAGATTGAGGCGTGCGAAACGCCGGACCGATCGAATCACCGACCGACCCGTTCGCCTCGGTGCCACTGCCCACGTCGGGCGTCTCCAAGAAGCCGCGGATCGAAGGATTACCCCCGGGCGTCTCCCGGGACATCTTCGGCCCGCCGGACAGGCGGGAGCCCCGGCCGGCGCAGGGGCCGAGCGCGCAGGGCGGTCCATCGGGAAGCGCGCTGCCGCCGGTGGCGCCGCCTGCGCAGCCATGGCCGATGAAGGACAAGGAGCCGTCCGCGCCGCCCGCCCCCGTGTTCGGGGTCGCCGGGCCGTCGGCAAGGCCGTCCTTCGACGACGACTCCGAGCCGCACCGGCGGCGCCGGCTCCTGCCGGGGCTGGTGCTGTTCGTCGTGGTGCTCGCGGCGCTGGCGTACGTGGTGCCCGCCGTCCTGATGTCGGGCGCCGTACTGCGCGGCACCCACGTGGCCGGCGTGGACATCGGAGGCCTGACCGTGACGCAGGCGGCCGACAAGCTCCGTGCCGAGCTGGGCGCCAGGCTGAGCAAACCGGTCGCGGTCGACGTCGCCGGCAGGCAGGACACCGTGCAGGCCGACGAGGCCGGACTCGAACTGGACGTGGTGGGCACGATCGGTCAGGCGCCGAGCGGGTTCCCCAGCCCGCAGGAGGTCTGGCAGGGCCTGACCGGCGTCACCGAGCTCCAGCCGAAGGTCAGCCTCGACTCCTCGCAACTCGCCAGGACCGTCGAAGGGCTGGCGGAGAGCGTCGACAAGCCCGCGGTCGAGGCCCGCGTGACGTTCACGGGGCTGCGGCCGAAGGCCCGGGAACCCGTCGAGGGCGTGTTGCTCGACCGGGCCGACGCCGTACGCAGGATCGGCGACGCCTTCCTGCGCGGCGGTGGCACCGTGGCGCTCACGCTCCGCCCGGCCAAGCCCGTCACGACGACCGAGTCCGTGCGGGCCGCACTGACCAAGGCGCGCAGGGCCGTCGCCGCGCCCATCACGCTGACCGTCGGCGACAAGCAGGCGCAGCTGCCCCCGGCGGTGATCGCCGCGAACCTGAGGTTCATCCCGGACGGCGACGGCACGCTGGTGCCGGAGTTCGACGCCAAGGCGGCACTGGCCGGCGTGGAGAGCGAACTGGTCGACGCCGCCCAGCAGCCGCGCGACGCCACATACGAGATCGTGGACGACAAGCCGGTCCTGGTGCCGTCGCGCACCGGGCGGGGCGTGAACGACAAGCTGCTGGCCAGGGACGCCGAGAAGGTGTTCGACGCGGGCGGCGGGCGCACCATCCCCGTGCGGCTGGGCGCCGTCGAGCCGACCGTCACCACCCAGCAGGTGAGCGGCCTCGGGATCAAGGAGATCGTGGGCTCGTTCACCACGACGTTCGACTGCTGCCAGCCGCGGGTGAAGAACATCCAGCGCATGGCGCAGCAGCTCGACGGTTATCTGGTGAAGCCGGGGGAGACGTTCTCGATCAACGACGTCATCGGCGAGCGTACCGTCGAGGACGGTTATGTCGAGGCGGGGCAGATCGTCGGCGGGCGGATGGTCAACATCGTGGGCGGCGGGGTGTCCCAGTTCGCCACGACCATGTACAACGCGGCCTTCTTCGGCGGGTTCGATGACGTCGAGCACCAGCCGATGGACTACTACGCGACGCGCTATCCCGCCGGGCGGGACGTGGCGCTGCTCTATCCGGACACGGACCTGAAGTGGCGCAACGACTCCGACTTCGGCGTGTTCGTCGAGACGTCCTCCACGGAGACGTCGGTGTCGGTCACGTTGTGGAGCACCAAGCGGTACGACAAGGTCGAAGCGGTCGAGTCGGAGCGTCGTAACTTCACGCCGTTCCGGCGGGAGGTCAGCTCTGAGCCTGACTGTCTGCCGACGGTCGGGGAGCAGGGGTTCATCATCGATGTGGCCCGGGTGTTCCACAAGGACGGGAAAGTGGTCAAGAAGGACAAGAAGCTGACCACGAAGTACCGGCCCCAGGCCCAGATCACCTGCGCCGGCACCGGTTCGTGACAGCGCCCGTCCGACCGCCTCTGCGGGTCGGACGGGTGGAGGTTCCTTTGGGGTGGGATGCGCGGCGGTGACACGGACGACGCCGGCGTCCTTTGGGGTGGAGCCGGCTGACTCCTGACAGCCGGTGTCTCTTGGGGTGGAGCCGGCTGACTTCTGACGGCCGGTCCTTTGGGCTGGAGCCGGCCGGCCCCCGGCGGCCGGGGTCCTTCGGATGAGGGCTGGTCGGCGATGGGCCCCGGCCGCTCCCCGCGGCCGGATGGCCCTCAGCCCCGCCTGGACGGGGCTGAGGGGCTCCTGGTGGAGTGTCGCCGGGTTGTGAGCGGTGGTTGTGGTGGCGGGTATGGGTTGAGGCCGTGACGGGGCGTTACGAGGAGGCGCTCACCGACAGGATGCGGTCGTCGCCGTCGCGGGGTGAACCCCGGCCGTCCTGGTTGCTGGTGCCGACCCACAGGGCGCCGCCGGGGGCGGCGGTGACCGCTCGGATCCTGCCGTACCGGTCGGTGAAGTGGGCGACCGGCTTGCCGGCCGAGCCGTCCTCGTCCAAGGGGACCTGCCAGAGACGGGTTCCGCGCAGCGCGGCCACCCACAGGGAGCCGTTCGCGTACGCCATGCCGGACGGGGAGGCCTCGTCCGTGGACCAGGTGACGATCGGGTTCACGAACCGGGAGTCGTCGCCGCGCCCTTCGACCTCGGGCCACCCGTAGTTGGATCCCGGCTTGACCAGGTTGACCTCGTCCCAGGTGTTGGCGCCGAACTCGGAGGCGTACAGACGGCCCTGCTCGTCCCAGGCCAGGCCCTGGACGTTGCGGTGGCCGTAGCTGTAGACGAGCGTGCCGAACGGGTTGCCGGGAGCGGGCTTGCCGTCCGCGGTCATGCGCAGGATCTTGCCGCCGAGCGAGTCGCGCTGCTGGGACAGCTCGCCGTCGCCGACCTCGCCCGTGGTGGCGTACAGGTAGCCGTCGGGGCCGAACTCGAGCCTCCCACCGTTGTGGATGCCGCCCTTGGGGATCCCCTGGACGAGCACCTCCTGCTCGCCGAGGCGGTTGCCGTCGAACGCGTAGCGGACGATCCGGTTGTCCTCTTCCGCGGTGAAGTACAGGAATATTTGCTGATCCTTGACGGCCACGCCCATGAGACCGCCCTCGCCGTCCGGGCGTACCCCGTCGATGGTCCCGAGTTCCGTCACCTGGCCGGACTGGCTCACCCGAAGGAGCCGGGCCGAGTCACGCTCGGTCACCAGAGCATCCCCGCCGGGCAGGAACTCGATGGCCCACGGCACGGCCAGCCCGGTCGCCACGTCCTTGGGCTGTCCGGGGGCGGCGGCGTCTCCGACGGCGGCCGTCGGGAGCACCTCTCCTCCTCCGCCGCCGCTGGAACAGGCGGTGAGCGCGGCCAAGAGCACGATCGTCCAGAGCTTCCTCATATGTTCCATACTTACCGCCGACACATAAAGTTCTCCGCATGAAGACCTGGGTTCCGTCCGATTCGGTGGCTGAAGTTCTGTCCGACCTGCCTGGGGTTGAATGCGCTGTCTATGACGGCACGTCCCCTATGCCGGAGGGGGTCGAGGAGGTGGAGGTCTGGATCCCGCCGCTCGTCACGGTGCCCGACGTGCCCGGCACGCTGGCCAGGATGAGCTCGTTGCGGCTGGTGCAGACCGTCACGGCCGGGGTGGAGCCGTACCGTCCGCATCTGCCCCAGGGCGCGGTGCTGTGCAACGCCCGCGGTGTGCACGACGCGGGGACGGCCGAGTGGGCGGTCGGTGCGATGATCGCGGTGCTGAGGGAGTTCCCCGGGTTCGTGGACGCGCAGCGCAGGGGTGAGTGGACTTACCACCACACGGACGTGCTGGCCGACTCGACCGTGCTGATCGTCGGGTACGGCTCCATCGGCGCCGCGCTCGAACGGCGGCTGGAGGGTTTCGAGGTCGAGGTCGTACGGGTGGCGAGGAGCGCCCGCGAGGGCGTGCGGGGCATGGACGAGCTGGCCGGGCTGCTGCCGCAGGCGGACGTCGTGGTGCTGCTCGTGCCCGCCACGGCCGACACCGCGGGCATGGCCGACGCGGCGTTCCTGGCCCGGATGAAGGACGGCGCCGTGCTCGTGAACGCCGCCAGGGGCGGCATCGTCGACACCGATGCGCTGATCGCGGAGCTGAAAACCGGTAGGCTACGCGCCGCGCTGGATGTGACCGCGCCCGAGCCGCTGCCCGAGGGCCACCCCCTGTGGAGCGTGCCGGGCGTGCTGATCACCCCGCACGTGGCGGGCAGCACCCCCGCGTCGGGGCGGAGGATGCTGCGACTGATCCGGGCCCAGCTCTCGCGTTACCTCGCGGGCGAGCAGTTGATCAACGTCATCACTGACTCATACTGAGAGGATCCCGGAACGTGGCTGGGCCGTGACCTTCGGTGCGTACGGTGGCCTTTGCAGAGAGTTCCTGACTCACTGTCAAGGATCTCTTGGCGGAAATTGGTCTGGCTGGTTATCAGATCGGTGACGACATCGGCGTTGTCACCACCCGGGCACGCGTGACCGCTCACACTGGCGACGTGGTCGCCGGACTTCGGCGGTCACAGGTGTAGAGCACGAGACGGGATGGGCAACGACTGTGATCCGCTGGCGTGATCCACGTGCGCCGCTGACCGCCGCGGTCGCGGCGGGCGTTGTGGCGTTCGCCGCCGCGTTCCTCAAGGACGGACAGGTCCTGATCGCCGGGGCGATCGCCGGAGGCCTCACGGCGCTGGCCGCCGCCGCCTCCTTGCTGGTCGCATCGATGAGGGCGGGCGGGCACCGCCCGACGGCGCTGGGGGCGCGCTGGATGGCGGGTGGCGTCGTCCTCTGGGGCGCCGGAGTGGCGCTGCGCCCCTTCGCCGAGAGCTTCGTGGCGAGCTTCGCCGACATGTTCGTGCTGCTCGGCACCGTGGTCACCGCGGGAGGGGCACTGATCGCCGCCGACCGCAGGCTCCCGGCCAGGGCGGTTTTGCGGCATATCACCGACGCCTACCTGTGTGCCGCGTCGCTGTTCCTGATCGGGTGGGTGGTGCAGCTGCGCCACGTCTACGACGCCGCGGCCGACCCGCCCGGTTTCACGCTGGTCATGCTGCCGCCGCTGGTCGCGCTGCTGATGACGTGCGCCGTGATCCCGTCCGTGCTGACCAGCAGGTCCTCGTCGTGGCTGCTGGGCCTGGCGGGCGTCGGGGTGCTGCTCACCATGACCGTCGCAGGACTGGCGGCCGCCGCGGCGCGCCTGGACGGCGGCGTGCCGCCGACCTGGACCGTCCTGCTGGCGCCGGTGGCGCTCCTGCTGCTCGCCGCCCTCCCATGGGGACTGCGCGCGGGGAAGTCGAGCCTGCCCGCCACGAGGAACGTCGTGGCGACGATCCCGCTGGCGCTGGTCGCCGTGGCGGCCTGCACGCTGCTGGCCCACCTGGCCGGCGGGAGGGCCGAGCCGCCCGTGACCGGTGTCGTGGCGGTCGCGGTGTCGGTGGTGCTGCTCCTGCTCGTCCGCCTGTTCGCGGCGTCGGCGACCAACGTGCGCCTGCGGGGCCTGGTACGGCTGGGCGAGCGCCAGCTCAGGGAGCTGGCCGAGAGCACGGGCGACGTGGTGTTCCTGTGCGACTACGAGGGTGTCGTACGCGAGATCGGCCCGGGGGTCGAGGTCACGTACGGCTACCGCCCCGGCGACCTCGTGGGCGGGTCGATCTTCGACTACCTCCATCCCGAGGACGTGCCCGGCATCCAGGTCGCGCTGCGTGCCATGCACCTCGACGAGGACACCGCCTCCCCGGGCGCCTGCCTGATCGCCTGCCGGGTGCGGGCGGCCGACGGCACCTGGCGGCCCACCGAGTCGGTCGCCACCCGCCACGCCGGCGGCGACGAGCTGATACTGGTCACGACCAGGGACATCAGCGACGAGGAGGCGCTGCGCAACCAGGTCGCCCACCTGACCTTCCACGACGGCGTCACCGGCCTGCCCAACCGCGCCTACTTCGAGGAGCGCACCCGCGAGGTGCTGTCCGGGCGCACGTCCGGCAACGTCGCGGTGATCTTCCTCGACCTCGACGGGTTCACCTCGGTGAACGACTCGGTCGGGCACGCCAGCGGCGACTACCTGCTCGGGCAGGCGGCCCGGCGGCTGCGCGGCGCCGTGCGCGCCGACGACACGCTGGCCCGGTGGGGCGGCGACGAGTTCGCGGTGCTGGTGGAGACGGGCGGCGAGGCGCAGGTCGCGGTCGACCTGGCCGAGCGGCTGGTCCGGGCGGTCTCGCAGGAGCCGTTCCGGGTGGCCGACCGTGACGTGGCGCTGACCGCGAGCGTGGGCGTGGCGTTCACCGAGGACGACATGCCGGCGGGCGATCTCATCCGTAACGCGGATGTGGCGATGGCGCGCTCCAAAGAGCTGGGCGGGCGGCGGGTGGAGGTGTTCGCCGCGCACATGCACGCCGATGTCGTACGCCGCCTGGAGCTGGCCGCGGACCTGCAGCGGGCGCTGATCGAGCAGCAGTTCGCGATCGAGTACCAACCCGTGGTCGACCTGGCCACATCGCGGGTGACCGCGGTGGAGGCGCTCGTACGGTGGTGGCGCGGGTCGGTGTTCGTGCCGCCCGAGCAGTTCCTGGGCCCGGCCGAGGACACCGGCCTGATCGTGCCGCTGAGCGAGTGGATCCTGCGCGAGGCGTGCCGCGAGGTCGCCGCCTGGCGGGCCTCCTCCTGGGAGATCGGGCTGTCGCTCAACCTGTCGGCTCGCCAGATCACCGCGCCCCGCTTCGTGGAGACGGTCGAGGAGGCGCTGGCCGAGAGCGGGTTGCCCGCCTCCGCGCTCACCCTCGAGGTGATCGAGGAGATGCTCGTCGAGGACGCCGAGGAGACGATCAGGCGGCTGTCGGAGCTGCGGGCCCTCGGGGTGCGCCTGGCCATCGACGACTTCGGCACCGGCTACGCGTCGCTGGCGTTCCTGAGACAACTGCCCGTCGACATGATCAAGATCGATCCGTCGTTCGTGGCGGGGCTGGGCAGGGACGACACGCTGACCCTGCTCACGCGGACGATCGTGCGGCTCGGGCACGACCTCGGGCTGACCGTGGTGGCCGAGGGCATCGAGCGTCCCGAGCAGCTGGAGCTGCTGCGGAAAATGGGCTGCACCAGAGGTCAGGGCTTCCTGGTCGCACGGCCCATGGCGGCGCGTGGCGTAGACTCACTGATGCGGACAAGTCTCACTGTTTGAGACTTGTGTCCACCAAGTTGACACCAGGGCGTTCGGAGCGGCTATCGTGGACGCCATGCTTCGCAGTGAGATTCTCGTAGTACTTCGCCGGCGCGCAGGCCGATAGCGAAGCACGACGACCTGCGCGCCGCCCCAGTCCCGCCGCCTGGTGGGCAGGGGCATTTTTTATGTCCTAAGCGAGTAGCCACGCAAGGAACGAGCCGATGACCGAACGCATGACAGGTGCACAGGCCCTGGTGAGGGCGCTGGAGCATGTGGGAGTCGACACCGTGTTCGGGATCCCGGGCGGCGCGATTCTCCCCGCCTACGATCCTCTCTACGACTCGACCAAGGTCAGGCACGTGCTCGTACGGCACGAGCAGGGCGCCGGTCACGCGGCCGAGGGCTACGCGCAGGCCACGGGCAAGGTGGGCGTGTGCATGGCGACCAGCGGCCCCGGCGCCACCAACCTGGTGACGCCGATCGCCGACGCCTACATGGACTCCGTTCCGATCGTGGCGATCACGGGACAGGTGGCCAGCAAGGCGATAGGCACGGACGCCTTCCAGGAGGCGGACATCTCGGGCATCACCATGCCGATCACGAAGCACAACTTCCTGGTCACGGATCCGTCGGACATCCCTCGTACGATCATGGAGGCCTTCCACATCGCCTCCACGGGGCGGCCCGGTCCGGTGCTGGTGGACATCTCCAAGGATGCGTTGCAGGCCGAGACCACGTTCTCGTGGCCGCCGACGATGCAGCTGCCGGGCTACCGCCCGGTGACGCGGCCGCACTCCAAGCAGATCCGGGAAGCGGCCAAGCTGATCGCCGAGTCCCGGCGGCCGGTCCTGTACGTCGGCGGCGGCGTGCACAAGGCCCGCGCCTCTTCCGAGCTGCTGCAGCTTGCCGAGCTGACCAACATCCCGGTCGTCACGACCCTGATGGCGAGGGGCACGTTCCCCGACAGCCATCCGCAGCACATGGGCATGCCCGGCATGCACGGCAGCGTGTCGGCCGTCGGCGCGCTGCAGCAGTCCGACCTGCTCATCGGCCTGGGCGTGCGCTTCGACGACCGGGTGACCGGCGACCTGAAGTCGTTCGCGCCGTTCGCGAAGATCGTGCACGCCGACATCGACCCGGCCGAGATCTCCAAGAACCGCCACGCCGACGTGCCCATCGTCGGCGACTGCAAGGAGGTCATCACGGACCTCATCGCCGCGATCCAGGCGTCCGGGCAGAAGGGCGACTACGCCGACTGGTGGACGGTGCTCAACGGATACAAGAAGACGTACCCGCTGGGTTACGAGGAGTTCGAGGACGGCTCGCTGGCCCCGCAGTACGTGATGGAGCGGCTGAGCGCGATCGCCGGTCCGGACACCTACTACGTGGCCGGCGTCGGGCAGCACCAGATGTGGGCCTCGCAGTTCATCGACTACGAGAACCCCGGCACGTTCATCAACTCCGGCGGCCTCGGCACGATGGGCTTCGCCGTCCCGGCCGCGATGGGCGCCAAGATGGGCGCCCCCGACGCGACGGTGTGGGCCATCGACGGCGACGGCTGCTTCCAGATGACCAACCAGGAGCTGGCCACCTGCGCGCTGGAGGGTGTGCCGATCAAGATCGCCGTCATCAACAACGGCAACCTCGGCATGGTCCGCCAATGGCAGACGCTCTTCTACGACCAGCGCTACTCCAACACGGACCTGCAGACGACGCGCCGGATCCCCGACTTCGTGAAGCTGGCCGAGGCCTATGGTTGTGTGGGTCTGCGGTGCGAGCGTCCCGAGGACGTGGACGCCGTCATCAAGAAGGCCATGGAGATCAACGACGTGCCCGTCGTGGTCGACTTCGTCGTCCACCAGGACGCGATGGTCTGGCCCATGGTCGCGGCGGGCACCAGCAACGACGACATCAAGATCGCCCGGGACATGGCGCCGAAGTGGGAGAACGAAGATGAGTAGGCACACGCTGTCCGTGCTTGTCGAGAACAAGCCGGGCGTGCTGGCGCGCGTGTCCGCGTTGTTCAGCCGGCGGGGATTCAACATCGACTCGCTGGCCGTCGGGCCGACCGAACACGACGACATCTCCCGCATCACGATCGTGGTGAACGTCGAGGAGCTGCCCCTCGAACAGGTCACCAAGCAGCTCAACAAGCTGGTGAACGTCCTGAAGATCGTCGAGCTCGACCCGTCGCAGTCCGTGCAGCGCGAGCTGATGTTGATCAAGGTCAAGGCCGACGCCGAGAACCGGTCGCACGTGCTGGAGCTCGTCCAGCTCTTCCGCGCCCGCTGCGTCGACGTGGCGGCCGACGCCGTGACCATCGAGGTCACCGGCACTCCTGACAAGCTCGAGGCGTTCATCAAGGTCCTCGAGCCGTTCGGTATCAAAGAACTCGTCCAATCGGGCATGGTGGCCATCGGCCGCGGCGCCCGTTCCATTACTGACCGGTCCCTCAGGGCACTGGACCGTACCGCCTGAAAGGTTTGAAGCAAGTGACCGAGATCTACTACGACGACCAGGCTGACCTGTCGATCATTCAGGGACGCCACGTGGCCGTGCTGGGGTACGGCAGCCAGGGCCACGCCCACGCGCTCTCTCTGCGTGACTCCGGCGTGGACGTGCGCGTCGGCCTGCCGGAGGGCTCCAAGAGCCGGGAGAAGGCGGAGAACGACGGGCTGCGGGTCGTCACGCCGTCGGAGGCCGTCGAGGAGGCCAACCTCACGATGATCCTCGCGCCGGACCACATCCAGCGCCACCTGTACGCCGACCATGTCGCCCCCAACCTCGTCGAGGGCGACGCCCTGTTCTTCGGCCACGGCCTGAACATCCGCTACGGCCTCATCGAGGCGCCCGAGGGCGTCGACGTGTGCATGGTGGCCCCCAAGGGCCCGGGCCACCTCGTCCGCCGCCAGTTCGAGGCCGGGCGCGGCGTGCCGTGCCTCGTGGCCGTCGAGAAGGACGCCTCCGGCAAGGCGCTGGACCTGGCGCTGTCGTACGCCAAGGGCATCGGCGGCACCCGCGCCGGCGCGCTGCGCACCACGTTCAAGGAGGAGACGGAGACCGACCTGTTCGGTGAGCAGGCCGTGCTGTGCGGCGGCGTGTCCGAGCTCATCAAGGCCGGCTTCGACACGCTGATCGAGGCCGGCTACCAGCCGGAGGTCGCGTACTTCGAGTGCCTGCACGAGATGAAGCTCATCGTCGACCTGATGTACGAGGGCGGCATCTCCAAGATGTACTGGTCGGTCTCCGACACGGCCGAGTACGGCGGCTACACCCGTGGCCCGCGCGTCATCACGGAGGAGACCCGTCAGGAGATGCGCCGCATCCTGGGCGAGATCCAGGACGGGGCGTTCGCGCGGGAGCTGGTCAAGGAGTTCGACAGCGGCCAGAAGAAGTTCGGTCAATACCGCGAGGAGCTGGCCGAGGACGCGATCGAGAAGACGGGCGCCAAGCTGCGTCCGATGATGAGCTGGCTCAAGGCCTAGGCTCACCGGGGTTCGCACGGGTGGGAGCGCCGGCGGCGCTCCCACGCGTGCGCGCTCGCCGCCTCCTCCTAGCGCGGGTCGAGCGGGGTGAGCGGCGTGACCCTCGCCTCGATGGCGGCGGCCGCGTCGAGGCACAGGTCCTCACGGAAACGCGGCCCGATGATCTGTACGCCCTGGGGCAGCCCGTCCGCCTCGCCGATCGGCACCGCCACCGCGGGCAGCCCTAGCAGGTTGACGGCCACGGCCATCCGGATGGCCGCCGGCCAGCTCGCCAGCCAGCCGGCGTCGAGGTCGGATCCGACCGGGAACGCCGGGCCGGTGCAGATCGGCGCGAGAACGAGCGGTGTCTCGCTCATCCACAAGATCCACGCTCGCGCTATCTCCGCGCGCTCCATCATGGGATCGAACGTGGATCTGCCCGCCGCCCGCGTCCAGTGCGGCTCGAACTCCGCCCAGAAGCGTACGAACCCGGCAGAGGCCACCAGCTCGACCGGGGGCTGTTCATCGTGAACCCGGCCATAGGCGGACATGATCTGGTGGTAAATCTCCCCGGCCCGGGTCAGGGCAGGCGCGGGGCGTTCTTCGACGACGTAGCTGGCGTCGGTGAGCCGGTCCGCCGCCTGGCGCAACGCCTCCGCGAGTCCGGGGTGCAGGTCCGGCCCGTCCGGGTCGGTCGCGAGGCAGACCCGGACGGGATGACCCACCGGCGGGCCTTCGAGGGGCGCAGGCGCGTACCACGGGTCCCCGCCGGCGTCCCCGCACATGGACGCGAGGGCGAGCCGTAGATCCTCCACCTTCCGCGCGATCGGCCCGTGCACGGCCATCAGCTGGAACGCGAACGGCGTCGGCTGCCGTGCCCTGTCCCGGCCGACCTGCGGCACGCGGCCCAGGGACGGCCTCAGCGCGGTGACGCCGCAGCACTGGGCCGGCCAGCGCAGCGAGCCGCCCCCGTCGTTGCCGATGCCCAGCGGCGCCATGCCGGTCGCCACGGCCACGGCGTCTCCTCCGCTGGAGGCGCCGGGGGTGTGGGCGGCCGACCACGGATTGCGGGTGGCGCCGCGCAGGTCGTTGTCCGTGTGCCAGCGCATGCCGAACTCCGGCATGTTCGTCCGGCCGATCGGAATGGCGCCGGCCGCGCGTAACTGGGCGATGTGCGGCGCGTCCCCGGCGGCGATCGCGTCGCGGAGCGGGACGATTCCGAACGTCGTGGCCGAGCCGGCGACGTCGACGTTCTCCTTCACGGTCATGGGGACACCGCAGAGCGGTCCTGTCTCCGCTCCTGACCGCAGGGCCCGGTCCGCGGCGTCGGCGGCGCGGACCGCCTCCTCCGCCAGGACGACGGTGACCGCGTTCACCTGTGGGTTGACCTCGTCGATGCGCCGCAGGCAGGCCTCGACCACCTCGCGGCTCGACACTTCGCGAGCCCGGACCCGCCGGGCCAGCTCCGTGGCCGACATTTCCCAGAATTCCGACATGACATCTCCCTCGCAATCGTCGCGAGGAATCTAGGGCGTGCCGTCCGGAGATTGCAGTCTTGTCTTTCCCGGCGGGTTCAGCCGCCCGGTCGTGCGTGTGCGAGGCGGGTGCGGATGTCGATGATCGCCGCCCTCGCCCGCGCGTCAGGAGACGTGCCGGCCGGCGGGCGAGGGCTGGTCGTCGCGGTCGATGTGGTCGGCGTGGAAGAGGCCCTCGGTCAGGAGGCGGCGTACGTGCTCGTCCGCCGCGCTGTAGTACACGAACGTGCCCTCGCGGCGACCCTTGACCAGCCCCGCCAGCCGCAGTTTGGCCAGGTGCTGGCTGACGGCGGTGGGGGCGGCGTCGGCGAGCTCGGCGAGGCACGCGACGGACGACTCGCCCTGAAGCAGAGCCCACAGGATCTTGATGCGCGTGGGGTCGGACAGCAGCCGGAACGACTCTGCCGCCAGGTGCACCTGTTCCTCGTTCGGCATGTCGAAGTCGGGCAGCGACGTGTGCATGCCGCCAGCATAGCGCCCAGCCTCGCTACTTGCGTGCCTGCATTTATGCGCATATACGATGCTACGGTGACTACAGAGCTGAGAGAACCGCGCGCCGTCGTCGTGCCGCCGTCCAGGACCGCGGCGTGGTGGCGGACCGGGGCCGGGTCGTTGCCCGAGGTCCGCTGGGCCGCCGCCGCCACCGCGCTGTTCGCCGCCGGTGGCGTCGCGCAGCTGGCCGGGGCGCCGTCATGGTCCTGGTGGGGCCTCTATCTGGCCTGCTACGCCGCCGGCGGATGGGAGCCCGGGCTGGCCGGATTGCGGGCGTTGCGGGACAGGACGCTGGACGTCGATCTGCTGATGGTGGTCGCGGCGATCGGGGCCGCCGCGATCGGGCAGGTCTTCGACGGCGCGCTGCTCATCGTGATCTTCGCCACCTCGGGCGCGCTGGAGGCCGTCGCGACCAAGCGCACCGAGGACTCCGTACGCGGCCTGCTGGACCTGGCCCCCGAGCAGGCCACCCGCCTGACCGAGACAGGCGATGAGGAGATCGTCCACACCGCCGGCCTGGAGGTCGGCGAGATCATCCTGGTCCGGCCGGGGGAGCGGATCGGCGCCGACGGCGAGGTCGTGGCCGGGACCAGCGACGTCGACCAGGCCACCATCACCGGCGAGAGCCTGCCCGTGGACAAGGGCCCGGGTGACGAGGTGTTCGCCGGCACCGGCAATGGCGTCGGCGTCCTGCGCGTGCGGGTCACCCGTCCGGCGGCCGGGACGGTGATCGCGCGGATCGTGGCCATGGTGGAGCAGGCGGCCGCCACGAAGGCGGGCACCCAGCTGTTCATCGAGAAGGTCGAGCAGCGCTACTCCGTCGCCATGGTGACCGCGACGCTCGCCCTGTTCGCGCTGCCGCTGTTGTGGGGTGTGCCGGCGCAGGACAGCCTGCTGCGGGCGATGACGTTCATGATCGTGGCGTCGCCGTGCGCCATCGTGCTGGCCACCATGCCGCCGCTGCTGGCCGCCATCGCCACCGCCGGGCGGAACGGCGTGCTGGTCAAGTCCGCCGTGGTGATGGAGCGGCTCGCCGCCGTCGATCAGGTCGCCTTCGACAAGACCGGCACGCTGACCGAGGGACGGCCGAACGTGGCCGGGGTCCACGTCCTGCCGGCAGGGGAGGACGGCGCGGACCGGCTCCCGGGTTCGGAGGAGGGCGTGGACCGATTCCTGGGGTTGGCCGCCGCGGCCGAGGAAGGGTCGGAGCATCCGCTGGGCCGCGCCGTCGTCCGGGCCGCCCGCGAGCGGGGGCTGGCCTGGTCCGGGGCGGAGTGGTTCGAGGCGGTGCCCGGGGCCGGCGTGCGGGCGCGGGTCGGGGGGCGGCTGGTCGAGATCGGCAGCCCCGCCGCGTACCCGACGCACGACGACAAGGTGGCCGAGCTGGAGCGTGGCGGGCACACCGCGGTGGTGATGCGAGTGGACGGCGTGCCCGTCGCCGTGCTGGCCCTGGCCGATCGCACCCGGCCGGGCACCGCCGGCGCCGTCGCCCGCCTGAAGGCCGTGACCGGGACCCAGCCGGTGCTGCTGACCGGCGACAACCCGCGAGCGGCCGGCCGGGTCGCCGCCGAGGTCGGCATCGCCGACGTGCGTGCCGGGCTGCTGCCTGAGCACAAGGTGGCGGCGGTACGCGAGCTGCAGGCGCGGGGCGCGCGGGTGGCGCTGGTCGGCGACGGGATCAACGACGCCCCGGCGCTGGCGGCGGCCCACACGGGCATCGCGATGGGCCGTGCCGGCTCCGATCTGGCCCTGGACACGGCCGACGCGGTCATCACCCGGGACGAGCCGGCCGCCGTGCCGGCTGTGATCTCCCTGGCCCGGCGCGCCCGCCGCCTGGTCGTGGCCAACCTCGTCATCGCCGGGTCCTTCATCGCCGTGCTGGTGGCCTGGGACCTGTTCGGCGAGCTGCCGCTGCCGCTCGGCGTGGCCGGGCACGAGGGCTCCACCGTCATCGTCGGGCTCAACGGCCTGCGCCTGCTCCGCGACGCCGCCTGGCGCCGCGCCGCGGCGGGTCTCAGGTGATCGAGACGAGGTGGCCGTAGGCGATGGTGTTGTCGAGGTAGTGGCCGCTCGATCGGTCGAAGTCGCCGCCGCAGGTGATCAGGCGGATGGCCGGGTACGAGACGTCGCCGTAGACCCGCAGCGTGGGGAAGGCGTCCTTGCGTACCGACTCGAGCGCGTCGAGCCGGTAGGTGGCGATCTTGCCGTCGGCGCGCGTCACCCGTACGCGGTCGCCCGGGCGCAGCTCGCCCAGCCGGGAGAACACCGCCGGGCCGGCGGCGGTGTCCACATGGCCGACGATCACGGTGGGGCCGGCGGTTCCGGGGGCCGCGCCCCGCTCGTACCAGCCCGTCTGATCCGCCTTCGACAGGGGCGGGACCTCCAACGTGCCGTCGGGGTTGAGGCCCAGCCTCATGACCTTCGCGCGTACGCCGATCTCCGGGATGTCCACCCGGACCGGCGGCGAGGCCGGGACCCGCGGAGTCATGACCGCCGGAACGGGGGCGGCGCCGGTGGGAGCGGGGCCGGTGGGAGCGGGGACGGTGGGTGCGGCGGGCCGGGGCCACGACATCGCGATCAGTGCGGCGGCGCCGAGCGCGGCGGCGAGTGCGGGGAGTACGAAGCCGCGGCGAACGCCAAATTGGGACAAAAGGGCACCTAGATCAATAAAGGGGAGTCTGTGTGAAATAGGATAGCTTGAGGGGTAAAAATAGAGCAAAGAGTGAGATAGGCTCTCATTGCTAGCTGACCTGGGCGTTTGTTCCATCAGGCGATAGCTCCCTTTTCACCACAAGCCGCCTGAAAGCGAACACGTGACCTCCCCTCAGCGGGCCGTCGCGCGACCGCGACCGACGTCGCACCGTTACGACGGCAAGACAAGCTTGCCCTGGACGCCGATCGACCGGATGCGCGTCACCGCACTGATCCCCGCCCACAACGAGGCCGGACAGATCGCCGAGAGCATCGACTCCCTGCGCTTCCAGACCCGGCGTCCGGATCGCGTCATCGTGATCGCCGACAACTGCTCCGACGCCACCGCCCGCATCGCCCGCGGCCTCGGCGTCGAGGTGTACGAGACCGCGGGGAACGTGCACAAGAAGGCTGGCGCGCTCAACCAGGTCCTCGACCGGCTGCTGTACTTCCTCGGCGCCGACGACGCGATCCTCGTCATGGACGCCGACTCGGCCCTGGACCGGGGCTTCGTCCAGGCCGCGGTCGAATACCTGTGCAGCGGCCGCTACGCCGCCGTCGGCGGCACCTTCACCGGCAAGGACGGCGGCGGGTTCGTCGGCATGTTGCAGCGCAACGAGTACGTCCGCTACGCCCGCGACGTCCGCCGGCTCAACGGCAAGGCGCTGGTGCTGACCGGAACCGCCACCCTCTTCCGCGCGCTCACGCTGCAGCAGGTCGTCACCGCGCGCCGGGCCGGCCGCCTGCCAGGCGCCGGCCACGTGTACGACGTGCGCGTCCTCACCGAGGACAACGAGCTGACCCTCGCCATCCTGCACCTGGGCCTGCGCATCCTGGCGCCCCGGGAGTGCACGCTGACCACCGAGGTCATGCCCACCTGGCGCGAGCTCTTCCGTCAGCGGCTGCGCTGGAAGCGCGGCGCGCTGGAGAACCTGACCGACTACGGCTTCACGAAAGTGACCCGCGCCTACTGGGGGCGGCAGCTGCTCTCGCTCGTCGGCATCGTCGTCATCTTCCTCTACCTGGGGACCCTCGTCTGGTCCGTCGCGGTGATCGGAGACATGCGGATCCAGCCCGTCTGGGCCGCCATCACCGCGATCTTCATGGTCGAACGCGTCGTGACCGTACGCGCCCGCGGTCCGCGGCAGATGCTCCTCGCCGGGCTGCTGCTCGTGGAGATGGTCTTCGACGTGTTCCTGCAGATCGTCCAGGCGAAGGCCTTCTGGGAGGCGGCCTGGCACAGAGAAAGGAAATGGTGACTATGTACAACAATTTGCCGATCGGGGGCGTGGCGGCCGGCTTCGGCGGTCTCGTGTCCGCTCCGTTCGCCGGCTTCAACGCGGTCTGGATCGGGCTGGCGATCTTCACTGTCGTCTCCGCGGGCCTGGCCGTCAAGCGGGTCCTCCCCAAGCGCGGGTCCTGAGCTCTCCGAGCGCCCCTCCCATCGAGGGGCGCTCGCCGCCGCGCACAACGGGTCGAGTCAGATCCGGACCGGGACGAGCCGCACCTTCCGGGCCTCGTTCCGCGATGGGGGCCCGCAGCACCAGTGGGACTGGAGTGTCGCATGGGAAGGACCTATTGATCCTGGAATCTCCTGACGGTTCATCTCGGAATCCCTTGACTGACGATCTTAGATGCACAAGATTGATCGCATCTCTCTGGAACGTCCCAAGGAACCCTATGAAGCGAACCATCGTCGGCTTCGCCGTGGTCGCGGGTCTGGCGCAGCTCGCCGCCTCCCCCGCGCAGGCGACGCCCAACGACCCTGACAAGGCGGTCGGGGCCGAGTTAGTGGAACGAAGCCTCATCCTCGCCAGTTCGATGCAGGCCGCCAATCCCGCGCGCACGACATTCAAGATCGACCCGGTCAAGGCACTCACGGCCGGCCTGGAGCGTGGCAAGGGCGTCAACGTCCAGGCCACGGCCAAGGTGACGTACTCAAGCGGCATGTACGCCACCTCCAGCCTCGATGGGACGATCGAGTTCGACGCCCGTGGCGCGGCCGCCTCCGACGTGGCCCACAACCTGCGCTACAGCAAGGACCTGCTCAGCCGGATGATGCAGGCGGATCCTGCGGAGACCGAGATCCTGCAGCGGTCGTCCATCAGGATGGTCTCGTCCGGGGACGTCTCCTACGTCTCCGGCCCGGTGGTCGCCGAGGCCCAGCCCCTGGTCCTCGGGGCGCCCGGAGCCGCTACCTGGGTCCGTTACCGTGGGACGGACGTGCCGTCCGGCAATCTGCTGCTCGACGTCCTGGAGCCCGCCACGCTCGAGACGCTCCTCGCCCACCGCACCTCCGTGCGCGACGGGGTGGTGAAGGGGACGATCAAGACCATCAAGCTCGCCGCGGTGTCCTCCTCGTACGCCGAGCGCTACGGCTCCGGCGCCAAGAAGGGCCGCGCCGGCAAGATCTCCTACACGCTCTGGATCGGTCCGGACGGCCTGGTCGAGCGGCTGTCCGCCAAGGGCGCCCTGCCCTCCGGCAAGGGCTCGGTCCAGGTCGAGTCGGACACCCGCTACACCGACTGGGGCCGCCAGGTCGCCGTTCTCCCGCCCATGGAGGGGGACGTCAGCGACAAGGAGCAGGTCGAGAAGTACGTGCCGGACGAGGTCCCGGGGATCTGGAGCTAGATAGTCAGCGCCCGCCGCATGTGACTCCATCGCGGCGGGCAGGTACGTTCCACATGACTGAAACCACAGCGCTCGCTCCTGTGGCGCACCGCACGATCGACGTCGACGGAATCCGGACTTTCTACCGTGAAGCAGGGCCTGCGGACGCGCCGGTCTTCCTCCTGCCGCACGGCTACCCCTGCTCCTCGTACGAATTCCGCAACCTCATGCCCGCCCTCGGCGACCGATGGCGGCTGATCGCGCCCGACCTGCCCGGCTTCGGCTACAGCGGCACGCCCGACCGCACCGCCTTCTCCTACACCTTCGACGGCTACGCCGGCTTCCTGGAACGTTTCACACACACGCTGGGGCTGTCGCGGTACGCCGTCTACCTGCACGACTACGGCTCCCAGTTCGGCCTGCGGCTGGCCATGCGCGCCCCCGAACGGGTCACCGCGCTCGTCATCCAGAACGGTGACATCTACGAGGACGAACTCGGCCCCAAATACGCCTGGCTCAAGGAGTTCTGGGCGGACCCGACGGACGAGGGCCGGGCGAAGCTCGCCGCGAACGTCACCGAGGAGGGCTTCCGCGACGAGTTCGCCGGTGACCTGCCCGCCCATCTGGCCGCCCGGGTGAGCCCGGACCTGTGGAAGCTGCACTGGGCCTTGATGAACACCCCGCAGCACCGTGAGAACGTCGCAGGGCTGTTCGAGGATCAGGCGACGACGCTCGAATGGTTCCCGAAGGAGCAGGCGTACCTGCGCGAGCACCGGCCGCCCACGTTGATCGTCTGGGGGCCGCACGACGGCTACATGCCCGCGGCATCCGCCCGGGCCTACCTCCGCGACCTGCCGGACGCCGAGCTGCACCTGCTCGACGCCGGCCACTGGGCGCTGGAGACCAGCCTCGGTGAGATCGTCCCGCTCATCCGGGACTTCCTGGACCGCGCCGTCCGGACGTGACGTTCCGCTGCCGTGGCCCGCCGCGGCTGCCAGGTCATGAGCCGCCGGGCTGACCGCTGCCACCCCTCCTCGGATCGCCATGATCCGTGATAATAATACCGGTATAGTTATCGGCAGCCGGGCGAGGAGGGGCCATGATCGAGCTGAAGACCACCGGGGAGATCGACGCGATGCGGGAGGCGGGCAGGGTGGTCGCCGCCGTCCACGCCGCGGTGCGGGAGCGGGCCGCCGTCGGGGTGTCGCTCAAGCAGCTCGACGAGGTGGCGCGGACCGTCATCGCGGAGGCGCGGGCGGGGGCGTCGTTCCTGGGCTACCACCCGTCGTTCGGCGCCACGCCGTACCCGGGCGTGATCTGCACCTCCGTGAACGGGGTCATGCTGCACGGCCTCCCGACGCCGTACCGGCTGCGGGACGGCGACCTGCTCAGCGTGGACTGTGCCGCGTACATCGAGGGCTGGCACGCCGACGGCACGGTGAGCTTCACGGTCGGCGAGCCGCGGGCGGAGGACCTGAAACTGATCAGGGTGGCCGAGGAGACGCTCGCGGCCGGGATCGAGGCGGCCGTGCCGGGCGGCAGGATGGGCGACATCGGCCACGCCATGTCCATGGTCGGCCGCGGCGCCGGCTATGGCATCCAGAACGACTTCGCCGGCCACGGCATCGGGCGGGCCATGCACGAGTCGCCGTTCGTCCCCAACGAGGCCCGCCGGGGCCGCGGCCTGCGCCTGCGACCCGGCCTGGTGATCGCGATCGAGCCGAGCCTGATGGCGGGGGGCGGCGACGACTATGTCATGGCCGAGGACGGATGGTCGGTGTGCTCCGCGGACGGCAGCAGGAGCGTGCACGTGGAGCACACGGTGGCGGTCACCGACGACGGTCCGGTGATCTTGACCCTGCCCTGAGCGATCCGGGTCGTCCGGAGGTCATGAAAGTTGCCGGACATTCCCCGGCCGAGCACACCGGTGCGTCAAGGGGAGTGATCTTCGGCACCTCTTACCCCAGGTTAGGCATTTTTGCAGGTCAAGAGCTAAATCGTGGGAGTTTGTTGAAAGAAGGCATAGGGCAGATCACCTCCCGATAGCTACGGAGAGTAGTCGATCGGTATAAGAGGAGAAGCATATGTACAGAGCAGGACTCATCCTGGCTGGTCTCGTCGGCGGGATGGTCACGTTCGGCGGCTCCGCGCTAGCTGTGGCACCCAACGTCACCGCCGAGTCAGTCCAGACCCCTATCCTGCCCGGCCCGAGCAACACCGCGGACGACGGCAGGGCGCTGATGTTCGGTGAGGGGAGCAATCTCGGCCAGGACAACGACGTCCTCGACCTCGACCTCGCGAACGAGCTGCTCCGGGGCCTCGGCATCCTGAGCAACTGACGAATCGCGTGACGGAGGGGCCCGCCCTGGGGGCAGGCCCCTTCGCCGTGCTCAGCCCGCGTACGCGAACTGCCCGGCGCCGGGCGCCGGCTGGAGGGACGCGACGACCACCTGGTGAAGCCCGGGTCGCTCGGTGGCGGCGACGCCGTGCTTGGAGAACGGGGCCTCGATGTGCGGGCCCGGCCGCGGTCCTGTGTGCGGGGGGAGGCGCGGCCGGGCCCGCTGGGAGGGGAGCGCACCGGGCGTGCGGTGGGAACCGGCTCGGGGTGGGGCCGGTGAAAGCCCTGGCGCTCCCTTGGCTCTAGCGCGTGGCGAAGTCCTGGGTCCAGGTGGGGCCCTTGGTGTTGTGCCCGACGCCGATGTGGGTGAAGGCGCAGTTCATGATGTTGGCCCGGTGGCCCGGGCTGTTGAGCCAGTCCCTGACCACGACGGCGGCGGTGGGCTGGCCCTTGGCGATGTTCTCTCCGGCCCTGGTGAAGACGAAGCCCGCCGCCCTGATGCGCCGGTCGAACGTACGGCCGTCGCGCGAGTCGTGGTCGAAGTAGTTGTTGGCGGCCATGTCGGCCGAGTGGCGTTCGGCGGCGAGGTGCAGCTTGGGGTCGTGGACGAGGGGCTTGCAGCCGCTCCTGACCCGGGCGTCGTTGGTGAGCTTGACGACCGCCGTCTCGACGGCCGAGGCGAAGCCCTTGCCCGTGCCCGCGGCCGCGCGCCCGCATGACAACTTCGCCGAGCGGGACGTGCTGACCCGGCCCTGCGCGTCGAGCGCGACGACGTAGTAGCGGCGCGCGGTGGCGGCGCACCCGGCCCCCGCGGTGATCTTCCCGTTGCCGATGACCTGCGAGCCGCTCTTGACCACGCGGTCGGGGCCGGTGACGGCCACCGTGATGCGTACCCGGAGCCGGGCCTGGTCCGCGCAGCCGGTCCTGACCGCAGTGCCTCGGACCTTGCCCTTGGACACGAACGGCTTGACCGCCACCACCCGGCACGCCTGTTGCCTGGCGGTCGCCGCCTGGGCGGCGGGCGCGGGGAAGCTCAATGCCGCCAGACTTCCGAGGCAGGCAAGTGCCTGGAGTTGTCTGCGCATTTTGTCCTCCGGGTGGGGGCTCGACACTGCGTCGAACCCGCATTCTGGTCCTCCCAAGTCGGCCATGTCCCGAAAAGTCGACCTATATCTGGAGCTCCAAGTGGCCGAATCGTGATCAGACCCGGCCGAACTACGTAAACCACAGCGGCCCCCTGCGGCTTAGCACTTCAGTTGGCGGATGTGCGCTCAGGTTGGCGAGTTCTGCGCGCATCTGGTGTGCCGGCGCTCCCAAAGGGGCCGGAGCACCTGGGCCAGCGGTGGTCGTGGGCACAAACGTCTGTGTCGCCCGTGACTGATGAGCCACAATGCCTGCATGTCTGCTATGCCCGAGAAGCATGTTGAGGCCGCGTCTTCGTCGCGATTCAACGACTACGACAGGATCGCCGAGGGGTACACGGCCGAGAACGAGACCAGTCTCGCAAACGCGTACTACGAGCGGCCCGCGATGCTGGAGCTCGCCGGGGACGTGACCGGAAGGCGCATCCTCGACGCCGGCTGCGGCTCGGGTCCCCTGTTCTCCGCGCTGCGCGATCGAGGCGCCATCGTGACCGGCGTCGACGCGAGCGCCGGGATCCTGGAGATGGCCCGACGGCGGCTGGGCGCCGACGCGGATCTGCGGGTCGCCGACCTGGCCGGCCCACTGCCCTTTCCCGACGACGCGTTCGACGACGTCATCGCGTCCCTGGTGCTGCACTACCTGGAAGACTGGGGACCGACACTGGCCGAGCTGCGACGCGTGCTGAGGCCTGGTGGCCGGCTCCTCGTCTCGGTCGATCATCCTTTCGTCATCACTCTCCTGCAGCAGATGGCCGGGGAAAAGCCCAAGTACTTCGAGACCCGTAACCGGACCGAAGAATGGACCATGGGCGGGCAGACCGCCCAGATGAGCTTCTGGGACCGGCCGCTGCACGCGATGACCGAAGCCTTCACCGCGGCGGGCTTTCGCATCAGCGTCATCAGCGAACCGCCGTTTGTGCCGGAAGCCCGCGAGCTGTTCCCCGAGGAGTTCCGCGAGCGCACCGGCACGAGGTTTCTGAGCTTCTTGTTCTTCGTTCTCGAAGCCGGCTGACGGTGCCTCGTGACGATCAATTGTCATGGCTCAGCGCTTCAGCGGGCGATTCCCGCCAACTGAAGCGCCAAGTCACAGGCCCCCTGAACGTCAGGGGGCGGCGGGGTGGGTCAGGAGCCGGCTAGCACTGTACGGGCTTCAGCCACGAGCATTCGAGGTCGCCTGCCGAGGCGTCGTCCGCGGCGCCGAGCCGGGCCGTGGTGTTGACCGGGTTGGCGCGGGAGAACTGCGCGAGCCGGATGGCGATCTTGTCCTCGATGTCCTTGGGTGAGCCGGACAGGTACTGGTTCAGCATGATCGAGAAGATCAGCGGCTCGCCGTCGGCGCTCGTGACGTACCCGGACAGCGCCGTCACTCCGGTCAGCGAGCCGGTCTTGGCGTGGACGTTGTTCGCGGCCGGTGTGTTCCGCATCCGGCTGCGCAGCGTGCCGCCGACGAAGCGGTCGGCGTTGCCGGCGATGGGGAGGGACTCGTACCACGTCGGGAACCACGGCTTGCCGCGTACGGCGGTCAGCAGCTGCGCGATCGAGCCGGGCGAGAACCCGTCGCGGCGGGACAGGCCGGAGCCGTCCCGCATGTTGATCACCTGCACGCCGTTCGCCCTGGCGAAGTCGGTGCTGACCTTGAGCCCGGCCGACCACGTGCCCTGGTTCGCGACCTTGCGGCCCATGGCCTTGGTGAGGATCTCGGCGTGGATGTTGTTGCTCAGCTTCATGAACGGCACCAGCAACTCGCCCAGCGTCATCGACTCGTGCTTCGCCAGCTCCTTGGCACCCTCGGGAGCCGCCCCGGTCGTGGTCGGTCCGAGGATCTTGACGCCGTGCTTGGCCAGCGACTTGCGAAACAGCGAGGAGACGTACGCGGTGGCGTCGTCCACGGCCACCCACTCCTGGTACGGGTCCGCCACCGTACCGGTGATCACGACCGTCCGCGTGCCGTGCTGCCGCTCGATGAGCACGTTCGTCCTCGAGCCCACCGTGGCCCTGTTGACGATCTTCAGGTAGCCGGTCTCCGGCGTCGTGGAGACCTTGACCTTGTCGCCGTCGGCGGCCACCGCGACGATCACCGAGCCCGCGTCGTAGTCGCGGTCGGGCGAGGCGGTCAGGGCGGAGATGGGCGCGGCGTAGTAGGCGGTCTCGTCGTCCCACGACCAGTCGTTGCCGAGCCGCTGGGAGTCGAACCAGGTGTCGTCGGCCACCAGCTTGCCCGCGACGACCTTGACGCCCGCCGCCGCGACCTTCGCCGCCAGCGCGTCGTAGTCGCCGGCCAGCATGGTCGGATCGCCGGTGCCGCGTAACACCAGGTCGCCGGTCAGGATCGAGCCGGCCCTGCGGCCGTCGCTCAGGACGGTGGTGGGGAAGCGGTAGTCGAGGCCGAGCGTCTCCGCTGCGGCGGCCGAGGTGAACAGCTTGGTGTTGGACGCCGGGAGGAGCAGCTTGCCGGCGTCGGTGGCGTACAGCTCCTCGCCGGTCTGGGCGCTCTTGACCACGACGCCCGCTCTGGCGATCGTGAGGCGCGAGTCGCTGAGGATCTGGTTGATGTCCTGCGTCAGGTCGGCGACGCCGGCCGAGGGGTCGAGGGCGACGGCGGGTAAGGAGGGGCTGGACGCCCACGCGAGGGCTGCGACGAGCGCGCCCGCGACGAGGGATGCAGAGGTGCGCCGCATGGGAACTCCAAATGACTGGGGGCTCGCATGAGAGCATGAATCACCGTCGCCCCCGTGCAATACGCAAATATCCGTATTTCTCCCCACGCACAGGAGTCCGCCCGGCACCTCACGGCCGGCACGCCTGCGGTTCCGGGGCACGGCGAGCTGTCCGTCGGCGCACGTCGGCGCGGACCGGCAGGTCAGACGGAAGGCAGGCTCGCGGTCACCAGGAAGCCGCAGTCGCCGAACGAGATCTCGTCGCCCGACTTCACCCGGGCGGGCCCCACGAGCCGCCACCCGTTCAATCGTGTCCCGTTGAGTGAGCCCAGATCGACCAGCATCCACCCGCCGTCGTCCTGCCGCCGCAGCTCGGCGTGGACCCGGGACACGGTCAGGTCGGAAAGCACGAGATCGCAGGCGGAGCCCCGCCCCACCACATAACGCAGCCGATCGTCGTCGGGCAGGGCTAAACGCGGCAGCCGCGGCCGCCGCCAGGCGGTCTGCAGCTTGGTGGTGAACTCTGACACCGACGCCACCGCGTCCGTCAGCCGCTGCCGGATCGTCGGCCGCCGCGGCAGGTCGGCCACCAGCTCGTCGAGCTCCCACTGGTTGCGTGCCCGCAACGCCTGGTCAACGCGGCCGACGAAGGTGTCGTGGGAGATCCGGCCTTCTACGGCGCGATCCTTGAGCTCGTCGATCGCACGGTCACGTTCCCCGTCGGATGCGCGAAAGGGCGGATGGGTCGAGCTCATGTAGCGAGTATCGGGCCGAATTTCGCTCGTGTCCAGAAAACCGGATCACTTGCGCGGAGCATACTCGGTATGCATACTCAGTATCCATGTCGATCAGACACGGACTGCTCGCGTTGCTGAGCAGCGGACCGCGCTACGGCTACCAGTTGCGGGTGGAGTTCGAGGCGTCGACGGGGGCGACCTGGCCGCTCAACATCGGCCAGGTCTACACGACGCTCTCGCGGCTGGAACGCGACGGGCTTGTCGCACCGGACGGTGCCGACGAGCAGGGCCGAGCCGTCTACACGATCACCGAGGCCGGTCTTGCGGAGCTGGAGCGATGGTTCAGCACCCCCGTCGCCCAGAGCGACCGGCCTCGGGACGAACTCGCCATCAAGATCGCGATGGCCGTGGCCGCCGCGGACGTCGACGTGGGCGAGGTCATCCACACCCAGCGCATGGCGACCATGCGCGGGCTGCAGGAGCTCACCCAGGCCAAGCGGGCCACCACCGGAGGGTCCGCGCAGCGGCTGGTCATCGATTCGCTGATTTTCAAGGCCGAGGCGGAGCAGCGCTGGCTGGACCACTGCGAGGCCGTTTCCAAGGAGAAGAACGCATGACTGTGGTGAGGTTGCGAGAAGTGACCCGCGAACACGGCCCGGTGCACGCGCTCAGGGGCGTGAGCCTGGAGGTGGCGAGCGGGGAGCTGGTCGCGGTGATGGGCCCGTCGGGCTCGGGCAAGTCGACGCTGCTCAACCTGGCCGGCGGCCTCGACAGGCCCACCTCCGGCAGCGTGACGATCGAGGGGCGCGATCTCGCCGAGGTGAAGGACCTGGCCGCGCTCAGGCGCGGCAGCGTCGGATACGTCTTCCAGGACCTCAACCTGATCCCGTCCCTGACGGCCGCCGAGAACGTGATGCTTCCCAGGGAGCTCGACGGCGTCCGGACGGGACGGGCGCGCGCCGAGGCGCTGACCGCGCTGGCCGACGTGGGGGCCGAGGAGATCGCCGACCGCTTCCCCGAGGAGCTGTCCGGCGGCCAGCGCCAGCGGGTGGCCGTCGCCAGGGCGCTGGTCGGGGATCGCCGCCTGGTGCTGGCCGACGAGCCGACCGGCGCGCTCGACACCGCCACCGGCGACGGAATCCTGCAGCTGCTGCGCTCCCGCTGCGACGAGGACGGCGTGGCGGTGCTGCTCGTCACCCACGAGCCCCGCTACGCGGCCTGGGCCGACCGCGTGATCTACCTGCGCGACGGGCTGATCGCCGAGTCGAACGCCGTGCGGCTGGAGAGCGCCCGATGAGCACCTTCCGCGCCGCGCTGCGGATCTCGCGCAGGGACGCGCTGCGCTTCAAGGGCCGCAGTACGTTGATCATGGTGATGATCGGCCTGCCCGTGCTGATCATCACGGCGGTGCTCACCGGCGCCGCCACCACGGACGCCGCCCCGCGGGACAAGCTGGACTCCTTACTGGGCGCGGCCGACGCCCGCATCGACACCCTCCCCAGCCGCAACCCGATCCGGCAGGACTACGTCGGTGGCGTCACCTTCCAGCAGCCGAAGGAGCGTGCGGAGCGTCCGTGGACGCCCGCCGAGATCAGCACGCTGCTCGACGGCCGCCTGCTCCGCTATCAGTCCAGCCTCGTGGAGGCCAAGCTGGCGGACGGCTGGGACCACGTGGACGTGTACGAGGTGGACCTGCGCGACCCCATGACCAGCGGGATGCGTCCCCTCGTCGAGGGCAGGCTTCCATCCGCCCCCGGCGAGGTCGCCGTGTCCCCCGAGATGATCGACATAGGCAACACGATCGGCAGCACGATCAAGGTGTTCCGGCCGGATCGCACCGTGCGGGTGGTCGGCGTGGTCGAGCATCCGAACCGCCCGGGCCTGCGCGAGATGGTCGCGCTGCCGGAAGGGTTGCTGCAGCACCAGAACGACGGCAACAGCAGCGGCTGGCTGATCGACACGCCCGCTCCCGTGCAGCGGGCCGACATCCGGCGGCTGAACCAGGCAGGACTGGCCGTCAGCTCCCGCGCCGTGATCGAGAGCGCGACGCCGGCCGAACTCGACCGAGCGGACCGCACCCCGGACGACGGCGTTCGCGGGCTGGCCTGGGCCGGCATCGCCGTCGTGCTCGTCGTCACCGAGACCGTCCTGCTCGCCGGACCCGCCTTCGCCGTCGGGCTGCGGCGCAGACGCAGGGAGCTGGCGATGATCGCGGCGCAGGGCGCGAACGGCCCGCAGCTCCAGACGATCGTGCTGGCCGACGGTCTCGTGCTCGGCGGCATGGCCGCGCTGCTCGGGTCCGCCCTCGGCATCGGCGCGGGGGCGCTGGTGGAGTGGGCCGCGGCCCGGGCGCTGGACTGGCAGCACGGCCCCCTGGACGTTCCGTGGCTGCAAGTGCTCGGGGTGGCCTTCCTCGGCCTGATCAGCGGGCTGACCGCCGCGCTGGTGCCCGCGGTCCAGGCGAGCCGGCAGAGTCACGTACAGGTGCTGGCCGGGCGCGCCGCCGTGGACACGCGCGACCGCGCGGGGCGCCCCGTGCTCGGGATCGTGCTGGTGGCGCTCGGGCTCGGCGGCAACCTCTACGCCATGAGCCACGGCGTGCTGTCCGTGGCGGCCTCCGCCTTGCTGCTCGTGCTCGGCCTGGTCGCGCTGATGCCGTGGCTGGTCCGGGCCACGGGACGGCTCGCCGTGCGGCTGCCGCTCCCGCTGCGCCTGTCCGTACGCGACGCCTCCCGCCACCGCGTCCGTACCACCTCCGCCGCCGCTGCCGTCATGGCGGCCACCATGGGGGCGGTCACGCTCGGCATCGGCGCCAGCAGCTCCTACGCCGCCCGGGAGGCGAACCGGGACTCGGTGGTCCCCGTGGGCACCGTGACGATCCGCAGCAAAGGGACGTCCGACCAAGCGTGGGCCAGGCTCCGGGCGACGGTCCAGGAGCGGCTGCCCGGGGTGGACCTGGTCGAGGGGCTGGAACCGGAGGACGCACAGGGGCGGGACGTGCTTCTGACCGTCGGTGACAGGACCTGCGCCAGCAAGTGTGCCCATGCTCTCTTGACCTGGGTGCCGGTCGGCGACGAGCGGCTGCTCGCCCTTCTGCAGGGACGCCGGGATCCGCAGGCCGCGGCGGCGCTGGCGGCCGGCAAGGTTGTGGCGTTCGACCCCGCTGTGGTGCGCGACGGCATGGTCGAGCTGAGCGCGAGCTACTGGGGCGCAGAAGGCAAGACGTCGGCCAAGGTGTGGCGGGTGCCCGCCGTGGTGGCGCGCGGGGCCGACGCGGAACAGGGCGGCGTCATCGTCCCGGTGGGAGCGCTGGCGCAGGCGGGATTCAAGTCGGCGCCACGTGCCCTCTACGCCGCGAACGTGAATGTCACCGTCCAGGAGCACCGCCTCCGGACCGACCTGCGGGTCGTGGGCGCGGAAACGGCGTTCGTCCACGTGGAGCAAGGCTACGAGGGAGATCGTTTCTTCGTCCTGTTGATTCTCCTCGGCGCGGCGCTCGTCCTCGTGCTCGGCGGCACGTTCGCGGCCACCGGCCTGGCCGCCGCGGACATGCGACAGGACCTGGACACCCTGTCGGCGGTCGGCGGGGCGCCACGGGTGCGCAGGCTCGTCGTGGCGGCCCAGGCGGCGTACATCTCGGGCCTCGGCGCCGTGGTGGGGCTGGCGGCGGGCGCGGTCAGCGGCATCGTCGCGACCTGGCCGCTGACCACGCCCGCCGGCTTTCGTCAGCCGGGGGAGCCCTTGGTCACGTTCGGTCCCGCGACGATCGACGTCCCCTGGTTGTTCCTGGCCGGGGTGGTGATCGGGTTGCCGCTCCTGGCGGCGCTGGTGGCGGGCGCGTTCACGCGGACGCGTCTGGTGCCGGCGCGGCGGGTGGCGTGAGGCGGTACTTCACCGTCATCAGCACCGACAGCAAGATGATCAGTGCGGGGATCGTGGTCTGACCGATGAGGATCGCGGTTCCCGCGCTGTCCGGCTGCTGGACCGGCCTGCTCGGCTCGGACTCGATGAAGCCGCCGATCGACAGGATCACTCCGAAGATCAGCGCGCCGAACGAGGCGACCGCGCTCTCGATGGCCGTCCACAGCCCGGTCAGCACGCCGGCGCGCCGCTTGCCCGTCTTCGCCGCGTCCTCCGCGATCACGTCCGCCAGCATCGAGAACTGCAGCAGTTGCAGCCCCGAGTACCCGACGCCGACCAGCGCGATCATCATGTGTGCCCACACGCCGCCGAGCAGCGGGGTCGCCATGGTCGCCGTGGTGCCGCCCGCGAACAGCAGCGTCGCCAGGATCATCGCGCCGCGCTTGTCGTACCGCCTGGCCAGCCGCACCCACAGCGGCATCGTCAGCAGGATCGGCCCCACCAGCGCGGCGAAGAGCGTCTGCGTGGCCTTGGGGGAGCCGAGGGTGTACGTGGCGAAGTACGGCGCCCCGGCCAGCATCATGCTCACCGCGAGCATCTGCGTGCAGGCCAGCATCGTCAGCCACAGGAACGCCCGGTTCCCCTTGATCGCCGCGAACTGCTCCCGCCACGTGCCGCGGTCCGCCTCCGGGGCGCCGGTCATGGGCGCGCGGGCGGTGCCGAAGAAGGTGCCGAGCATGGCGGCGAACATGACGATCGCGATCGTGATCGCCATCAGCCGGTAGCTGCCCAGCGTGCCGTCGTCGCCCTCGCTGGTGGCGATGGCCGGCGCCAGCACGCCGCTGATCGCGGTGGCCGCGCCGATGAACACCATCCGCCACTGCAGCAGCGACGTGCGCTCGTGGTAGTCGTGCGTCATCTCGCCGGGCATCGTCTTGTACGGGACCTCGAACAGCGCGTACGCCGTCGCCGTCGCCAGGTAGCACACCCCGATGTAGACGGCGGCCGGGGTGCCCGTCAGCGGCGGCCCGGCGAACACCAGGAAGAACGCGATCGGGAGCGTGCACGCCCCGGCCAGCAACCACGGCCGCCGCGGGCCCCAGCGCGAGACGGTGCGGTCCGACCAGCGCCCGACCAGCGGATTGATGACCAGGTCCCAGACCTTCGGCGCGGTGACCACCACGCCGGCCAGCCACGCGGGCACGGCCAGGAAGTTGGTCATGTAGTACAGCAGGAGCAGCCCGGGCACGGCGTTGACGGTTGCCGTGCAGAAGGAGCCCACCCCGTAGCCGAGGCGCACGCTCCTGGGGACCGTGGGCGCGCTCACCGCCGATGTGATCATGCTCTCATTGAAGCCGAGCGAGCACTCGTTTGGGGAGGCCCAGTTTCCCGGGCCTCCGCCTCCTGCCGGCGCGTCAGTCGCTCATGTCGGCGCAGACCACGTGAGCGCCGATCTCGATCATCCGTTGCTCGCTGCGCGCGTCCGCCACCCTGGCCATGAGGATCGGCGCGCCACTGGCCGCGAACTGCGGCAGCCTCGCCCGCACCAGGCGGTGCAGGTCGCGTACGACGTCCTCGGCCGCCGACATGTGCGTCTTGACATGCAGCATGATCCCCGGAACCCCGGACGCGGTGCGGGCCTCCGAGATCCAGACGTGGTGCACGAGCGGGAAGTCCATGAGCAACTGCCCGATCGCCTGCCGCAGCGCGGGCAGGATCGGGTGCGTGCACCGCCGGTATCCCGGGTCCACCTGCTGCATCGGCCCCGACAGGTGCGGCCGGGGCGCGGGCACCCACGGGATCGCCGGTGCCTCCGGACTGGGCGGCGCCACCTGGGCCAGCGCGGCACCGCGCGACACGGTGGCCATCGCGCCCGTCGCGTAGGCGGCGGGCACCGCCCCCGACAGGACGGGTGTGGGCCCCGTGCGCGTCGTGGTGAGGAAGCGCTGGAGATCGTCGATGGGCACGGCCGCGGCGGCTGGTCCGGCCGCGTCGATCACGATCTCCCGCACGCCGGTGACGCGCTGGATGTCCAGGATGGTGTCGGCGTCGCACGCCGACAGGGAATGGCTGCCACGGTGACGGGCGTAGGTGGCCGGGCTGGTGTAGCCCAGCAACACGCGGTCACCGGCCTGTGTCGTCCCGAGGACGACCGAGCGGTCTGGTCGCACTGCCACCAGGACACCACCGTCTGCGAGGGCGCCCAGCAGGCGGCGGGGGGTGCCATGCTGGGCGAGCACGTCGGCAAGCGCAGGATTCCCGATGCTCATATGACGAACCATAGGTAGTTGGCCACGGCTTATCAGGCTAATGGTGAAGAAATCTCCCGATCAAGACAAAGATGGGTGCAGAGTGGATGACTTTGCGGCCGTCTGGGTACGCCCGGAGCTGTCTCACATGGTGGGTCCCTCGTGAACGCGTTCACAAGCGGCGGATAGACTCGGTGGGACCGCCGGGGGATCCGTGGACGTGTCCCCCGTAGACCCGTCGCATGCCCCAAAGGATCCACACCTGTGAACAAGCCCGTCGTTCTGGTCGCAGAGGAGCTGTCCGAGGCTGGCCTCGCCGTGCTCGGCGCTGATTTCGAGGTCCGCCACACCGACGGCGCCGACCGTTCCCAGCTGCTGCCCGCTCTCGCGGGCGTGGACGCGCTGATCGTCCGCTCCGCCACGCAGGTCGACGCCGAGGCCATCGCCGCGGCGCCCAGGCTCCGCGTGGTCGCCCGCGCCGGCGTCGGACTCGACAACGTCGACGTCGAGGCCGCCACCAAGGCCGGTGTCATGGTCGTCAACGCGCCGACCTCCAACATCACCAGCGCCGCCGAGCAGACCGTCGCCCTCATCCTCGCCAGCGCGCGCAACACGGCCCAGGCCCACGCCGCGCTGAAGAACGGGGAGTGGAAGCGGTCCAAGTACACCGGGGTCGAGCTCGACGAGAAGGTCGTCGGCATCCTCGGCCTGGGCAAGATCGGTCAGCTGGTGGCCCAGCGGCTGCAGCCGTTCGGCGTCGAGCTGATCGCCTACGACCCCTACCTGCCGCCGGCTCGCGCCGCGCAGATGGGCGTCAAGCTGCTCAGCCTCGAAGAGGTGCTCAAGCAGGCCGACTTCATCACCGTCCACCTGCCCAAGTCCAAGGAGACCCTCGGGCTGATCGGCGACCGGGAGCTGCACCAGGTCAAGCCGACCGTCCGCATCGTCAACGTCGCCCGCGGCGGCATCGTGGACGAGGCCGCGCTCTACTCGGCGATCAAGGAGGGGCGGGTCGCGGGAGCGGGTCTCGACGTGTTCGCCAAGGAGCCGTGCACCGACAGTCCGCTGTTCGAGCTGGACGAGGTCGTCGTCACGCCGCACCTCGGCGCCTCCACGCACGAGGCCCAGGAGAAGGCCGGCACCCAGGTCGCGCGGAGCGTGAAGCTGGCGCTGGCCGGCGAGTTCGTGCCCGACGCCGTCAACGTCCAGGGCGGCGCGGTGGCCGAGGACGTCAAGCCGGGCCTGCCGCTGGCGGAGAAGCTGGGCCGGGTGTTCACCGCGCTGGCCGGCGAGGTCGCCACCAAGCTCGACATCGAGGTGCGCGGCGAGATCGCCTCCCACGACGTGCGGGTCATCGAGCTGGCCGCGCTCAAGGGCATGTTCGCCGACGTGATCGAGGAGCAGGTCACCTACGTCAACGCCCCGCTGCTGGCCAAGGACCGCGGCATCGCCGTCGAGCTGGTCACCAGCTCCGAGAGCCCCGACTGGCGCAACGTGGTGACCGTGCGCGGCGTGCTCGCCGACGGCCGCCAGGTCTCGGTCTCGGGCACCCTGTCCGGCCCGCGCCAGATCACGAAGATCGTCGAGGTCAACGGCTACGAGATGGAGATCGAGCCGACGGCCCACCTGGCGTTCTTCACCTACACCGACCGGCCCGGCATCGTCGGCGTGGTCGGCCGCCTGCTCGGGGAGCACCACGTCAA
This sequence comes from Nonomuraea sp. NPDC049480, assembly GCF_044465905.1. Classification (NCBI taxonomy): domain Bacteria; kingdom Bacillati; phylum Actinomycetota; class Actinomycetes; order Streptosporangiales; family Streptosporangiaceae; genus Nonomuraea; species Nonomuraea sp. NPDC049480. The sequence goes on from NZ_JBITMD010000011.1 coordinate 241,082, forward strand.
CATCGCCTCGATGCAGGTGGCCCGCGCCACCAAGGGCGGCAAGGCGCTCATCGCGCTGACCGTCGACTCGGCGATCCCGGCCGACGTGATCGAGCAGATCATGGCCGAGATCGGCGCGGAGAGCGGCCGCTCGGTGGACCTGGAGGACTGAGCCCTCCGCCTCGTCAAGGCCGCCGCCCTCCGGGGTGGCGGCCTTTTGTTGTCTCAGCATGCAAGATACTAGGACATCCAACGAGATGCCTCGGGTACTGTAACTACAAATGCGCCAGGTGCTCGTACTCATTACCTGCCGCGGCGAGGCCTGTTAGGGCAGGTCGACGACTCGCCGCGGTGAGCGGCGTTGCGTCGGCCGGTAAGTCCCTTTCGTTCGGTCCGCGACCCGGACCGCGAGGTCAGGTCCCCGTTCGGATGCGAGCGCTGCGATGGATCCGCAGCGCAGCGAGGACATCCATCGCAGCCCTGCCGAGTCTGCTCGGCACGTCGGACAGGGTCCGAAGTCCCTATTTGGAACGCGCCCGCGAAACGAGATGAGAGCCATGTACGAGATGTATGCCTGGAACCGCGCCGAGGAACATGAGGACGAGGCCGCGGAGGCCGTCCAGACCGCGCTGGACCGCCGGGACAACGGCGGCGCGCCCCAGAACCCCGGCCGCTAGCACACCGCCGTCCGCTTCACCTCCGGCAGGGCCTTGACGCCCGGGGCGAGCGCCCTGCGCGGGGCGGCCTTGTGCCCGATGAGCTGCGTCATCGTGCGTGACGCGCGCCTCGCGCCAGGCTCGTCAGGTGAAACCGGAAGTCCGGAAAGTGAGATGATGTGTTCGTCAGTCGAGACGAGCCGGTAAGGTACCGCCATGGATTCGCGTAACATCCGCCTGGCCGTCATCCCTGGAGACGGCATCGGCGCCGAGGTCGTGACAGAGGGGCTCAAGGTCCTGGAGGCCGTGGGCACGAAGATCGAGCCCACCCACTACGACCTGGGCGCCGCGCGCTACCACCGCACCGGCGAGACGCTGCCGGACGCGGTCCTCGAGGAGCTGCGCGGCTACGACGCGATCCTGCTCGGCGCCGTGGGCGACCCCAGCGTGCCGCCGGGCATCCTGGAGCGCGACCTGCTGCTGCGGCTCCGCTTCGAGTTCGACCACTACGTCAACCTGCGGCCGGTCAAGCTGTTCCCCGGGGTGGAGACCCCGCTGGCCGACACGCCCGCCGAGGACATCGACATGATCGTGGTCCGCGAGGGCACCGAGGGTCTCTACGCCGGCACCGGCGGCGCCATGCGGCGCGGCACGCCGCACGAGATCGCCACCCAGGAGTCGCTCAACACCGCCTACGGCGTCGAGCGCGTGGTGCGTTACGCGTTCGAGAAGGCCATGACGCGGCCGCGCAAGAAGCTCACGCTCGTCCACAAGACCAACGTCCTGACCTACGCGGGCGACCTGTGGCAGCGCACGGTCAACCGCCTGGCGCAGGAATACCCCGAGGTCACGACCGACTACTCCCACATCGACGCGGCCTCGATGTTCTTCGTGACGCAGCCGGAGCGCTTCGACGTGGTCGTCACCGACAACCTGTTCGGCGACATCATCACCGACCTCGGCGCGGCCATCGCGGGCGGCATCGGCCTGGCCGCCAGCGGCAACATCAACCCCGAGCGCACCTCGCCCAGCATGTTCGAGCCGGTGCACGGCAGCGCGCCCGACATCGCCGGGCAGGGCAAGGCCGACCCGACCGCGACCATCCTGTCCGTCGCCATGCTCCTCGACCACCTCGGCCTGCACACCGAGGCGGCGAGGGTCGAGCAGGCGGTCGCCGACGACATCGTGGAGAGGCTGGCCGGCTGGACGGGCCGCTCCACCCACGAGATCGGCGACGACATCACCGCGCGAGTATCCGGCTAGGACCGCCTAGCCCCGAACGCGCCTGGCGGTCCGAGGAAGGACTGCCAGGCGCTTTTTCGCGTCCAAACAGCCGAAACAGCCCATTGGCCGCTTGCCATCCCATATAGCGAGACAATAGGAAGTACCGAGCTGCCTCCGGGCAGTTCTGCCGCAGCACCGCGGATTCCCAGATCCGCGGATCCGGTAGATTTCGCAGATTCGCAGAGAGAAGGACCTTCGTCATGACCATCGCTCAGAAGCTCAGCTTCGACGTGCAGCTATCCGACCACGCTCGCACCGCGGCCGAGCGGGAGCAGGTACTGGCGAACCCCGGATTCGGGCAGTCCTTCACCGATCACATGATCTCGATCGACTACACCGAGGGCCAGGGCTGGCATGACGCCCGGCTCGTGCCGTACGGGCCGCTCTCCCTCGACCCGGCCACCTCGGTCTTCCACTACGCCCAGGAGCTGTTCGAGGGCCTCAAGGCCTATCGCCAGATCAGCGGCTCGATCGTGATGTTCCGTCCGTATGCGAACGCCGGCCGCTTCAACCGCTCGGCCGCCCGCATGGCCATGCCCGAGCTGCCGGAGGAGACGTTCGTGGAGTCGCTGGAGCTCCTCGTCGAGACCGACAAGGAGTGGGTGCCCACCACGGAGGGGCACAGCCTCTACCTGCGGCCCTTCATGATCGCCACCCAGGCGGGGCTGGGGGTCAACTACCCGTCGAGGACGTACAGGTACATGGTGATCGCCTCGCCGGCGGCCTCGTACTTCACGGGCGGCATCAAGCCCGTCTCGGTCTGGCTGTCCACCGAATACACCCGGGCCGCCCCCGGCGGCACCGGCTTCGCCAAGTGCGGCGGAAACTACGCGGCGGCGTTCGTCGCCCAGCGGCAGGCGGTGGAGAACGGCTGCGACCAGGTGGTGTGGCTGGACGCCCAGGCGCACGAGTACGTCGAGGAGATGGGGGGCATGAACCTGTTCTTCGTCTTCCGCGACAAGCTCGTCACCCCCGCGCTGACCGGCACCCTGCTCCCCGGCATCACCAGGGACTCGATCCTGTCGCTGGCCGGTGACCTCGGCCTGGAGACCGAGGAGCGCCTCATCTCCGTCGAGGAGTGGCAGTCGGCGTGCGCGTCGGGCGAGCTCACGGAGGTCTTCGCCTGTGGCACGGCGGCCGTGGTGACGCCGGTGGGCTCGGTGAAGGGCGCCGACCGCTCCTGGACCGTCGCCGACGGCACCCCCGGGCCGGTGACCATGCGGGTGCGCGAGGAACTGGTCGGCATCCAGTACGGCGCCCGCCCCGACGCCCACAGCTGGATCCACAAGATCGTCTAGTTCGGGCGGAACCGGCGGGACTCGGGTCCCGCCGGGGGCTACGGATTCTTCCTGATCAGGGTCATGCCGTCGGCGACCGGCAACATCAGCACGGTCACCCGCGGATCCTCGATCACCAGGTCGTTGAACTCGCGGATCTCCACAGTCGTCCGCTCGTCGTGCGCGGGATCGGCCACGTTCCCACTGCGCAGGGTGTTGTCCGCGATCAGCAGCCCGCCCGGCCGCATGCGCGCGATCAGCAGTTCGTAGTAGCCGGGGTAGTTGCCCTTGTCGGCGTCCAGGAAGGCCAGGTCGATGGTCTGGTCGAACGCGGCCAGCGTCTCCAGCGCCGGCCCGAGCGTGAGCGTCACGCGGTCCGCCACACCGCCCTTCGCCCAGTAGCGGCGGGCGATCGACGTCCACTCCTCGCTCACGTCGAAGCAGTGCAACCGGCCGCCGGACAGGCCGCGGGCGATGCACAGGGACGAGTAGCCGGTGAACGTGCCCACCTCCACCACCACGTCGGGCGCCGTCATCTGGGTGATCATGGTGAGGAACACGCCCTGGTCGGGGGAGATCTGCATGGCGAAGTTGCCGCCCGCGACCTCGGCGGTCTCTTTCGACAGCTCCTGCAGGAGAGCGTCGGGCTTGGTGGAGTGCTCGTAGACGTACTGGGCAACGGCGGGTGCGATGAGGTCTGCCTTCATGTGCCCACGATAGGGTCTGCGCTGATGATGAAGCGATTGGTGGCGGTCCTGGCCGCCTGTGCGGTTGTGGCCGGGCTGTGGTTGAGCCCGGGCGGTGCGTCCTCCGAAGGCGTGCGGCTGAGCAAGCAGGCCGACGGCTCCATAGTGCTGGCGGACAGGTCGAGCGACGCCCCAGTGCTGGACGTGTTCGAAGACTTCGACTGCCCGGTCTGCAAGGACATGCACGCCAAGGTCGACGCCACGATCCAGCGGCTGGCGCGCGCGGGCAAGGTCAAGGTCGTCTTCCATCCTGTGACGATCTTCCAGGACGAGCCCATGCGCTCCAACTCCATCCGCGCCGCCGCGGCCGCCCGCTGCGTCCCCGCGGAGAACTGGCTGACCTTCAGGGACGAGCTGTACTCCATCCAGCCCGCGCCGCACGGCGTGGCGTCCGGCTTCACCGTCGAGGAGCTGGTCAAGGCCGCCAGAAAGGCGGGCGCGGCCGTCGACGAGTGCGTGCGGTCGCAGTCGTACGCCAAGGCGCACGTGGCGGAGAGCGCGAAGATCCGGCTGGAGGGCACGCCGACGGTGGTGCTCGACGGGCGGCTCCTGGGCAACGAGGCGTTCGACGCCGCCGCGCTCGAACGCGCCATCACCGGAGGCGGCGGCATCACCGTCTGATGTCCCACGGGGTGAGACCGGTGTGCCGGATGGTGAATCCGTATGGCAGACTAGGTGGCACCATGTTCTACGGTCTGCTCATTATCGGCAGGCGCGCTGGCTAACGCAGGGACACCGCCAGCGCGCAGACCTCTCACGTCCGTGAGGGGTCTTTTTGTTTTCCAGAAAGAAGTGAGACTTCATGGCCGACGACCGGTTCCACGTCTACGACACGACACTGCGTGACGGCGCACAGCAGGAGGGCCTCAACCTGACCGTCGCCGACAAGCTCGCCGTCGCTCGTCACCTGGACGGACTGGGCGTCGGTTTCATCGAAGGGGGCTGGCCGGGCGCCAATCCCAAGGACACAGAGTTCTTCAGGCGTGCTCAAACAGAGCTGGACCTGAAGCACGCGCAACTCGCCGCGTTCGGTGCGACCCGCCGGGCCGGTGTGAAGGCAGCCGACGACCCATTGGTGGCCGCTTTGCGCGAATCCGGCGCGCCGGTCGTGACCCTTGTCGCCAAGAGCCACGACCGGCACGTGGAGCTGGCCCTCCGCACGACTCTCCAGGAGAACCTCGCGATGATCCGCGATACGGTCTCTCACCTTCGTGCGGGGGGACAGCGGGTCTTCCTCGACGCCGAGCACTTCTTCGACGGCTACAAGTCCAATCCAGCCTACGCGCTGGAGGTCCTGAGGACGGCCGCCGAAGCCGGGGCCGACGTCATCGCCCTGTGCGACACGAACGGTGGCATGCTCCCGGACGAGCTGGCCGACATCGTCAACGAGGCCGTCCAGGCCGGCGCCCGCGTCGGCATCCACTGCCACGACGACACCGGCTGCGCGGTCGCCAACACGCTGGCCGCCGTCAAGGCGGGCGCCACCCACGTCCAGGGCTGCGCCAACGGCTACGGCGAGCGCTCCGGCAACGCCAACCTCTTCACTGTGGTCGCGAACCTCCAGCTCAAGCGGGGCTTCGATCTCGTGCCCCCGGCCGCGCTCGCCGACATGACCCGCATCGCCCACGCGATCACCGAGGTCACCAACGTCACGCCCAACTCCCATGCGCCCTACGTCGGCATGTCCGCCTTCGCCCACAAGGCCGGCCTGCACGCCAGCGCCATCAAGGTGGACCCCAACCTCTATCAGCACATCGACCCGGCCGCCGTCGGCAACGACATGCGCATGCTCGTCTCCGACATGGCCGGGCGCGCCTCTGTCGAGCTGAAGGGCCGCGAGCTGGGCTACGAGCTCACGCCCGAGCACACCAAGACGCTGGTCGCGCGGGTCAAGGAGCTGGAGGCCAAGGGCTTCACGTTCGAGGCGGCCGACGCGTCGTTCGAGCTGCTGCTGCGCGACACCGTTCACGGGGAGCGCAAGCGCCACTTCGAGGTCGAGTCGTGGCGCGTCATCGTCGAGCGCACCAAGGGCGGCGAGCTGGTCAGCGAGGCCACGGTCAAGGTGCACGCCAAGGGCGAGCGCATCGTGGCCACCGGCGAGGGCAACGGCCCCGTCAACGCCCTGGACAAGGCCGTACGGCTGGCGCTGGAGCAGCTCTATCCCGAGCTGGCCAGGCTGGAGCTGGTGGACTTCAAGGTCCGCATACTCGAGGACACGCACGGCACGGACGCCATCACCCGTGTCCTCATCACCTCCAGCGACGACACGGGCGAGTGGGCCACGGTCGGCGTCGCCGAGAACATCATCGACGCCTCGTGGCAGGCGCTGGAGCAGGCGGTCACGTACGGGTTGCTGCGCGCGGGGCGCGACTGCTGACCTGCCCGGACCCGGGGCGCGCCGCGCCCAGAGGCATTCGTCACCATCCGGCAGTGAATTCCTCACACTCCCGGCAAGGGCCAGGGCTCGCTGATGAGCATGGGTGTCACCCTGGGGGTTGAGGTTGACCTTAGGTCAGGGTGCACGCTGAACGGGTGACCGACTCGAACCCCACCTGGGCCGGCATGGTGCCGGTCGACGACACCGCGCTGGCCGTGACCGACACCGGTGGGCCCGGTCGTCCCGTGGTCTACCTCAATGGCCAGTTCGCCACGCAGGCGTACTGGCGGCGCGTCATCGCCGAACTCGGCGGCGACTACCGGCACATCACCTACGACATGCGGGCCCGCGGCCGATCAAGACGTTCGGCCGCAGCCGCTTCGTTCGAGGCGCACGTCCGTGACGTCGGCGCCGTCCTGGCGGCCAGGGGCGTGGACCGGCCGCTTCTGGTCGGCTGGTCCTACGGCGCGCCGGTCGCGCTGCACTGGGCCGGCCGGAATCCGGACCGCGTCCTGGGGATGGTGTCCGTGGACGGTGCCTACCCGTGGGGGTGGACCGACACCGTCACCCCGGAACGGATCCGGGGGCTGTTTCGCCGGTGGGGCTGGCTGTTCCCAGTGCTCCGCCCGCTGCACCTGTGTGCGAATATGTCCGTCGAGCAGCATGCCCAGAGCAACATCGAGCTCGTCGAGATCTGCGCCGCCCTCGGCCCGGTCCTGGACGGTGTGACCTTCCCGGTCCGGTACGTGGTCGCCACGGGTGCCAACCTCGGAGGCAGCCGGGAGGAGATGGAAAGCATGCGCGCCACCCTCGCCCCAGTGCTCGCCCGCAACCCGAACATCAAGATGAGCGTGAAGGTCGCCGGCAACCACGGCAACATGCTGCGCAAGGACTTCCGTGCCGTCGCCGACGCCGTTCGCGAGCTCGCCGGCACCCCACGATCACGAGGTCGGCGGAGCAGATGACGGGCGGCGTCACGATCGGCCAGGCGGCGGCATTCGCCGGCGTCACGGTGAAAACCGTGCGGCACTACCACAAGCACGGCCTGATCGACGAACCCTGCCGCGACAGCTCCGGCTACCGACGCTACGGATCAGCTGATCTGCTGCGGCTGATCCAAATCCGGACGCTGGCCGTCGCCGGCGTACCGCTGGCCGAGATCGGGGCGATACTCGACGCCGATCCTGACCGGTTCGCCGCCGCGCTCGTCGACGTCGAACGGCGCCTCAACGATCGGATCGACGATCTGATCGCGCGGCGTGACATGCTGCGTCGGCTCGCCACCGGCGACCGGGCCCTGCTGCCCGACCGTGTTCTCGCGAAGCTGGACAGGGTGGCCGCCGATCTCGGCTTCACCCCGGACGACGTGACGATGGCCCGGGAGGGCCTGGTGCTGATCAAAGCCCTGGTGCCGGAGGGCTTCGACGACTATGTCTCCCGGGTCGAGCGCGCCCTCGGCGATCCTCGGTACTTCTCCTTGGTCAAGCGCATGTGGTGTGCCGCCGAGTGGGAGCCGGACGACCCCCGGGTCGACGAACTCGCCACAGCCATGGCCGACTACTTCCTCGCCCATCCCTCGCTGCTGCCCATCCCGGCCGGACTCCAGGCCCGCACCGACGCCGCGATCCGGTACGACCTGCTCCGCCAGCACGGACAAGAGCAGAAGCCGGCCTGGACCCGGCTGGCGGCGTTGTTCGAGGCAAGACTGCGCTCGGCCGGAATCGACCTCGCGTAGCAGACTCCAACGGACTGAGCCCTGCGGCCGTACCCTCGGCTCGTCTTTTCCGGCAAGATCGTTCACGCCGTCGGCCAGAAGAAAGGACTGCTGACGGTTCAGCCGGCGCTCCCCAGCGTGCCTTCGCCTGGGACGGACACGTTGCCTCCCGTCAGGACGGCCACCACCGGCCCGGGCGGCAGGTTCGCGCCGTGGGCGAGATAGGCCGCCGTCGCCACCGCGCCGCTGGGTTCGGCGCGTTCCCCCAGTCTCTCCCACAGGAGATCGGCGGCCGCCGCGATGCCTTCCTCGCTCACCGTGAGCATGTTGTCCACATAGCGGCGGATGTGCTCCCAGGCCAGCGCGCCGAGGACCGGGGCGCGCAGGCCGTCGGCCCGGGTACGGTAGGTCTGCTGGACAGGCCAGGCGGTGCGGTGGCCTGAGCGGAAGCTGGCCGCGCCGTCGGCGGCCAGCTCGGGCTCCACGCCGATCACCGTGATCGCCGGGTCCACGGACTTGGCCGCGACCGCGACCCCGGCCAGCAGACCGCCGTTGCAGACCGGCACCAGGATCGTGGCGGGGCGGGTCGCCTCACGTGCGATCTCGAGGCCGATGCCGCCGTGGCCGGCGATGACGTCGAACTCGTCGGAGTGGATCAGCGCCGCCCCGAGCCGGTCGGCCAGAGCCAGGCAGGTGACCTCGCGCAGGGCGGGCGGTGTGATCACCACCTCGGCGCCGAGCCGGCGGGCGCCCGTGACCTTCAGCTCCGGTGCCGTGTCGGGCAGCACCACGGTGGCCCGCAGGCCGTGACGGCCCGCGGTGTACGCGACGGCCTGGGCGTGGTTGCCGGAGGACTGGGCGATGACGTGCTCGACACCCCTCTCGGCCAGCAGCCCCACGGCGTTCATCGCGCCTCGCACCTTGAACGAGCCGGTGGGCTGGCGGTTCTCCGGCTTGATCCAGAGCCGCTCGCCGGGCAGGGGCAACAGCGGGGTGCCCCGGAGGAACGGGGCGATCCGGGCGGCGGCCGCGCTCACGTCGGCCGCCGTCACCAGAGTCGTCTCCTGCGTGAGGGTCATGCCGCCAGCACCCGCTCCTGAACGGCGTTCAGGTCGGCCGCGGCCTCGGGCGGCGGCGCGGCGTCGGGGACCAGGTCCTCCAGGTGGTGCAGCGTCCGGTAGCGCAGCCCGAACACGGCCCAGACCACCAGCAGGACCCCGCTGGCCAGCAGCACCACCGCGGCGCCCCGGCCCGGGCCACCCGAGGTGTACGGCTGCGCCCAGTCCGCCAGCGGGCCGGCCGCCAGGAAGCCCAGCGGCTGCATGGCCGTGGCCAGCATGACGTTGACGGCCAGCACCCGGCCCTGCAGCTCAGGCCCCACCTTCACCTGGATGATGGACAGCCAGTGCGCGTTGGTGATGCTCATGCAGGCCAGCCGGAAGAACAGCCCGGCGGCGACCACCCACAACGTCGGCCAGGCGCCCATCAGGATCATGCTGAGCCCGGAGCCGATCACGAAGCCGACCATGCCGGTGGCCCGGCGCCGGGTGCCGCCCCACACCAGCACCAGCCCGGTGCCCGCGGCGGCGCCGAGACCGCCGAGCGCGGTCACCACGCCCAGGTCGGCCGAGGAGCCCAGGCCGAGCACGACCGGGGTGATGAGCACCCACATCAGCGCGGTGCCGAAGTTGACCACCGCGAAGTAGAGGGCCATCACCAGCAACGGGCGGCGCCTGCGCAGGAAGTGCCAGCCCCCGGTCAGCGCCGCACGGAACGTCTCCTCCTGCCGGCGGAAGAGCCGGTCCGGGAAACGTACGGCGAGCAGCGTCACCACCCCCACCCCGAAGGTGATCACGTCCATGGCCACCACCGCGGACAGCCCCAGCGTGCCGATCAGCGCGCCGCCCGCCAGCGGCGCCACCACGTTGCCGACTCCGAACCCCAGGTTCGCCAGGGCGTTGGCCTGCGGCAGGTACGGCTTGGGAACCAATTGCGCGATAGCGGCCAGGTAGGCGGGTTGATGAAACGCGGTGACCACGGAGGTGACGCCGACGATGAGGCACACGTTCCACAGGGCGAGCTGGTCGGTGACCAGCAGCAGCACCATCGCCGCCATGACGAGCCCGGAGACGGCGTCGCAGGCCAGCATGATCCGGCGCCGGTCCACCCGGTCGGCCAGCGCGCCGCCCAGAGGGGTGAACAACACGGTCGGGATCTGGGCCAGCATCACGACCAGGGCCAGGTCGAAGATCTTGCCGCTGGACTGGTACGCCCAGACTCCGAGGGCGAACGAGCTCAGCGCCGAGCCCACCGCCGAGAAGAGCTGCCCGGTGGCCACGGTGTAGAAGGGCCGCAGGCCGGTGCGCTCGGGCGGAGACACCGGGGCGGGCAGATCGTCCTTCGTCCAGCGCGCCAGGTGCTCCATCACCAGGGCGGCCAGCGGCTCGGCCTGGTGCCGCAGGAAGTAGTGGCCGGCGCGGGGCAGCACGGCCAGGTCCACCCTGGGCCCGAACACCGCCCATTCGGCGTACCGCTCCTGGTGGAGCTCGGTCATACGGTCCCGCTCGCCGACCACGCACAGGATCGGGGCGCGCAGCGGCGCACCGCCGCCGGTCAGCTCGCGGCCGAACCATTCCCTGGCCTGGGTGGAGTCGTGGCGCATCGCGCGTACGGCGGCCTGCTGGGCGGCCTCGTCCATGTCGTCCATCAGCCCGCCGGTGGCCCGCAGCGCGTCGCGGAACATCCGGTCGGAGACCCAGCGGTCGCCCCTGAAGAGCCGCCGGGCCAGACCGGGCAGCCGGGCGGCCGCGGGGAAGCTGCCGGCCGCGATCACGCCGATCACCGGTATGCCGTCCGCCTCCAGCCTGCGGGCCAGGGCCACCGCGGGCGCGGAGCCCACGCAGTGGCCGTAGATCGCGATGGGGCCTGACGCGGTGGCGGCCACCTCGGGGGCGAGGAGCTCCACCAGATCGTCCAGCGGCAGCGGCGGTTCGTCAGGGCGGGCCGGGTCGTGGCCGGGCAGCTCGACCGAGAGCACCTCGACCCGCTCGCCGAGCGCCCAGGCCAGCGGCTGGTAGACCGCCGCGGAGCCGCCTCCGTAGGGGAGGCACACCAGGGTGAACTCACTGGTACGGCCGCCGCCCAAGCGGTGCAGCAGCCCTCCGCCGTCCTCGCGATCCAAGAACGCGGCCAGCTCGGCCACCGTCGGCCGGGTGAACAGGTCGATCACCCGCAGACCCCGGCCGATCTCTTTGACCGCACGCACGGCGGCGAAGGAGTCCCCACCGAGGGCGAAGAAGTCGTCGCTCGCCCCAACCTGCTCCACGTCGAGGACCGTCGCCCAGGCCTGGGCGACCAGCTCCTCGTTCGCCGTTGCCGGCGGCACGTACTCCGCCTGCTCCACCTGGGGCTCGGGCAGGGCGGCCCGGTCCACCTTCCCGTTCGGGTTGAGCGGGAGCCGGTCGAGCGCGACGATGTGGGCCGGCACCATGTAGTCGGGCAGCCGCTCGCGTAACGCGGAACGGACCGCTGCGGCTTCCACGGTGGCCTCCACGGCGGCGGGCGTCACCCAGGCGGCCAGCTGCCTCGCCTTGCCCTCGCCCACCGGAAGCACCACGGCCTCGGCGACCTGCGGCAGGGCCCGCAACGCGGTGACGATCTCGCCCAGCTCGACCCGGTAGCCGCGGACCTTGACCTGGTCGTCCACCCGGCCGCGGAACTCGATCTGCCCGTCGGCGGTGACCCTGAGCAGGTCGCCGCTGCGGTAGCAGCGCCCCTGCCCGGTCAGCGGATCAGAGACGAACCGCTCGGCGGTCAGCTCCGGCAGGCCGATGTAGCCGCGGGTGACCCCGGGGCCGCCGACCACCAGCTCGCCCGGCACCCCGACAGGCACCGGCCGCAGGCTCGCGTCCACCAGGTGCCCGTACACCCCCGGCAGCGGACGGCCCAGCGGCACGATCCCGGTCCGCCGCTCGACCGGGATCTCCTCGGTGTCGCAGACCAGGCAGATCATGGTCGATTCCGTGTGCCCGTAGTGGCTCTGGATCCGCAGTCCCGGCCGGGCTGCCCTGGCCCGCTCCACCAGGTCCCAGGGGCACGCCTCGCCGGCCAGGACGAGCAGCTTGTCCGGCAGCACCGCGGCCAGGTCGCCGCCGGAGGCCAGCAGCTCCAGATGGCTGGGCACGCATTTGACCACGTCCACGCGGTGCGCGCTCAGGTACTCGGCGAACGCGGCGGGGTCCATCGCGGTCTCCCGCGGCACCAGGTGGACCGTCCCGCCCGTGGTCAGCGCGCCGAAGACGCAGGTGAGACCGAAGTCGGCGGCGGGCGTGGAGACGACGGCGTACGAGCCGCCGGGCACGCCGATGCGCGGCAGCATGCCGCTCAGGTAGCTCATGACGCTGCGGTGTTCGGCGGCCACGGCCTTGGGCGTGCCGGTGGACCCGGAGGTGAAGATCACATGGTGCAGGTGCTCCGGCCGTACGTCGACCGCCGGCCTGGTCGAGGCCACGGACGGGAGCCGGTCCAGCGTCAGCACCCGGCGGTCCTGCCCGATCAGGCGGGCGAACTCCGCCGTGGTGACCACGGCGCGCACCCCGGCTGCCTCCAGCATGGCGGCGATCCGCGCGCTCGGGTAGGCCGGGTCCATGGGCAGGTAGCCGCCGCCCGACTTCTGGATCCCGAACAGGGCACAGGCCAGGTCGGCGCCCGGCTCCAGGAGGACGCCGACCGGCTCGTCGGCGCGTACTCCGGCGTCCAGGAGCCAGTGGGCGATGCGGTTGGCGGATTCCTCCAGCTCCGCGTAGGTCAGGCTGCGGTCCGCGCCCACCACGGCGGGCGCGTCAGGGGTGTCGTCCACCCAGCGCTCGATCAGCCGGTGCACCGGGGTGCCGGGCAAGGGCGGCGGCCCTTCACCGCTGATGGCGGGGCCGGTGACCGGCTCCAGCGGCACCGCGCCCACGGGCGTGTCCAGGTCGGCCAGCATCCCGTCCAGCAGGGCCAGATACCACCGGTTGAAACGGGCGGCAGTGGCCGGCTCGAACAGGTCGGTGCGATAGCCGAGCCCGCCGCGCAGCGGGCTCCCCGGCCCGCCGTCGATGACGTGCCAGTTCAGGTCGAACTTGGCGGTCTGCTCCTCCAGTTGGAGCTCGGTGGCGTCGAGACCGGACAGCTCCGGCCGGCCCGGGTCGGGGTAGTAGTTCAGCATCACCTGGAACAGCGGGGTCGCGGCCAGGTTCCGGTCCGGGCGCAGCCGGTCCACCACCCGGTCGAACGGCGCGCCCGCGTGCGCGAAGGCGCCCAGCGCGTCCTCCCGGACCCGGGCCAGCAGGTCGCGGCCGGTGGGGTCGCCGCCGGCGTCGGTCCGCACCACGACGGTGTTGAGGAAGCAACCGACCACGCCCTCGGTCTCCGGGTGGTCCCGGCCCGCGACCGGCACGCCGACCGCGATGTCGGTGCTCGCCGACAGCCGTGCCAGCAGGGCCTGGAGCCCGGCCAGCAGGACGATGAACGGCGTCGCCCGGTAGGCGGCGGCCACCGCCCGCACCCGCTCGCTGAGCTCCGCGGACAGCTCCAGTTCCACCGCGCCGCCGCCGGGGTCGGCCACCGCGGGCCTGGGCCGGTCGGCAGGCAGGTCCAGCACCGGCGGCAGGCCGCGCAGCCGCTCGGCCCACCAGTCCAGATCGGCCAGGTCGGGGAGCGGGGCAACCTCGGCGTACTGGGCCGGTGGCGGCTCGGGCGGCGGGCGCAGGCCGAGGCGGGCGGCGTACAGGGACGACAGCTCCGACAACAGCAGGCCCTTGGTCCAGGCGTCGGTGGCGATGTGGTGGAAGGTGATCGACAGCACGTGTTCCCGCTCGCCGACGGCGAACAGCACGGCCCGCATCGGCGGTTCCCGGTCCAGGGCGAACGGCGTGGCCAGTTGCTCGGCCAGCGCGGCTTCGACGCCGGATGGCTCGACGGGCCGGGTGACGACCGGCACCTCCGCGGCCGGACGAAGGACCAGCACTGGCTCCGCGCCGGAGTCGTCGATCACGCTGCGCAGCACGTGGTGCCGCTCGGCCAGGTCGCGTACCGCGTCCAGCAGCGCCTCGGCCTGCAGCGGCCCGCGCAGCCGCAGCGCCACCGGCACGTTGTACGCCGTGCTCTCCGGCTCCAGTTGCGCCAGGAACCACAGCCTCGCCTGCGCGCCGGACAGCGGGACGGGGCCTTCCACGCGCTCGCGCCGCGCCTTGGCCGCCGATGACGGGCGGGGGAGCGCGGCGGCCAGATCCGCGAGCACCGGGTGCTCGAACAGCAGCCGCACCGGCACCGGTGCGCCGAGCCGCTCCCGTAACCGGCCGACCACCCGGGTGGCGGCGAAGGAATGACCGCCCAGCACGAAGAAGTCGTCGTCCGCCCACACCTGCGGCAGTTCGAGCACTTCGGCCCACACCTCGGCGACCAGGCATTCCGCCGGCGTGCCCAGCGGCGTCCGCGTCGCCGGCGCGGCCTCGGGGACCGGCAGCGCCTGACGGTCCACCTTGCCGTTCGGAGTGAGCGGCAAGGCCTCCAGCGAGCCGATGGCGGCCGGGACCATGTAGTCGGGCAGCCGCTCCCGCAACGCGGCGCGGATCGCCGCCGCGTCCAGGCCCGCGGGCGTGACCCAGGCGGCCAGCCGCCGCAACGCCCCGGTGCCGACCGGCTGCACGAAGGCCTCGGCCACCTGCGGCAGGGCCCGCAGCGCGGCGGTGACCTCACCGAGCTCGACCCGGAACCCGCGCACCTTGACCTGGTCGTCGATGCGGCCCAGGAACTCCACCAGCCCGTCCGGGCCGACCCGCACCCGGTCCCCGGTGCGGTACCAGCCGTCAGTGAAGCGCTGGGCGGTCAGGTCGGGCCGGTTGAGGTAGCCGCGGGCCACGCCTGGCCCGCCGATCCACAACTCTCCCGGCACACCGTGCGGCAGCGGCCGCCCCGCGGCGTCCACCACCCGGCACACCACGTTCGCCAGCGGCCGGCCCAGCGGCGCCACGCCTGGCCTGGTCTCGGCCGCATCGCAGGCCAGCGCGGACACCGTGGTCTCGGAGGGCCCGTAGTAGATCTTCACCACCAGGTCGGGGCGCGCCGCGCGTACCCGATCCACCAGGTCCGCCGGCACGGCCTCGCCGGCCAGGACCAGCAGCTTCCGCGGCAGCGCGGTCAGGCCCAGCAACTCCAGTTGGCTGGGCACCATTTTCACGGCGTCCACCGGGTGCGCGGCCATGTGGGCGGCGTACGCCGCCGGGTCGGTGGCGGTCTCGTGGTCGATCAGGTGCAAGGTGCCGCCGGTGGTCAGCGCCCACAGGACGTTGGTCAGGCCCAGGTCGGCGGCGATGGTGGACACCAGGGCGAAGGAGGCCGCGCCGTCGGGGATGGTTTCGGCTATGGCGCCCAGGTAGTGGGTGATCTGCCGGTGCTCGACCGCGACCCCCTTGGGCTCCCCGGTGGAGCCGGAGGTGTAGATCACGTACGCCAGGTGGTCAGGCGGCACGGGCACGTCCGGGCGGTCGCCAGGTTCGCGTGCGGCGGCGGCGATCTCGGACTCGGTCAGGACGATCCGGACGCCCGCGGCGGCCACGACGGACTCGATCCGCCGCGCCGGGTAGACCGGGTCCAGCGGCAGGTAGGCGGCGCCGGCCTTGAGCACCCCCAGCATGGCGACCGCCAGCTCAGGGCGCCGCTCCATCAGCACCCCGACCGGCTCCTGCGGCCCCACCCCCCGCGCCAGCAGCCAGTGCGCCACCTGGTTGGCCCGCCGCTCCAGCTCCGCATAGCTGAGCCGGTCCCGCTCGGCGTCGCCGGGCGAAGCGAACACGGCGAGCGCGTCCGGGACGGCGTCGGCCATCCGCTCGAACAACCCGTGCAACGGCACGTCGGTCGGCCAGTCCAGGGCCGGGCCACGCAGATCGGAGCCGGCGGGCAGCCGGACCGGAGCTTCCGGTTCGGTGAGCATCCCGTCCAGCAGCGCCAGGTACCAGTCTGCGAACTGCCGCGCGGCGGACTCCTCGAACAGGTCGGTCCGGTAACGCAGCTCACCGGCGAACCGCGTCCCGTCGTCGCCGAGCTGCAGGTTCAGGTCGAACTTGACCGTCGGCGAGGGCAGCGGTTCAGCCCGTACGCCGACGCCCGGCAGGTTCACCGGCGGGTCGGCGTCGTACACGTTGAGCATGACCTGGAACAGCGGGGTGATCGACAGGTTCCGCTCCGGCTGAAGCCGCTCCACGATCCGCTCGAACGGCGTGCGGGCGTGGGTGAACGCGTCGAGCGCGGTGGCGCGGGCCCGGCCCAGCAGTTCGGCGCCGGTCGGGTCGCCGGAGGTGTCGGTGCGCATCACCAGCGTGTTGATGAAACAGCCCACCACCTGCTCGGCGTCCGGGTGGTGGCGTCCGGCGTGCGGCACTCCGACGGCGATGTCATCGCTGCCGGACAGGCGGGCCAGCAGCGCCTGCAAGCCGGCCAGGAACACCATGAACGGCGTCGCGCCCGCCGCCGCGCGCACCTTGGCGGACAGGGACTCGGGCACCACGACCTCGACCGTGGCCCCCTGCCAGGTGGAGACGGCCGGGCGGGGCCGGGCGGCGGGCAGGTCCAGCACCGGCGGCAGACCGGCCAGGTGCTGCGTCCACCAGTCCAGGCCGGTCTCAGGCTGCTCGGCCTCCCACGCGGCCACGTCGGCGTACTGCAAGGCCGGGAGTTCCGGCTGCGGGGCCAGGCCGAGCCGGGCCGCGTACAGGGCCGAGAGGTCCTGCAGCAGCAGACGTTCCGACCAGGCGTCGGTGGCGATGTGGTGCAGGGTCAACGCGAGCACGCACTCGTCCCCGCCGAGCCGGAACAGCGTGGCCCGCATGGGCGGCTCGGCGTCCAGCCGGAACGGGCGCCAGGCCTGGTCGGACAGCTCCCGCTCCAGCGCCGCGGGGTCCACGTCCACCACGGAGACGGGTACGCCGCCGGTCTGCCGTACCCTCGCCCCTTCGATGACGCCGCGCAGGATCCAGTGCCGGTCGGCCAGGTCGGTCACCGCGGCGGTGAGGGCGGCGACGTCCACCGGTCCGCTCAGCCGCAGCGCCAGTGGCACGTTGTAAGCGGGGGAGTCCGGCTCCAACTGGGCCAGGAACCACAGCCGCTCCTGGGCCGGCGACAGCGGCATGTCCGCTGCGGACAGTGCCGGGATGCCCGCAGGACCCGAGCTCTCGGCCGCGGCCTGGGCAGCGGCGAACCGGGAGCGGACCAACTCGGCGATCCGGTCCTGATGAACCTCGGTCATGCGTCGCTCCCGTCCATCAGTTCGGCGATCAAGAGTTCTTCCAGTCCGGCGGCGAAGTCGGCGAGCAACGGTCGCTCGAACAACAACCGCACAGGAACGGCCAGCTTCAACGTCTCCCGGAGCCGGCCGGCCACGCGAGTCGCGGCGAAGGAATGCCCACCCAGGGCGAAGAAATCGTCGTCGGCCCAGACGGCAGGCCGCTCCAGCACGGCGGCCCACACGGCGGCCACCAGGCGTTCGGAATCGGTGCCGGGCGCGACCCGTTCGGTCTCCGGGCCGTCGACCGGTTCGGGCAGGGCCGCCCGGTCCACCTTGCCATTGGGCAGGGTGGGCAGCGCCGGCAACGCGACCCACCGCCGGGGCACCATGTGGCCGGGCAGTCGCGACCGGACGTGCCGCTCGGCCGCGGCCACGTCGGCCGTTTCCGGAGCGACATAGCCGACCAGGTGCGCCTGCGCCCCCGAGCCCGCCACGGTCACCACGCCGTCGGCCACCTCGCGCAGCACGGCCTCGATCTCGCCCAGCTCGATCCGGTATCCGCGCACCTTCACCTGGTGGTCCCGGCGGCCGTGGAACTCCAGAGTCCCGTCCGGCCGCCACCGTGCCAGGTCCCCGGTCCGGTAACACCGGCCGCCGGGAACGAACGGGTCGTCGACGAACGCGGCCGCGGTCAGTTCCGGCCGGCCCCGGTAACCCCGTGCCACACCCGCGCCGCCCAGCAGCAGCTCGCCGATCGCGCCAGGCGGCGCCAGCCGCAGCTCGGAGTCGACCACATAGGCCCGCTCACCCGGCATCGGCAGCCCGATCGGCACCGGGCCAGTCTCGTGGGCGCCGAGCCTGTGCTGGATCGAGGCGACAGTGGCCTCGGTGGGGCCGTAGGTGTTCCACAGCTCGCCGACCCGGGGGAGGATCTGCCCGGCAAGGGCCGGATCCAGGGTCTCCCCGCCGGAGATGGCGAGCAGGCCCGGCGCGCCGGCCCAGCCCGCGGCCAGCAGCATCCGGTACGTGGTGGGCACCAGGTCGATCACCGTGGCCCCGCAGGCCGCGATCAGGCCGGCGAGCGCGTGCCCGTCCACGGCCGTGGCCCGGTCCACCACCACACAGGTGCCGCCGGCACTCAGGGGGACCCACAGCTCGGACACGGAGGTGTCGAAGGTCAGCGGCGCCACGGCCGGCTGGATGTCGCCCGGACCCAGCCGCAGCTCGGTCACCAGCCCGGCGACGTAGGCCGCCAGATTCCCGTGTGTGACCTCGACGCCCTTGGGCTTGCCGGTGGAGCCGGAGGTGTAGAGCACGTACGCCAGGTCCTCGGCCCGCACCGGGTGCGGCTCCGTCCGTCCGCTGTGGACGGTCGCCAGGCGGTCCGCGTCCAGCGTGGTGACGCCGGGGACGGCGGCCACGCCGCCCCGGGTGAGGACCACCCGCACACCGGCGTCCTGCGCCAGCCAGCGCAGCCGCTCGGCCGGGTGCTCCGGATCCAGTGGCAGGTAGGCCGCGCCCGCCTGCCACACCGCCAGCAGGACCGCGGGCATCAGGTGGTCGCGCGGCAGGCAGACCCCGACCACCTCACCCGGCGTCACCCCATGTTCGAGCAGCGCCGCCGCCACTCTGCCGGACCAGGCCGTCAACTCGGCATAGCTGAGCGAGGTGCCGTCCGGGCCGACCACGGCCGTCGGGCCGGTGTGCGCCGCCAGCGCCTCCGGCACCGTCTCGGGGAATTCCGCCGGCTCCGGCCCGGCGGCGAGGGCCAGCAGCGCGGTGCGTTCGTCCGGCGTGACGAGCTCGAACGCCGACAGCGGCCGGCCGGGATCCTCCAGCGCGCACCGCAGCAGCCGCGACAGCCGCTCCACGTAGGCCTCGGCGGCGGTCGCGCCGAGGCGGGCGGTGGCGTACTCGAGCTGCAGCTCGGCCCCGTCCACCGTCCGGTTGACCAGCACGCTCAGCTCGTGTCCCGCCGCCCCGGAGCCCAGGTCGGTGAGCAGCTCCAGACCTCCCGCACGCATCGGCATGTCGTGCTGCATGGCCAGCAGAACGGGGGCGCGGGGCAGCTCGGCGGGCGGGATCTCCTGGTGGACCAGCGCCCGCGTGGTCGCGGCGGCGGCCTGCCCGACCAGGTCGCGGAAGGTCCATGCGGCGGCCGGCCGCAGCCGTACCGGGACCGTGTCGATCAGTGGGCCGATGACGCCGGTCAGCTCGGGCCTGGCCCGCCGCGCCGCGGCCACCGCGACCAGCGTGTCCGGCTCGCCGCCCGCCAGGGCCACGGCGGCCAGCCAGACCGCGAACGGGGTGGCGCCGCAGTCCCTGGCCAGCGCGGCCACCCGCGTCACGAACTCCTCCGGCAGCGTCCTGATCACCCGCGCCGCCGTCAGGTCCGCGGGCAGGGGAAGCGCCGCAGGCGCCCCGGCCAGCTCGGCCTCCCAGAACTCCCGCAGCCGCGTGAGATCCGGCCGTTCCTGCTGCCGTACGGCCACGTCGCCGACCTGGACCGCGGGCCCGGGGACCGGTTCGCCGGCCAGCTCGGCCGCCAGCTCGGCCATCAGCACCCCGACCGAGGCGCCGTCGAAGGCGATGTGGTCCACCACGACCACCAGCTCGGCCTCGTTCTCGCCCAGCGGGCACAGGCTCGCCCGCAGCAGGGGCACGTCACTCCCGACGTCGAACACGTGCGCGGCCGCGTCCCTGGCTGCCTTCTCCCGGCCGGTCCCCACGGGGTGCTCGACCAGGGGCACGGCGGCCGGCGGGTGGACCACGGCGTACGGCACGCCGTCCTCGTCGACGGACACCGTGCTGCGCAGCACCTCGTGGCGGGCCACCACCGCGTCCAGGGCCGAGCGCAGCGCGGCGGCGCCGGGCAGGTCGCGGACGCGCAGCCGGATCCCCAGCGTGGTGACCGGGCTGTCCGGGTGCAGGCGGCTCAGGGTCCAGAACTGGCGTTGCGCGTCGGTGAGCGGGTAGCGGGTCCGGCCGTCCTGGCGTACCAGCTCCGGCTCGGTCTGGGACAACCGGGTGGCCAGCCCGGCCGCGGTGGGTTCGGTGAGGAAGGCCGCCAGGGGCACGGCCCGCCCGAGCCGGCGCGACAGCTCGGTGACCACCCGGGCCGCGGCCAGGGAATGCCCGCCGAGCTCGGCGAAGTGGTCGTGCACCCCCACCTCGGGCAGGCCCAGCACGTCCGCGATCACCTCGGTCACCAGGCGTTCGTCGTCATCGCGGGGGGCGACAGGCGCCGCGCCGGACAGCCGGGAGGCGCTCAGCGCGGGCAGGGCCGCGCGATCCACCTTGCCGTTGGGGGCGAGCGGGAGCTCCTCTGCCACGCCGATCCGGGTCGGCACCAGGTGCCCGGGTAAGCGGGCGAGCAGCCACTCGCGCAGCTCCAGCTCGCCGACGCCGGAGGCCGCCACATGGCCGACGAGGTAGGCCACGCCGTCGTCGTCGTACGCGGCCAGCACGGTGGCCCGCCGGACCGCGGGATGGCGGGCCAGCCTGGCCTCCACCTCGCCCGGTTCCACCCGGAAGCCGCGGATCTTGACCTGATCGTCGGCCCGGCCGGCGAAGCGCAGTTCGCCCGCCACCCGGCGGACCAGGTCACCGCTGCGGTAGACCCGGGTGCCGTCCGGTTCGGTGCCGAACGCGGCCGAGTCGTGCCCCAGGTACCCCCGGGTCACCACCGGCCCGCCGATCCACAACTCACCCGGCTCCCCGTCGGGCACCGGGTTCCCGTTCGCGTCGCGCACCGAGAACACCGCGCCGGCGATCGGCTCGCCCAGGGGCGGCTCGTCCTCGCGGTCCCGGCCCACCTCGGCGATCGCGCAAGTGGTGGTGCACTCCGTCGGGCCGTACAGGTTGAGTACCCGGCGCACCCCGGGGTTGGCGTAGATCCGCCGCACCAGCGCGCCGG
This sequence comes from Nonomuraea sp. NPDC049480, assembly GCF_044465905.1. Lineage (NCBI taxonomy): Bacteria > Bacillati > Actinomycetota > Actinomycetes > Streptosporangiales > Streptosporangiaceae > Nonomuraea > Nonomuraea sp. NPDC049480. The sequence continues at coordinate 262,293 of NZ_JBITMD010000011.1, forward strand.
TCAGCGGCTCGCCGCCGGAGAACACCGCGCGCACCCCGCCCGGCAGCGGCTCGCGCAGCAGCATCGCCAGCGCGGAGGGCACCCCGTAAACCGTGGTCACCTCGTCCCGGGCCGGCAGGCTGGGCAGCGCCAGCAGGTTGTCGGCCAGGATCACCGTCCCGCCGGCCACCAGCGGAAGGAAGAGCTGGCTGATCGACGGATCGAAGCAGATGGAGGCGCTGGCCAGCATGCCGTCCAGCTCCTCGGCGGTGTAGGCGGCGGCCTCCCAGCGCAGCAGGTTCATGGTGTTGCGGTGCTCCACCACCACGCCCTTGGGCGTCCCGGTGGAGCCGGAGGTGTAGATGACGTACGCCGGGTCGCTCGGATCCCCGGGCACGTACGGCGCGCCGTCGCCGGGTGTCACGTCGTCGACGAGGATGGGCGCGGCCCCGGTCAGGGCGGCGGTACGGCGCAGCGCGGCCGAGGTGAGCACCGCGGTCACCGCGGCGTCCTCGGCCATGAACCGTAACCGCTCGGCCGGGTAGGCGGGGTCCAGCGGCACGTAGGCCGCTCCCGCCTTCCACACCCCCACCAGCGCGGGGATCAGCCACTCGTCGCGGTCGAGGCAGACGCCGACCAGCCGGCCGGGTCCGATGCCCCGCTCGGACAGGGCGCGTGCGACGTCGTCGGCCCTGCGGTTCAGCTCCGCGTAGCCGAGCCTGGTGGTGCCCGCCACGACGGCCGTGCGCTCCGGGGTACGCCGGCTCTGCGCTTCGATCGCCTCGTGGACGCGACATGGTGCTTCGACCGTCTCGGTCGTCCGTAACGGTTCCGTACTCGCCATATGGGGTTTTTGCCTTAGGTGCTCGCGCTTGTGGTGCAAGGTATGACTGCGTGTGACGGTTTTGCGCCACATGCCGGGAAGACCTTATCTATCGAGCGGCACGCACGGCAGGACCTTGATCGATGTTTTTTCCTGCACACTTCTGTGTTGGATCAGGCAAGAAGCAACAGCGATCCCGCTTCACCGGGTCATCAGAAGAGGTCCGGGGGGAACGACACGCCTTCGACCGTGACCTTCCCGCCCGAGCACGACACCTTCGGCGACTCCGCGCCCGGCACGATCACCGTAAGCAGGGACTTCGCCGCGGGTGAGACGACCACGTTGGCCGGCTTCCTCGACAGGTACGTCGGCGACACCCATCCGAGCTTCCCGCCGCGCTCCACCTGCTGCCCGCCGACCCGGTCGCACCCCGAGAACTGCACCAGCGTGACCTTGAACTTGCCGTCCCCCAGCACGACCTCGCCGCCCTTGTTGGAGACCACCTTGAGCGACGGGTCGAAGCGCCACAGGTTCCTGACCTTCCTGCCGCCCGAGGCCGTGTCCAGCACCGCCATCACGTCCTCGCCGTGGTTGACCAGCACGGACCGGCTCCGGCTCACGCCGTACGCCTTGTCGGTCACGCGGAACGACTGCCGGTCCGCGCCGTACGACGACTTGGTGAGCGTGGCGGAGGTGTGCGGCCGGAAGCGGGCGCCGGCCACCGTCGGGACGTTGTGCGCCTCCGGGGAGAGCGTCCAGTAGCGGTAGGAGCTCTTCTCGTAGGAGTGGAAGCCGCCGTCCACGAGGATGTCGCGGCCCTGCGCGTAGTACGTCACGCCCAGGTGGTCCTCGTGCCCGTGGTACTTCATGCCGGGCCCGTACCTGATCGAGTAGTACGCCGACTCCGGCTTGCCCCAGGCCGTCCGGCCGAACACGTAGCCGGCCCGGTACGCCTTGACCTTCTGCTTCGGCGTGCCGGTCTCCATCTTCGGCTCGGTGTCGGCGGTCCCGTCACCGATGGGCACCATGTAGCCGTTCGGCATGGTCGCGTGGGCGATGAAGTCCTTCAGCGCCTCGGTCCGGGAGGCGATCGCACCAGGCACCTTGCGGCCGCAGGACTTCATGTTGATCATCGCGACCTGGAGCCGGCTGTACACGTAGACCGCGTACCGCGGCGCCTGCTCCATAAGCGCGCCCTGGGCGTCGACATCGATCTTCACCGTGCCGGTGAGGCGCCTGGAGGCCAGGTCGGCCCAGTCCTTGCGGCCGTACCTGCAGCCGATGCCCATGAGCGCGATGTCCTGGTCGATGCCGTGATTGTGGCCCTTCTTGTAGAGCCGCGGGTTCGCGAGCAGTTTGGCGTGGACGGCCAGGCTGTCCTTCAGCCAGCTCTCCTTGACGTGCATGCTCAGGCACAGCAGCGCCTGGGTGCGCAGCGAGACCGGGTGGTCCTTCCACACGTACGGCTTGGTCCCGCGGGCGCCGTACTTGTTGTTCGCCACCCAGTCCTTGGTGATCTCCTCGGCGCGGTCCAGGTAGCGCTGCTCGCCGGTGTTCTCGTACTCGACGACCAGCGTGCCCATCCAGCGCAGCGACTGGAAGACGAACTCCCACGAGCGGTTCTTGTACGGGCTGGCCCCCCAGTTGATCTTCTTGCCCAGCTGGTACGCCGGCAGCCCCACCAGCGCGAGCTCGCCCCGCATGACCTCCTCGGCCGTCGGCGTGCCGGGCAACCAGTCGCCCTGGCAGGCCGCGGTGCGCGTCACCTTGTCGGCCTGCGCGGGGCTCACGAACCCGCCGAGTGCGAGTGTGAGGGCAAGAGGTATCGCGAGCCGGCGCACGCCAGTTCCTTTCGGGACAAAAGTTGAAGGCGGAACATGCTGTCCGAATCAGGATCAGCTGGTCAAGCTGAGTGCTCGATTCGTTAGCCTGGCGAGTTCTTATTGGCTCGGGAACTCCGCTGCCTTCTCCGCTCCACTGGCATGCTGGGGGATGTGACATTCGACGACCTCGTGATCCCGGACACCCCCGCCTGCCGCGGCGCGCTGGAAGTGGCCGCCCGCTACCATTCGCCGTCACTGCTCAACCACTCGATCCGCGCCTACCTGTGGGCGGCCGCGTACGCGCGGGGCAACGACATCGCGTTCGACGCCGAGCTGCTCTACGTGTCGGCCATGCTGCACGACATCGGGCTGGTCGCCGAGTTCGACAGCCACACGGTGCCGTACGAGGAGGCGGGCGGGCACGTGGCCTGGGCCTTCTGCGCCGGGGCCGGCTGGTCGCCCGAGCGCAGGCAACGCGCCGCCGAGGTGATCATCCGGCACATGTGGGAGGAGGTGCCGGTGGAGGAGGATCCCGAGGGGCACCTGCTGGAGCTCTCGACCGGCATGGACATCTCCGGCCGCCGTGTCGACGAGATCCCCGCCGAGGTGCGGCGGGAGGCGCTGGAGCGCCACCCGCGCCTGGAGATCGCCAAGGAGTTCGCCGTGTGCATCTCCGAGCAGGGGGCGCGCAAGCCGGCCAGCTTCGCCGCGCAGTTCGTGCAAGGCGGCATCGTGGACCGGATCACGCGCAACCCGCTGGACGGCTGACTACGCCTTGGGGGCCGCGGACTCGGCGACCTCGAACGTCCACACCTCGGAGTCGGTCGCCGCGGGCCCGTGCCCGTGACCGTGCCCCTGGCCGGCGGCCGCGGCGGCCTGGGCGTGCCCGCGGGCGAACGCCTGGCTCTGCTGCCACTTCTGGAAGTCCTCCTCGCTGCGCCAGCGCGTGTAGACGAGATACCGCTCCGTGCCGTCCACCGGCCTGAGCAGCTCGAACCACTCGAACCCGTCGGCGGACTCGACCATCCCGGCCCGGTTGGAGAAGCGCTTCTCGAGCTGCTCGCGCATCTCGGCGGGCACGGTCAGCACGTTGATCTTCACGACGGACAACGGGAACCCCTTTCCTCAGTGAGGACTCCAGGCTAACGGCGCGCCCTGCCGATCTGGGCGGAGCCCCACGGCGGCGGCGATAGCCTTGTCAGGTGCGTATAGCGAGGTTCTCCACAGGCGAAGGCGTGTCGTTCGGCGTGGTCGAAGGCGGCCCGGGCGAGGAGTTCGTCTCCACGATCTCCGGCCACCCCTTCGGCGAGGTGCAGTTCACCGGCGAGCGGTCCCCGCTCTCCCAGGTGAAGCTGCTGGCCCCGATGCTGCCCAGCAAGGTGATCGCCATCGGCAGAAACTACGCCGAGCACGCGCGCGAGATGGGCAACGAGGTGCCCGAGGAGCCGCTCATCTTCATGAAGCCGTCCACCTCGGTGATCGGCCACGGGGAGAACATCGCCTATCCCACGTCGCTGTCCGACCGCGTCGACTACGAGGGCGAGCTGGCGGTGGTGATCGGCAGGCTCTGCCGCGAGGTCCCGGTCGAGCGGGTCAAGGACGTCGTCTTCGGCTACACGTGCGCCAATGACGTCACCGCCCGCGATCTGCAGAGGAAGGACGTGCAGTTCACCCGGGCCAAGGGGTTCGACACGTTCTGCCCGCTGGGGCCGTGGATCCAGACCGACCTGGACGCGAGCGACCTGGCGCTGACGACCACGGTCAACGGCGAGGTGCGCCAGAGCGGCCGCACCAGCCAGCTCATCAACGACATCCCCGCGCTGGTGGCGTACGTCAGCGCGGTCATGACGCTGATCCCCGGCGACGTCATCCTGACCGGCACCCCGGCAGGCGTCGGCCCGCTGCAGGTCGGTGACGAGGTCAGCGTCGGCATCGAAGGCATCGGCACACTCACGAACAAGGTGGTCTCCCGTGACTGATCTACGGGTGCGTTTCGCCCCGTCCCCAACCGGCATGTTCCACGTCGGCGGCGCTCGCACGGCGCTGTTCAACTGGGCGCTGGCCGAGCAGTCCGGTGGCCGCTTCGTCCTGCGCATCGAGGACACCGACGCGTCGCGCAACCGGCCGGAGTGGACCGAGGGCATCATCTCCGCGCTGGACTGGATCGGCATCAACGGCACCAACCCGGTGTTCGAGGGCCCCTACTTCCAGTCGGCGTACGAGCCGCAGCACCGTGAGGCGGTGGCCAAGCTGCTCGCCGACGGGCGGGCCTACTACTGCGACTGCACCCGCGAGGCCCTCGTGGCCCGCACCGGCTCCGAGCACAAGGGCTATGACGGCTACTGCCGCGAGCGGGGCCTGACCGAGGGCGCGGTCCGCTTCCGCACCCCCGACGAGGGCGTGACCGTGGTGGCGGACGAGGTGCGCGGCAACGTGGAGTTCCCCAACGAGGCGCAGGAGGACTTCGTCATCGCCCGCACCGACGGCTCGCCGCTCTACGTGCTGGCCAACGCGGTCGACGACATCACGCAGGGCATCACCCACGTGATCCGCGGCGAGGAGCACCTGGGCAACGCGGCCAAGCAGATGCTGATGTGGCCCGCGCTGGGCGCGACGCCGCCGGTGTGGGCGCACCTCCCGGTGATCGTCAACGAGCAGCGCAAGAAGCTGTCCAAGCGCCGCGACAAGGTGGCGCTGGAGGACTACCGCGCCGAGGGCTACCTGGCCGAGGCCATGGTCAACTACCTCATGCTGCTCGGCTGGGGCCCCGGCGAGGACCGCGAGATCATGCCGTGGTCGGAGATGGTGCCGCTGTTCCGGCTGGAGGACGTCAACTCCGCCAGCGCGTTCTTCGACGAGAAGAAGCTGCGCGCGTTCAACGGCGAGTACATCCGGGCGCTGCCGCTGGAGACGTTCGAGGAGCGCTGCGCGCCCTACCTCGACCCCTCCTGGGACCGCGAGCGGTTCAGCAAGGTCGCGGCGCTGGCCCAGACCCGCATCGCGGTGATGTCGGAGATCCGGCAGAACGTCGACTTCCTCTTCCTCGAGGAGCCGGTGTTCGACCAGGCGTCCTGGGACAAGGCGATGAAGAACTCCCCTGTGGAGATCATCACCGGCTTCCTCGGCCGGCTGGAGGCGGTGAGCTGGGATCCGGAATCGCTCAAGGAGGCTCTGGAGGAGGTCGGCACGGCCCACGGGCTCAAGCTCGGCAAGGCGCAGGCGCCGGTGCGGGTCGCGGTCACCGGCCGCACGGTGGGCCTGCCGCTGTTCGAGTCGATCGAGGTGCTCGGCCGCGAGCGCACCCAGGACCGCCTGCGCACCGCCCTGACGCGGCTCCATTCAGGAACGTAACCTGCCGCGACAGCTCCTGACGTCTTCCGGCATGAGCCATTTGTTGACCGGAGCGGGGAAGACGAGCGACCGGGGCGCCCACCGCGCACGTTCGCGCAGTGGGCCGCCGAGCACGCCGCGGCGTTCCGGTGATCAGTCGAGCCCGCGGCGCTTGAGCAGGGGCTCGATGCTGGGCTCGCGCCCGCGGAAGCTGCGGAAGGCGGTCAGCGGGTCGAGGCTCCCGCCGCGGGAGAGCAACTCGCGGCGGAAGTGGTCGCCGTTCGCCCTGGTCAGTCCGCCGTTCTCCTTGAACCACTCCACGCTCTCGGCGTCCAGCACCTCGCTCCAGATGTAGGAGTAGTAGCCGGCGCTGTAGCCGCCCGCGAAGATGTGCGCGAAGTAGTTGGTCCGGTAGCGCGGCCTGACCTGCGGCACGGCGATCTGCGCGGCTTCCAGGGCCGCCACCTCGAACGCCTCGGCGTCGCTCACCGTCTCCCCGGGCGCCAGCTTGTGCCAGGCCCAGTCGAGCAGCGTGGCGGCCAGGTATTCGACGGTCTTGAAGCCCTGGTTGAACTTCTCGGCCGCCTGCAGCTTCTCCACCAGCTCGGCCGGCATCGGCTCGCCCGTCTCGTGGTGCTTGGCGTAGTTGGCCAGGATCTCCGGCCAGGTCACCCACATCTCGTTGACCTGCGACGGGTACTCGACGAAGTCGCGCGGCACGCTGGTGCCCGACACCCGCGGGAACCGCACCTGCGAGAACAGCCCGTGCAGCGCGTGCCCGAACTCGTGGAAAGCGGTGTTCACCTCGTCGTACGTCAGCAGCGTCGGCCCCGAGGCGGGCTTGGTGACGTTGAGGTTGTTCATCACCACGGGCCGCACCCCGAACAGGAACGACTGGTCGACGAGGTTGTTCATCCACGCCCCGCCGCGCTTGTTCTCCCTGGCGTACGGGTCGAGCAGGAACAGGCCCAGCCGGCTCCCGTCCTCGTCGAACACCTCGAACACGGTCATGTCCGGGTGGTATCCGCCCAGGTCGGGCCGCTCGGTGAAGGTGACGCCGTACAGCCGGGTGGCCGCGTGGAAGATGCCGTCCCGGTAGACGCGGTTGAGCTCGAAGTACGGCCGCATCGCGTCGGCGTCGAAGTCGTAGCGGGCCTCGCGCACCTTCTCGGAGTAGAACGGCCAGTCCCACGGCTCGATGTCGAAGCCGGCCGTCTCCGCGAGCTCCTCGGCCTCCCGCTTGGCGTTGCGCACGGCGGGTCCCACGAGCTGGCCGAGCATCTCCTCGACCGCCTCGACGGTCTTCGCGGTCTGGTCGGCCACCGAGTAGGCGGCGTGGTTGGGGAACCCGAGCAGAGCCGCCCGCTCAGCCCGCAGCATCGCCATCCTGGCGGCCCGTTCGAAGTTGACCGGGGCCCGCCCGACGCTCAGCTCGTAGAGCCTGCGCCGCACGTCCCGGTTCGTGAGCTGGGCCAGGCCGGGCTGGGCGGTGAAGTTGAGCAGCGGGAGGACGTACTTGCCGTCCTTGCGCAGCGACTCGATCCTGTCCTCGTCGAACCCGTCGAGCTCCTTGGGGTCCTCCACCGTCAGCGCCGACTCCGTCAAGGCCTTGAGCAGGGTCTGCGCGAACTCGGTGGAGAGCTTCGACAGCTCCTCGTTGAGCTCGCGCAGCCGGTCCTGCTCCGGCTCCGACAGGTCGGCGCCGGCCCTGATGAAGTCGTCCCGGTATTTCTCCAGCAGCCAGGCCTCCTCCGGATCCTCCGTGGCCACCTGCTTGATGCGGGCCCACAGCGCCCGGTTGAGCCGGATCGCGTCGCTGTGCCGGGTCAGCTCAGGCGAGATCTCCTTCTCGATCTCCATGATCCGGTCACTGGAGTTGGACGCGGCCATGCTGTAGAAGACCGTGGCCGTGCGGTCGAGGATCCGCCCCGACCGTTCGAGCGCGGCGATCGTGTTGTCGAAGGTCGCCGGCTCCGCATTGCCGGCGATCGCATCGACCTCGGCCAGCTGCTCCGCCATGCCGCGCCGGAACGCGGGCACGTAGTGCTCCTCGCGGATGTCGGCGAAGGGCGGCAGCTCGTACGGCAGGTCGCTAGGGGCGAAGAACGGATTCTCGGCCAACGCTCGGGCTCCTCCACGTGGTGTTTTGTCCCCATCAGCTTGGCACGGTGCGGGCAATGGAGGGACCGCTCGGCTATTCGTTTTGGTCTTAGCCCCGAGCTGGGCTATTCTTTCGGACGTCGCCAAGCGCACTCCGAGGGGTTCGCAGCGGTGGGGTATGGTGTAATTGGCAGCACGACTGATTCTGGTTCAGTTAGTCTAGGTTCGAGTCCTGGTACCCCAGCAAGGCCCTCTACCTGCGGCGGGAGTCTCATTGAGACCCCCGCCTTGATCGTTTCTAGGGCGGTTTGGGAGCGAGCGGGGAGCGATCAAGCTCCTGGCGCCGTTCAATGGCTCTCACCCGCAGTCCCGGGACAGCATGCCTCTGGCGCCAGTTCTGTGCGCTCGCCTGTGACCTCTTCAGAGGCGCAGGATCATGTCTCTGACGGGTGCTGTGGTCGTGGCGTGGGCACAGCGAGATTGAGGCGGCTGCGGCCGCGCCGACTGGTCCGAGGCGGAGCCTCGCTGGTGCAGTGACCACGAGCGTTCACCGTGTTCACCGGCATCTCGACCAGCCCCATATCATCGCCGGATGATCGAGCTTCAGGAGGACGGGGAGATCGCCTGCCCGGCCGCGCGTGTGTGGGCGGTCGTCGCCGACTACGGCCAGGACCCACGCTGGCGCAAGGGCGTCGAGACGATGGCGCCGCGCCCCGAAGGCATCGTCCGGGTGGGCACGACCACCGCCGAGGTGATGCGGTTCGCGGGCCGGACCTACCGCAACGGCGGCGAGGTCATCCAGGTGGAGCCGGGGCGCTCGTTCGCCTGGCGCACCACCTCGGGGATCGATGCCGAGGGCGGCAGACTCGTCGAGCCGCTCGGCGAGGACCGGTGCCGCTTCACCTTCCACGTGCGCGTCACCCCACGCGTGACCTCCGAGAGGTTGCTGGAGCCGGCGCTGAGGTGGTTGCTGCGTCGGTCGATCCGTGCCGACGTCCGCCGCTTGGCCGGCCTCTACGCTTCTTGACCCCGGAACCACCCCGTCGCGGGGCAGCCCATCAGCAAACGTATCGATCATCGGATTCGGTGAACATCGGTGGTCACCGCACCAGCTCGGCGGATCAAGGGTCGAAGCCGTGTGAGACGCCTCAGCGCGACGGAAACGTAGACGGGTTGGCGGTTCGCCTCGACGACGGTGCGCGGGAGGTCCAAATGTGGTGGCTGTATGGCGGTTTTGTGGTGGCCACGCCTACGGTTTCTCGCGAGGTTCAGTCAGCCGATCAAACGAACCGAAGGGACGCTTGATTTCATGCGGCAGAAGTTCACGAAAATCGCCGTGGCGTTGACCCTGGCGACGGCGGGATTCGTCGGAACCACCGCCATGGCGACCCCCGCCCACGCTGCCAAATGGCACCCCATTCAGGCATACCAGACGAAAGCGGCATGCAAGAGAGCTTCAATCACGTACGAAACACCGACGAAGTGCGAATGGGACAGCCCTCGCTGGATGCTCTATTGGTGGTACTAAAGACGTCCGATCCGCGGGTCTGCGATCTTCTCAGCCGGTAGACCCGGAGCCGGCGTGAACGTGTACGGGGAGGTCTCAGCGGAGACCTCCCCCGAGTGGAGGGCCGGGCAGGCCCGTGGGAACGCACGGGGAACGAGAGCCCGTAGATAGCCGATGACGACTGGACACAACCGGACACCTGATGAAGGGCGTTCGGCCGCTACAACGCAGGTAAGGCGCCGTTTTGGGTGATAGCGATCGAGCCCGGGGCGAGCCATCCAGAGGCGGCTGCTCTTATTCTGGTTTAGTTTGTCTAGATTCGAGTCCTGGTACCCCAGCATTGAACGGATGTCTCCGAAGGAGACGTCCGTCTTTTCATTTCGCGAGCCGATCGAGGATTTCCGTGATCCGCCGATAGGCCACGGGCGTCGGCGCGTGCGACGTCTCCACCGTGAAGACCTTGAACCGGTTGCCCGGCGTCGCCGCGTCCGCCTCCCTGATCATGCGATCCTGCAGCGCGAGCGGGATCACCCGGTCCCGCGAGTGCCTGATGTACGCGCGGGGCACCCGCCCCCAGGCGCCCTTGCGGCCCCGGGCGTCGGCGCTCGACACCTGCAGGCTCTCGTCCGGGAGCGACGAGTTGAGCATGGCGAGGAACTCGCCGTCGGTCCCGTCGGCCATGAACGCCGCCTTGGCCGCGTCGAGGAACTTCCTGTCGTTCGTACGCCAGTTGACGCGGATCGCCTTGAGCACCCTTGGGTCGCCGACGACGCCCGCCAGGAGGCTGCCCACCAGGGTCGTCCTGCCCTCCGGCGTCTCGAGATACTCCGCCGGCGAACGCAGCTTCGTGCAGCAGTAGGCCGAGACGTAGACCAACCGGTCGATCAGGTCGGGGACCGCGTCGGCCGCTTTGGTGATCGTCGAGCCGCCCAGGCTGCCGCCCACCAGGACGACCGGGCCGTACCGCGAGACCCGGCGCACGACGTCCACCGTGGCCTCCACGTAGTCGTCCAGCGTCACCCCGGCCATCGGGGAGGGAATCGTGGCCAGCTTGGCCAGGTCCTGCGGCGCCTGGTAGGCGTGGTGGAACTGCTCCTCGGGGCCGTGCCCCGGCAGGCTCACGCCCACGGTGCGGTGGCCGCGCAGCGTCAGCTCCGCGTCGTCGGTGGCCACGCCGTTCGAGCCGGTCACGAAGACGAACGTGGTCACCTCCTTGGGCTTGGCCGCGACCGCCGTGGCGCCCGCGCCCGCGACGGCGGCCAGCTGGAACATGCTTCTCCGTGTCGGATTGCTCATACGGCGATGTTCGCCCAGGTCAGTCTGGGTCCACATCGCCCGGGCGGCGCGACGTGCGGTGGATGCCGGGCATCCACCGATCGGTGGACCCACCGCCGGCGGCCGGCCGCACTCCGGCCTCACTCGCGGTGTCGTGCCACGCTGGATCCCATGAAGTGGCTCGACGGCCGCGAGCGCTGGGCGTTCCTAGGGCTCGCCTACGCGCTGCTCGCGGCCTCCGCTGTCGCGGCCGTCCTCATGGACCCGGCCGACGGCGGCCCGTCCCTCCTGCGCCGGCTGCTCGCGCCGATCGCCGCCTGGCCGGCAGGGGATCCTTCCGGGGATCTCCCCGTCGGCTTCCCGGGCATGTCTTGGCCCGGACTCGCCACCGCCGCAGCTGTGTGGCTGGCGCCCATCGCCTGGCTCCACCCGCGCCGCGAGACGCGTCGCGGGCTCGTCGTGGGCCACTACCTCGTCCTCATCGCCCTCGGCGGAGCACTGGCCGCCGAAAGCGCGGCCTTCACCGTGTTCGTCTCGATCGGCTACCCCCTCGCCATCGCCATGCTGCCCGCCCGGCTCGTCATGGCGGGCGTGATGCTCACCTCCGCCGTCAACGTGGCCGCCCAGGCGGGCCCAGGGGATAGCGCGGCCCTGCTCACGGTGCTCGCCGGCGTCGCCGTCCCGCTGGTCCTGGCCGGCTGGTACGTCTCCGCCGAGCACGACAAACGCCGCCGCCTGGTCGAACGGCTGCGCGCCGCCATGGCCGAGAACGCCGACCTGCAGGCCAGGCTCCTCGACCAGGCCAGGCAGGCGGGCGTGCGTGACGAGCGGGACCGCGTGGCCGGCGAGATCCACGACACGGTGGCGCAGGACCTCGTCGCACTGATCGGCCAGCTCCACGCCGCCGATCGCGCCACCCAGGACGCGGCCCGCCGCCACCACCTCGACCAGGCGGCCGAGCTCGCCCGCCGCGGCCTGGCCGAGGCCCGCAGGTCCGTCCGCGCGCTGCGCCCCGGGCCTCTGGAGCACGCCAGGCTGCCGGAGGCGCTGGGCCACATGGCCGAGTCCTGGTCGCGGGCCTCCGGCGTGAGCCTCACTGTCGAAGTCACCGGAACTGCCGTCGCATTGTCCGCCGACGTGGAGACCACGCTGTTCCGCGTCGCGCAGGAGGCCCTGGCGAACGTCGCCAAGCACGCCAGAGCTACCAGGGCAGGCCTCACCCTGTCGTACACGGACGAACTCGTTCTCCTCGACATACGCGACGACGGAGCCGGGTTCGACCCGCAGACGCCCGCTGACGGCTTCGGCCTGGACGGAATGCGACAGCGCGTCCGCGGCGTCGGCGGCACCCTGGAGATCGAGTCCGCCCCGGGCCACGGCACCGCCGTCGCCGCCACCGTCCCGCCCATCCCCGCCGAAGACCCCGGCCCCACGGACCGCCAACCGGACACCCCGGCCCCGCGCCCAGCGGACCATCCCGCCTCCCGCGCGGAGAACGGCGATACCGCGCCGGACCCGTCGGCTCTTTCCCCATAGGCCCACTCACGACCTGAGCGCACCCGCCGGCCGCGCGGTGGATCGCGCCGCCCTCACAACCCACTCCACCGTCCAGGCGGAGGACCACGTCGCTCGCCCACAGGACCGCCGGCCACCCATGTGAAGAATCGGTCCGCCCTGAGGCCATGCCACCGGCCGCGCCGGAGGTCCCCGTGATGCCGGGTGAGCGGTCGAGGGGCACGATCGATGAGACGATGACCTTCGGGAAGGGGGGACCGATGACGCTGACGGTGCTGATCGCGGACGACCACCCGATCATGCGCGACGGCCTGCGCGCCGCCCTCTCCGCCGAGCCCGACCTGGAGATCGTCGGCGAGGCGGCCGACGGCGAGCAGGCCGTGCGCCTGGCCGCCGAGCTCCGCCCTGACGTCGTCCTCATGGACCTGCGCATGCCCGGCGTCGACGGGATCACCGCCATCCGGCGGCTCGGCGGCACCGGCCCGAGGGTGCTGGTGCTGACCACGTTCGACACCGACGTCCTGCCCGCGCTGGAGGCCGGCGCCAGCGGCTACCTCCTGAAGGACGCCCCGCCGGAGGAGCTGGTACGCGCCGTCCGAGCCACCCACCGGGGCGAGACCGTGATCGCGCCCGCGGCGGCCGGCCGCCTGGCCGAGTCTGTACGCAGGCCCGCCAGGGGCACGCTGAGCGAGCGCGAGCTGGAGGTGCTGCGCCTGGTGGCCGGGGGAGCAAGCAACAAGGAGGCGGCCGCCAGACTGTTCATCAGCGAGGCCAGCGTCAAGACCCACCTGTTGCACATCTACACCAAACTCGACGTCCGCGACCGCGCCGCCGCCGTGGGCGAGGCCTACCGCCGCGGCCTTCTCGCCACCTGACTCATGGACGAATTCCGCATGCGCCCGGGCGGCTTCCCGCGCTTCGCCGCCCCGTTCATCGCCCCGCTCGTGCTCTTCTTCGCCGTCTGCCTCCTCCTGGGAGCGATCTTCACCGGCAGCACCGCGCTCGGCGCCGTCGTCGGCGCTCTCGCCACCGCCGCCCTGCTCGCCGTCCTCGCCGCCAAGCACCGCCGCCTGGCCTCGGGCACCGTCGTCCGCTTCTCCGCCGACGGGGTGGAGCTGACCGACTCGTACGGCTTCCGCGTCCGCCTCCGCTGGCCCGACGTCACCAGGATCGACGTCGTGGACACCCAGCTGGCCGGCCCTCGCACGATCGGCCGTCCGGGTGGCGTGCGGGTGCGGGTTCAGCCCCTGCGCTCGGTCGGGCTGGTCGGATGGGGCGAGCGTACGGTGCCGCCGCGCGTGCCCGGCTGGGTGCGTGACCGCCTGGCGAGCGTCCCCGTGGACCCCGCCACGGGCCGTCCGGAGGTCGCGATCCCGCTCGGCGAGTTCGACGCCCTGTGGCAGAACGGCCCGATGGGCGGCTGGGTCCGCCGCCACAGGCCCGATCTCCTGGCCGGATAAGCGGTTTGGTTGTGGTCTGCGGGGTGCGGTAGAGTTACCTGCGTCGCCGGGGAGACCCGGCACCAGCTTGTGGACAGGGTCCCGTCGTCTAGTGGCCCAGGACGCCGCCCTCTCAAGGCGGTAGCGCCGGTTCGAATCCGGTCGGGACTACCACTGTCACAAGCTCGCGAAGGTCCCGTCGTCTAGTGGCCCAGGACGCCGCCCTCTCAAGGCGGTAGCGCCGGTTCGAATCCGGTCGGGACTACGTCTGCATCACCCGCTCCGGCGCCCATGGCCCGGAGCGTTTTGCTTTTCCGGCCGGTTCCCGGCTCTCACGCGGAGCCGTGAAGACCGGAGCCGTCAAGAGCGGAAAGGCCCCCGCCATGTACGGCGGGGGCCTTCAGCACGCGGAGCGCGTCACACCGCGCTGGCCGAGCGGGCCTTGTACAGCGCCCGCCGGGCCGCCTTGGCCACCTGCTTGTCCGGATGCACCTGCGAGATCAGATCCAGCAGCTCCTCCACGTGCGCGTGCGGGATCTTCCAGATCACCTCCAGCAGGTCGTTGACCATGTCAGGCCCGATGTCCTGGAGACTGGTCACGAACTCCGACCGCCCCAGCCCGGCCGAGATGGTCCACATGTCGAGGATCAGCCAGTGCGTGTCATCCGGTGTCGGCTCGGGCGCCCCCTCGACCCCGAGCTGACTCAGGTGCGTGGCCGCGTACGGCCGTAGCGACGGTTGTTTGAGCGCCGCCTGCCAGGCCGGGATGGCGGCCTCGTCCAGCGTGCCGACCACGCTGGCGGCCTGCACCCTGATCAGCGCGTCGTTCTCGTCCTCGGCCGCCGCCTCCAGCAGCTCCTCGGCGGCCCTGGCCGGCTCGCGCAGCCGCATCCAGGCGGCGAACTCCGCGTCGGCCTCCTCCTCGGGCAGCTCCGCGCTGAGCGCGAGCAGCTCGTGGGCGCTCATGGACTCGATCGCGGGCCGCGCGTCCACCTCGATGTCGGCGTCGTCCACCAGATGGACGACGCCCTCGGTGCCGAGCGGCGTGAGGCTGAGCGTCCGGCCCTGGACCTCGACCATGCCGTAGCCCACGAGCCAGTCGATGGCGGGCGCCAGCGGGTCGCCCGCGGCCTCCCACGCGTCCGCGCCCAGCTCCTCGTCGAGCTCGGCGGCGGCCTCGGCCAGCTCCTGCGTCAGCTCGTCGAGGTCGCGTGAGCCGCCCGCGAGCAGCAGGCGGACCAGCACGCCGCGGGTCAGGCCGGTCAGGGCCATGGTCAGATCGTCGTCGGGCAGCTCCGGGTCGCCGTAGTCGACCGAGTGCAGCCCGAGCATCCACGCGTCGAGCACGTCCTCGTCGTCGTCGAACGGCCACTCCGCGGTGTCGTCCTGCACCGCGACCGTGCTGCCCTCGCCCGGCTCGAGGAACTCCAGGTCGACGGCCAGGTTCCAGATGTTCCAGAGCTGGGGCACGGCCTCGGCGATCGGGCCGTCGACGTCGGGCTTGGGGAGCCCGACGGTCGCCAGAGCCTCTTCCACCTCCGCGTCGGTGAGCAGCGTCTCCTCGCCCACACTGCGACCCGACCCCACCCACAGGGCCAGGTCGCGGGCCTTGGCGATGAGCGGCGCCTGGCGGGCGGCCGCGGCCAGCTCGGAGTCGGGCCGCAGCCTGATCGTGTCGAGCTCGGCCAGCTCGTCGGCGAACGGCTCGAAGTCGCCGAGGTCGCCGAGGTCGCCGGTCTCCTCCTCCCCGGCCTCTTCGTCGCCCTCGGAGTCGTCCAGCAACTCCTCCATGAGATCGACGAACTCGTCTTCGACATCGTCGAGTTCGGCCTGCAGATCGGCGAGGGAGTCCGAGCCCTTGGTCAGCCTGCCGGTCTGCGAGAGGAACGTGAGGTAGGCGTCCACGGCCGGGAGCATCCCGTCCGCGGCCGCGTCGGGATCCTCCACGACCTTGGGCATGCGGTCCAGCAGAAGGTTGCGCAGGTCGGTGCGCTTCCAGGTGCCGAGGTCCTGCGAGAAGGCGAGACGGTGCCAGAGTGCGGCGGGTCCCACGAGCTCGGGGTCGCTGTCGGGCGCGTTCGCACGCGCCCACATGATGAACTCTTCAAGCAGGGGTCGCAGCTCAGTGGCGGCTACCTCGATGCGATCTGTCACGCACTCAGGCTAGTGTGCCCGCGAGGCTGTCGGCTCCCGAAATACATCCTTTTGCTGATCATGACGTGCGACGCATCGCCTCCGTGATGCGTTCGGCGGCGGCCATGACCGGCACCGCGTGCAGCCGTCCCGGTGCCCGCGTCAGCCGTTCGATGGGCCCGGAGACGGACACGGCGGCGATCACCTTCCCGCCGCTGCCCCTGATGGGGGCGGAAACGCTGGCCACGCCCTGCTCGCGCTCGCCGACGCTGTGGGCCCAGCCGCGGCGCCGTACGGAGGCCAGCGTGGCGGCGGTGAACTTGGCGCCGCGCAGGCCGCGGTGCAGCCGGTCGGGCTCCTCCCACGCCAAAAGAATCTGCGCAGCCGAGCCGGCCGTCATGGGCAGCGCCGAGCCCACGGGAACCGTGTCCCGCAGGCCGCTGGATCGCTCCGCCGCCGCCACGCAGACCCGCTCATCGCCCTGGCGGCGGTAGAGTTGCGCACTCTCCCCCGTCAGATCCCTCAGCTGCACCAGCACGGGGGCGGCCACCGCGAGCAGCCGGTCCTCGCCGGCCGCGGTGGACAACTCGGAGAGCCGCGGGCCCAGCACGAACCTGCCCTGCGTGTCACGGCTCACAATGCGGTGGTGCTCAAGAGCGACCGCCAGCCGGTGGGCCGTGGGACGGGCCAGACCGGTGGCCTGGACGAGCTGTGCCAGAGAGGCGGGTCCCGCTTCGAGGGCATTGAGTACAAGAACTGCCTTGTCGAGTACTCCGACTCCGCTAGAGTTGTCCATACACCGATACTGCAGTCTCGACATATGAGAAAGCAAGTCGGAGGAAGTTCTCGAGGAGGAGATCAGCATGGGCCGCACACTGGCCGAGAAGGTCTGGGAGCAACACGTCGTCCGGCGTGCCGAGGGCGAACCTGACCTGCTCTACATCGACCTGCACCTCATTCACGAGGTGACCAGTCCGCAGGCGTTCGACGGTCTCCGTCTCGCCGGCCGGAAGGTGCGAAGGCCCGATCTCACGATCGCCACCGAGGACCACAACGTGCCGACCGTGCTCGGCCCGATCTCCGACCCGGTGTCCAAGACGCAGGTCGAGACTCTGCGCAAGAACGCCGCCGAGTTCGGCGTCAGGCTGCATCCGATGGGCGACGCCGGGCAGGGCGTGGTCCATATCATCGGCCCGCAGTTCGGCCTGACCCAGCCGGGCATGACGATCGTCTGCGGCGACTCCCACACCTCGACGCACGGCGCGTTCGGCGGCATCGCGTTCGGCATCGGCACCTCCGAGGTCGAGCACGTGCTGGCCACGCAGACACTGCCGGCCTACCGTCCCAAGACGATGGCCATCGAGGTCTCCGGCGAGCTGCCCGCCGGCGTCACCGCCAAGGACCTGATCCTGGCCATCATCGCCAAGATCGGCACTGGCGGCGGCCAGGGCTACATCGTCGAGTACCGCGGCGAGGCCGTGCGCAAGCTCTCCATGGAGGGCCGCATGACGGTCTGCAACATGTCGATCGAGGCGGGCGCGCGGGCCGGCATGATCGCGCCGGACGAGACCACGTTCGCCTACCTCAAAGGCCGCAAGCACGCGCCCGAGGGCGAGGCGTGGGACCAGGCCGTCGAATACTGGAAGTCGCTGCGCACCGACGACGACGCCGTGTTCGACAAGGTCGTGGAGATCGACGCGTCGACGCTGACCCCGTACGTCACGTGGGGCACCAACCCGGGCCAGGGCCTGCCGCTGGGCGACTCCGTCCCCAACCCCCAGTCCTTCGCCGACCCGGTCGCCCGCTCGGCCGCCGAGCGGGCGCTGGAGTACATGGGCCTGACCGCGGGCACGCCGCTGCGCGAGATCGAGGTCGACACCGTCTTCGTCGGCTCGTGCACCAACGGCCGCATCGAGGACCTGCGCTCGGCCGCCGAGATCCTGCGCGGCCGCCAGGTGAAGACCCGCACGCTGATCGTGCCCGGCTCGATGATGGTCAAGCACCAGGCCGAGCAGGAGGGCCTGCACGAGGTGTTCAAGGCCGCGGGCGCCGAGTGGCGCGAGGCCGGCTGCTCGATGTGCCTGGGCATGAACCCCGACACCCTCCAGCCGGGCGAGCGCAGCGCCTCGACCTCCAACCGCAACTTCGAGGGCCGCCAGGGCAAGGGTGGCCGTACACACCTGGTGTCGCCGCAGGTCGCCGCCGCGACCGCCGTCACCGGCCGCCTGACCGCTCCCGCAGACCTGTAAGGAAAGAACCTGATGGACGCCTTCACCACTCACACCGGTACGGCGGTGCCGCTGCGCCGCAGCAACGTCGACACCGACCAGATCATCCCGGCCGTCTGGCTCAAGCAGGTCAGCCGCACCGGCTTCGAGAAGGGCCTGTTCGCGGCCTGGCGCGAGGACCCGGCGTTCGTGCTGAACGACCCCGCCTACGAGGGCGGCACGATCCTCGTCTCCGGCCCCGACTTCGGCACCGGCTCCTCCCGCGAGCACGCCGTCTGGGCGCTGCAGCAGCACGGGTTCCGCGTCGTGATCGCCGCCCGCTTCGGCGACATCTTCCGCAACAACTCCACCAAGATGGGTCTGCTGCCGGTCATCCTGCCCGACGACAAGGTCGAGGCCCTGCAGTCGGCCGTCGAGGCCGACCCGAAGCTGGAGATCACCGTCGACCTGGCCGACCGCCAGGTGCGCTGGGCGGACGAGGTCGTGTCGTTCGAGATCGACGACTACACCCGCTGGCGGCTCATGGAGGGGCTCGACGACATCGGGCTGACCCTGCGTCACGCCGACGACATCGCGGCATACGAGAATGGTCGGCAGCCATGGCTGCCGACGACCGTATAGAAGACGACGCACTGGCGCGGCGGTTGCGCGACGCGCACCGCCGCGTCCGCATGCTGCCCCCCGGTGAGAAGGAGCGGGTGGCCCGGCGTTACCTCGCGATCTGCGATCTCGCCAAGCGTGACCCGGAAAGAGCCGCGGTCCGCCTGGAGGCGTTTCTGGCCTGCCTCGACCAGGGACCCGACACGCCACGCAATGACGAAAACACGCTCGGTGATTGAGTTCCCCCGCGATCCCGCCTACTTTCGAGCGCGTAAGGGGTTTCTACGAAGGGAGCGCGGCTCCCGAGCAATAAGCTCGTCGAACTCGTGAGCTGGAACCCTGAGCCGTAACTGGGGGAGCAGGACTTTCATGAACAAGCGAGAACTCGTCGAGGCCATCACGGACCGGGTGGGCGACAGGAAGACGGCCACCGAGGCCGTGAACGCGGTCATCGACGCCATCCAGAAGGCCGTGGCGGGCGGAGACAAGGTCTCCATCACGGGCTTCGGCGCGTTCGAGATGGTGAACAAGCCCGCACGCACGGCCAGAAACCCGTCCACCGGCGCGGAAATCAACGTCCCGGAGAGCTGGGCGCCGAAGTTCCGGCCCGGCTCCGATTTCAAAGAGCTGGTCAATGAGGGCGGCAAGAAAGTCGGCAAGAAGAAGTAGTTCCAGCGGACTGGCCACGCCCGGGCTTCACGGCCCGGGCGTCCGCATTCACGGGCTCGGGACCGGGAAGGTCGAGAGCGTGATGTAGGTGATCCGCCCGGCCGTCGTCGCCAGGTTGACCCGCTGCCCGGTGCGCAGCAGCCGCAGCGGGCCGGCGTCGAAGGCCGCCGTGCCGAACTCCAGCACGGTCCCGTCGTCCAGGAAGACCGTGCCCGAGCGCGTGGCCTCGTCGAAGCTGCGTACCGTCGCCTGCACGCAGACCAGCGTAATCCGATTGCCGCTGATCGGCGAGCACGCCAGGATCGCCAGGTATGGGTGGCGACTTCCGGCGGTTCACGTGGGCCAACGGCGTCACCAAGCTGGGGACGCAGGTCACGGTCGTCGCGCTGCCCCTGACCGCGCTGCTCACGCTGGACGCCGGAGGTTTCGAGCTCGGCCTCCTGTCCGCCGTCCAGACGGTCGCGTTCCTGCTGATCGGGCTGCCCGCCGGGGTCTGGGTGGATCGGATGCGCCGCCGCCCGATCCTCGTCTGGGCCGACCTGACCAGAGGCGTGGCGCTGCTGACCGTTCCCGCCGCAGCCTGGCTGGGCGTGCTCACGCTGCCGCACCTGTGCGCCGTGGCGCTGGTGCTGGGCGTCGGCACGGTGTTCTCCGACGTGGCGCAGATGAGCTTCCTCCCGGCGATCGTGCCCAAGGACCGGCTCGAACGCGCCAACGGCCGGTTGGAGGTCACCAGGCAGGTGTCCGTGCTGGCGGGCCCAGGGGTGGGCGGCTGGCTGGTCGTCGCGCTGACCGCGCCGTTCGCGTTGCTCGCCGACGCGCTCAGCTACCTGGTGTCGGGGCTGCTGTTCTCGGGTGTACGGGCCGTGGAGAAGCCGGCGCGGGCACCCGAGGTGGAGGCGCCGGGGACGCGTGCCCCGGGGGTGCGTTCGGAGGTCGCGGAGGGGATCTCGTTCGTCGTCCGGGACCCTGTGCTGCGCAGGATCGCGATCGGCGGCGCGCTCACGAGGGTGGCGATGGGCGCCTGCGCGGTCGGCTACCCGCTCTATCTGGTGGCGGAGCTCGGCCTCGGCGCCACCGCCTACGGCCTGCTGCTGTCGGCCGCCGCCGTCGGCGCCCTGGCCGGCGCGCCGCTGGCGGCCCGGCTGACGGCCAGGCTGGGCGCCGGCCGGGTCATCTACGGATCCGCGCTGGCGACGATGGTCCTGTGCCTGCCCGCCCTGGCCACCGGCCCCGGCTGGCGGCTGGCGGCGTTCCCCGTCTTCACCGCCCTGGCCGGAGCCGCCGGCATGGTGTTCAACATCGCCCAGCTCAGCCACCGCCAGCGCATCACCCCCGAACGCCTGCTCGGCCGCGTCAACGCCAGCATGCGCTTCCTCATGTGGGGCGCGACGCCCCTGGGCGGGCTGGCCGGCGGCGCGCTGGGGGAGTGGCTCGGCGGCTACGCGGTCTTCGCCGCGGGCGTCGCCGGGCTCGGCCTGTCGTACCTCGCCGTCGTCCTGGCCCCGGGGATCATGCGGGCCCTCGCGCCGGCCTCATGAGGCGGGCCACAGCTCGGCGACCACGGCCGCCGTGTGCCCGCCCAGCCCGAGCGCGACGGCCGCGCGCAGGTCGTCGGGCGTGTCCACGTCGCGCCTGACCGACTCGATGCCCGGCACGCACAGCTCCTTCGCCCCGGCGGCCAGGTGTTTGGCCCGCGACTCGCCGCCGAACCTCGGCGTGAACGGCGTCCCCGGGCGTACCCCGTAGAACGTGGTGCCCACGTCGAGCGCGTCCGGCACGAAGGACTGGTCGAACTCGGCCGCCGCGGTCAGCGCCGCCCCGAGCTCGGCCGGCCGCAGCGCGGGCAGGTCCGCCTGCAGCGCGCCCACCGCGTCGCCGGGCGCGACGCGTACGGCGTGGGCGGCGCCCGTGCGCAGCGCGGTGTTCAGGCCGCGGTCGGGATCGGGCACCACGTCGGCGCCCAACGCCGCCAGCGGTCCCGCGGCGGCGGGGTCGGCCGTCACCACGATCACCCGCGCGACCAGCGGGCAGGCGAGCGCCGCCGCCACGGTGTCACTGGCCACGGCCACGGCGAACTTCGTACGATGCGGACCCGTCGCGGCGGCCAGCCGGGTCTTGGCCGCGACCAGCGTTTTCACCGGAATGACCAGTGACCAGCGGATGCTCATAGGCTTAAGCATCGTGCCTCGACATCCCATGCGGCCAACCGGGAGACTTGGGGCTCATACCGGAGGAGGAGACCATGAGCCGCCCCACGAGACCGTCGCGTTTCTGGGAAACCTTCGCAGTAGTCGTGGTGAAACCCCTGTCCCGGCTCCTGGTCAAGCGGGATTGGCGACATGGCGAGCGCATCCCCCGCACCGGCGGCGTGATCATCGCGACCAACCACCTCTCGTGGACGGATCCGGTTCTGCTGTCGCACTTCCTCTACAACAACGGGCGCTGGCCGGTAATCCTCGCCAAGTCGGCCCTGTTCAAGGTGCCCTTCCTGGGAAAGGCCGTCACGGGGCTGCTGGCCATCCCCGTCGAACGCGGCAGCAGCGAGGCCGCCAGGTCGCTGCGCCTGTCGGCCGAGCGGCTCGGTGACGGCTGCGCGATCCTGTTCTACCCGGAGGGCACCTGCACCAGGGACCCGAACCTGTGGCCCATGGTGGGCAAGACGGGCGCGGCGCGGCTGGCGCTGGAGAGCGGCGTCCCGGTCATCCCGGTGGCCCACTGGGGGGCGCAGGAGCTGCTGCCGTACGGGGAGAAGAAGCCCAGGCTGCTCCCGCGCAAGACGTTCCAGGTGTCGGTGGGCCCGCCCGTGGACCTGTCGAAATACCAGGGCAATTCGCTGCACGCCGACGTCTTGCGCGAGGCCACGGCCGACATCATGGCGGCGATCACCGAGCAGCTGGCGGAGTTGCGTGGCGAGAAGGCCCCCGAGACCCCCTATGATCCCGCCAGGCGGTGATGGCATGACAAAGGTGGCCGTTTTCGGCACGGGCTCGTGGGGCACCACATTCGCCATGCTTCTGACGGAGGCAGGCAACCAGGTCACGTTGTGGGGTCGCAGACCTGACCTGGCCGAGGCGATCGACCGTACGCACGTGAACCCCGACTACCTGCCCGGCGTGGTCCTGCCGGCCGCGCTGCGCGCCACCACGGACCCCGAGCGGGCGCTCGACGGGGCGGACTTCGTGGTGCTGGCCGTGCCGTCGCAGCTCCTGCGGCCCAACCTGGCCGCCTGGCGCGAGCACATCCCGCCCGGCGCGGTTCTGGTCAGCCTGATGAAGGGCATCGAGCTGGGCACGACCAAGCGGATGAGCGAGGTGATCCGCGAGGTCGCCGAGGTGCCCGAAGAACGGGTCGCGGTCGTCTCCGGCCCCAACCTGGCCAAGGAGATCGCCCACCGCCAGCCTGCCGCGACGGTCGTGGCCTGCACGGATCTGTCGGTCGCCGAGCGCCTCCAGGCGATCTGCCACCTGCCGCCGTGGTTCCGTCCGTACACCAACCCCGACGTGGTCGGCGTCGAGCTGGGGGGCGCGGTGAAGAACGTCATCGCGCTGGCCGTGGGCGTCTCCGCGGGCATGGGCATGGGCGACAACGTCAGCGCCATGCTCATCACCAGAGGACTGGCCGAGATCTCCCGCCTGGGCGCCGCGCTGGGGGCCGACCCGCACACGTTCGCGGGCCTGGCCGGGATGGGCGACCTGGTCGCCACGTGCACGTCGCCGCTGTCGCGCAACCGCACGTTCGGCGAGAACCTGGGCAGGGGCATGACGCTGGCCGAGGTGGTCGCCGCCACCAAGCAGACCGCCGAGGGCGTCAAGTCCTGCGAGTCGGTGCTGCAGCTGGCCAGGAAGCACGACGTGGAGATGCCGATCACCGAAGTGGTCGTCGGGGTCGTGCACGACGGCATGTCGCCTGCCGAGGCGGGGATGCTGCTCATGTCGCGTTCACCCAAACCGGAGCGGTACGGCCTGTGACGGGGTTCATGGCCTCACTTCGTTCGGGCGGCGTGCTTGGCTCGCTGTGCTGAGGACACCCGGGTAGATTCGGACACCATGAGCAAGCCACGCGTCGCCGTTGTTTTCGGAGGCCGCAATTCCGAGCACGCCGTGTCCCTGATGGGCGCGGGCAGCGTGCTGGACGTGATCGACAGGACCAAGTACGAGGTGATCCCCATCGGGATCGCCCAGGACGGCAGGTGGGTGCTGGCCACGTCCGACCAGCGGTTCGCCATCGAGGGCGGCGAGCTGCCGGCCGTCGACACCTCGGGCGCGGCGCTGGCGCTGCCCTCCGGCGGCCCCTCACTGGTGGCCTACGACCCGGGCAGCATCCCCGTGGAGCTCGGCCAGGTCGACGTGGTGTTCCCCGTGATGCACGGCGCATTCGCAGAGGACGGCACCATTCAGGGGCTGCTGGAGATGGCCGGGGTGCGCTACGTCGGCTCCGGCGTGCTGGCCAGCGCGGTGGGCATGGACAAGGCCCACATGAAGACCGTGATGGCCGCCGCGGGGCTGCCGACGGGACCTTACCTGGTGGTGCGCGACCGGGACTGGCGGCTCAACCGCGAGCTGGTGCTCAAGAACGCGGAGGAGCTCGGCTGGCCGGTGTTCGTCAAGCCCGCCAGGGCCGGGTCCTCGCAGGGCATCTCCAAGGCCCACGACCGGGCCGAGCTGGAGGAGGCCGTCGAGTTCGCCCGGCAGCACGACCCCAAGGTGCTCATCGAGGCCGCGATCGAGGGCCGGGAGATCGAGTGCGCCGTGCTGGAGTCATTCGGCGACGAGCCGGCGGTCGCGTCGCTGCCCGGCGAGGTGAGGGTCGAGGGCGGGCAGGAGTTCTTCGACTTCGAGGCGAAGTACTACCCCGACCAGATGTCGCTGACCGTGCCCGCCGGCATTCCGGCGGAGACGGCCGAGGAGCTGCGGGCGATGGCCGTGGCCGCGTTCGAGGCGCTCGACTGCGAGGGGCTCGCGCGGGTGGACTTCTTCTACACGCCCGACGGCAAGCTGGTCTTCAACGAGATCAACACGATGCCCGGGTTCACGTCGCTGTCGGTGGCGCCGCAGCTCTGGGCGGCCTCCGGGATGCCGTATCCGGCGCTGGTCGACCGGCTCATCCAGCTGGCGCTGTCCCGGTCGGCCGGACTGCGGTGACGTCAGGGGGCGTTGAGTGTGTAGAACAGGGTGGAGTCCGCGGGCCCGCCGCTCCCGCCGGCCTGGGGTGAGATCTGCCCGACCGCCTTCGACAGGTCCGAGAGCACCTCGGCGGCCGTGTGCTCACCGCCGACCGTGACCTCCACGTACGCGGAGTCGGTCACGGCGGTGAACAACGCGGGCTTCTCGGGATCGGGGAACCAGCCCACCCCGCCGATCTCCTGCAGCTGATCGGTGGGCGCCATTCTGGCCGGCCGGGGCACGCCGCAGCGCAGCGCGATGACGCCGTCGCCCCAGACGGCCACGTACGGCGACTCCGGCGTGGACGTGCCGCGCGGCTCCCCGTCGAGCGTCTGGGGCAGCAGCGTCGCCAGCTTGCCGCAGGCGGCGACCGCCGGGCCCTGCGGCACGGGCGGCTCGACCTGTACGGTGCCGCCGCACCCGGCGAGCGCTAGGAGAACGAGCAGGAGGGCGGCGGCACGCATGCGACGACTACCTTTAAATGTGAACGATCGGACACGTAAGCGTACGCGTGATCCCCTCCACCGCCTGAATCTGCGCAACGACGAGTTTGCCCAGCTCGTCGACGTTGCGGGCCTCCGCGCGGACGATCACGTCATAGGGACCCGTCACGTCCTCCGCCTGAGTGACGCCGGGGATCCCGGAAATCTCGCGAGCCACGGCAGCGGCCTTGCCGACCTCGGTCTGAATAAGGATGTAGGCCTGCACCATTACGTCCTCCCGGGCGATTGGATCACGCCGAAGGGCCACCGTACCCTGTGTGCGTCAGGAGGTGCGTCATCACAGTCGGAGATCTCGGCGAATTCGGTGTGGTAACTCGTATTACCGGACGTCTGCCCCAGAGCGCGGCAGTAATGCTGGGCCCGGGTGACGACGCCGCGATGATCGGCGCGCCCGACGGGCGCGTGGTGGTGTCCACGGATTTGCTGATCGAGGGTAGGCACTTCCGCCGCGATTGGTCCAGCGCATATGACGTAGGCCGCAAGGCCGCGGCGCAGAACCTCGCGGACGTGGCGGCCATGGGCGCGACGCCGACGTCCATCGTGGTCGGGCTGGGAATTCCGGCGGACCTGCCGGTGGCGTGGCTGGACGGGCTGACCGACGGGTTCCGCGACGAGTGCGCCGTGGCCGGCGCGAGCGTGGCCGGCGGCGACGTCACCCGGTGTGACCTGGTGGTCCTCGGCGTGACCGCGCTGGGCGACCTGGGCGGGCGGCCTCCCGTGACCCGGGCGGGCGCCGCGCCGGGGCAAGTGGTGGCGGTCGCCGGCCGGCTCGGGTACGCCGCGGCCGGGCTGGCGCTGCTGGACGCCGGAGCGCCGGTGGACTCCGCGGCGCTCCAGGAGGCCGTGGCCGCGCACCGGCGGCCCTGTCCGCCGTACGCGGAGGGGGTGCGGGCGGCCGAGCTGGGCGCGAGCGCGATGCTGGACGTCAGCGACGGGCTGCTGCAGGACTTGGGGCACGTCGCGAAGGCGAGCGGGGTGCGGATCGAGCTGGATCCGCAGGTGTTCGCCGTGGGTGAGCCGGTGGCGGTGGCGGCCAAAGAACTTGGGCTCGATCCGCTGGAGTGGGTGCTCACGGGTGGGGAAGATCACGCGCTCGCGGCCGTATTTCCCCCGGAGGTACGGCTGCCGGCGTCGTGGCAGATCGTGGGCCGCGTGGTCGAGGGGGAAGGCGTGCTGGTATATGGCCGCGAACTGGGACAAGGCGGCTGGGATCACTTTCGGTAATGACTTGTCCCGATTTACGTGATAATTGCCTGTTTTGGGGTATGACTAGCGGGATTGCTGTGACAGCGGCGTAGCAAAGGTGTTATGAAGATTGGCGGCCACTGTAACCGGAAGAAAGGGCAGCCATGGGCCGCCACGGCACAGGTGGATCCGACGACGGGGAAGAACAGGGGGACAGCGCATTTTGGGGTCCTGATGAGCAGGCCGAGCCGCCAGGCTGGCCGTCGCTGCCGGACCGGCCCGAGGTGACGGGGCAGTGGGCCCCGATGCCGCGGCGGGAGAGCGAGCCGCCTTCGCGCGGGCCGCAGCCCGAGCCGTTCGAGACCACCGGGGCCTTCGCGCTGCCCACCGACTCCGCCGGCGGCCTCCCACCGGCCAACGACCCTGCGGGTGCCTTCCCGCCGCCTGGTCCGCACAGCGCGCAGGCCGGGCCTTTTGAGACGACGGGCGCCTTCGTCCGCCCGCCGGACTGGGACGCGACCTCCGGTCCCGGCTCCGCCGGTCCCACCGGTCCTTTCGGTCCCACAGGCGCTCGCGGCCCCGCAGACGCTTCCGGTGCCCCGCGGCCCATGGGCACTCCCGGTCCTGGCGGAGCGCCGGGATCCCCCGGCGGCCCAGGTCCCGGGGGCAGGCCTGGCGCCCCCGGCGGCTTCGATGGTCCCGTCACCGGCGCCTTCGACGCGCCGGGAGGCTTCGACCGGGCCGGCGGCCCGAGGCCCGGCGACGGACCCGGCGCCTTCGACGGCCCCGCCGACGGCAGAGGCCCCTTCGATGGTCCCTCCGATCGTCCTGGGCCCTTCGACGGCCCTGCCGACCGTCCTGGAGCCTTCGACGAGTCCTCCGGCGGAACCGGTTTCTTCGATCGGCCGGCCAGGGGGATGAATCCCTTCGACCAGCCGTCCGGCGGGACCGGGCCCTTCGACCGGCCCTCCGGCGGAACTGGACCCTTCGACCAGCCGTCCGGCGGGACCGGGCCGTTCGACCGGCCCTCCGGCGGGACCGGGCCGTTCGACCGGCCGTCCGGCGGGACCGGGCCGTTCGACCAGCCGTCCGGCGGGACCGGGCCGTTCGACCGGCCGAGCGGTGAGACCGCCCGCTTCGACAGCCCGGGCCCCTTCGGGGGTCCCGGCCCCTTCGACAACCCGGGCCCTTTCGGGGGTCCCGGTCCCTTCGACGGCCCCGACGGCCGTAACGGCCCCTTCGACGGCCCTGAGGGCGGCAACGGCGGGCCTGGGGACCGTACGGCCGGGTTCGACCAGCCCATGGGTCCTCCCACGCTGAGCGGCCCGCCAGAGCCCGGCGACATCAAGGTGGCAGGCGAGCCGACGGCCATTCAGGCCCCCGCGTGGGCGGAGGCCGAGACCGGGTTCCTGGCCTCCGGCTGGTCGTCCGACTCCGGCCTGGACGAGCCGGAGGAGCCCAAAGGCCGCCGCGGCCGCCGCAAGGCCAAGGCCGCACGCGGCGGCGGTGGTGGCGGTGGTAACGGCGGTCGTGGCGGCGGCGGTGACGAACTGCTCGCCGCACCCTCGGGAGGCGGCAAGGGCAGGGTCGCGTTGTTGTCGGTGGCCGCCGTGGCCGTCGTGCTCGGCGGCACGGTGGCGGGCGTCAAGCTCATGAGTTCCTCCGGCGAGGCCGCCAAGTGCGAGGGCGCGACGTGCGCGGCCGTACAGGCCACGTCCAGCGGGCCCGCTCCCGCGGTCTCCGACCCGCCGGAGGAGGAGGAGACCGAGCCCGAGGAGGAGCCGGCGCCGGACGAGGAGGAGACCACGCCCTCCAAGACTCCTACGCCGACGGCCACGTACGCCGCTCGCGCGCCGCAGCGCACCGCCACGCCCACCCCGACGCCGACCAAGACCAGGGTGAAGAAGTCCCCGAAGCCGGTGGCCGAGCCGACGCCGACGGAGACGCCCGAGCCGACACCCGACGACAACGTGACGATCTCGCCGACCGACGACCCCTCGTCGCTGGACACCGGCGCGCCCACCTTCGGCTCCACGCCGGATCCCACCAGCGGCGCGGGGACGATCAACGCGGGCGGCAGCAGCGGCTCGGTGAACGTCAAGCAGACGATCGTGCAGCGGGTGGCCACGTACAAGGCCAACCTGACGCTCTCGAACACCTCACGGGCGACGCTGGACAAGCCCACGGTCTCCATGCCCGTCGAGGGCCTGGTCCTGGACGTGGACGGCGCCGAGTGGACGCAGGACGGCGACCTGCTGATCCTGGACCTGTCGGCGACGCTCGCCGCGGGCGCGTCGGCCAGCGTCTCGTTCACCGCCACGGGAACGGGCGTGGAGGCCGCGACCTGCGGCATGGTCAGTGGGGAGTGCGCCGTCACCTGAATGGTTGGATGGGGGACATGACGGTTTCGACCCCTCCACGCGTGCTGACCGTCGCCGGCTCCGACTCAGGAGGCGGCGCGGGCATCCAGGCCGACCTGAAAACCATGCTGGCCATGGGCGTCCACGGCATGAGCGTCATCGCGGCGGTGACGGCACAGAACTCGATCGGCGTCCAGGGCTACTGGGAGCTGCCGCCGGAGGCCGTGCGGGCGCAGCTCGACTCGGTCCTGGGCGACATCGGCGCTCAGGCCGTCAAGACCGGCATGCTGGCCTCTCCGGTCCTGGTCGAGACTGTGGCGGACGTCCTGGGCGCCTATGCCGCGCCTGTCGTGGTCGATCCCGTCGGGGTGTCGAAGCACGGCGACTCGCTGCTGGCGCCCGAGGCCGTCGAGACGGTGCGGACCCGGCTGCTGCCCGTGGCGACCGTGGCCACGCCGAACCTGTGGGAGGTGGAGCAGCTCACCTCGGTCAAGGTCGAGGACGAGGACGGGCTGCGGCGGGCCGCGGACGCCGTACTGGAGCTGGGGCCCACGTGGGCGCTGATCAAGGGCGGACATCTGCCCGGCGCGCCCGTGGACCTGCTGACGGACGGCACGAGCGAATATCGCTTCGCCGCCGAGCGCCTCGACAACCGCCACACCCACGGCACGGGCTGCACACTGGCCTCGGCCATCGCCTCCCGGCTCGCACTGGGGGACGAGGTGCCGGACGCGGTGGGGAAGGCGAAGGAGTACGTGACGGGCGCCATCGCCCAAGGCTTCCCGCTGGGCGCCGGCATCGGCCCGGTGGACCACGCCTGGCGCTGGCGCTGACGCCCGGCATCGCGCGCCCGGCCGGGGGACCCCGCACGCCCTGCGGGGCGAAAACGCGCAAGCCCGCGACTCCCTCAGGAGCAGCGGGCTTGCGCGAAAGTGAGAACTAGCGGGTGACCTTGCCCGCCTTGATGCACGAGGTGCACACGTTCAGCTTCTTCGGCGTGCCGCCGACGACCGCGCGCACCGTCTGGATGTTGGGGTTCCAACGACGGCGGGTGCGGCGGTGCGAGTGGGACACGTTGTTACCGAAGGTCGGGCCCTTGCGGCAGACATCGCAGACGGAAGCCACGGTATCGCTCCTTAAAACAGTCGATATAGCCCTGTCCGCTGATGCTTTCCGGGCGGAGGGCATGCCGGGACAACCGGCCAGCCAGACGAGAATATCCGATCCACACCGCTGGGCGCGAACCGGGGCACTGGACCGAGCACTGGCAAGCGCTCCACTCGGCCCGGCACGGAGATATTCTCCTCCAACAACGGTAGCGCATGCGGGGAGGTCGAAGAGCGCAGTGAAGATCCTCGACCCGCCCGCGGTGCGCCGCTGGGCACGCCTGGCCGCCGACGCCCTCGGGCGGGCCAGGACGGAGATCGACGCGCTCAACGTGTTCCCGGTCGCCGACGGCGACACCGGCACCAACCTGCACCTGACGATGTTGTCCGCGGCCGAGGCCGTCGAGTCGCTGCCGGAGGACGTGGACGCGGTCGTGGTGTGGCAGACGCTCTCGTACGGCGCCTTGGTCGGCGCGCGCGGCAACTCCGGGGTGATCGTCAGCCAGGCGCTGCGCGGCCTCGCGGAGGTGCTCAAGGACGGTCACGACCTGCGCGCCGGGCTGCAGCGGGCCGCCGTGCTGGCCAGGGAGGCCGTGGCCAGGCCGGTCGAGGGCACGGTGCTGAGCGTGCTGGAGGCCGCCGCGCGGGCCGTACAGGAGATGGACGGGGACCTGCACGAGGTGGCGCGGCAGGCGGCAGGGGAGGCGCGGGCGGCGCTGGGGCGTACCCCTGACCAGCTCGACGTGCTGGCCCGCAGCGGGGTCGTGGACGCGGGCGGCGCCGGGGCGGCGATCGTGCTGGAGACCCTGGCGGCCGTGATCACGGACTCCTACGCCGACCACTACGACGTGCCCGCGCCGACCGCGCGGGTGACGCCGATGACCGAGGTCGGGGCGGGCTACGAGGTGATGTACCTGCTGGACGCCGACGACCGGGCGGTGGCCGGCCTGCGCACGGAGCTCGACGCCATGGGAGACTCGCTCGTCGTGGTCGGCGGCGAGGGCCTGTGGAACGTGCACGTCCACGTGGCCGAGGCCGGACCGGCCGTCGAGGCCGGGCTGCGGGCGGGGCGGCCGCACCGGATCCGGATCACGTACCTGGCCGAGCGCACCCACCGGGCCAGCGCGGGCAGGGGCGTGGTGGCGGTCGCCGCGGGCGACGGGATCGCGGCGCTGTTCGAGGAGTGCGGGGCCGTCGTGGTACGCCGCGCGCCCGGCTCCCGGCCCGCGCTCCCCGCCCTGCTCGCCGCGATCAGGGAGGCCGGCGGCGAGGTCGCGGTCCTGCCGAACGACGAGGGTGTCGGGGTCGTGGCCGCCGCGGCGGCCGAGATCGCCCGCGAGGACGGCGTCGTGGTCAGCGTGCTGCCCACGAAGGCGACCGTGCAGGGGCTGGCGGCGCTCGCCGTGCACGACCCGCTGCGGCGCTTCGATGACGACGTGGTGGCGATGACCGACGCGGCCGGCCAGACCAGGTACGGGCACGTCACGGTGGCCGACAGGGAGGCGTTCACGAGCGCCGGAGTGTGCCGTCCCGGGGACGTGCTCGGCATGATCGAGGGTGACGTGGCGGTGATCGGCGGCACGCTGGAGACGGTGTGCACGGTGATCGTCGACCGGATGGTGGCGGGCGGCGGCGAACTGGTGACCCTGGTCACCGGCGCGGACGCGCCCCCGGGTCTCGCCACCTGCGTCGAGGCGCATCTGAGAGGTACGCGGCCGGACGTGGATCTGGTCGTGTACGACGGCGAGCAGGGCGGCTATCCGCTGCTGATCGGCGTGGAGTGATGGCCGTGAACGGGATTCCTGTCGGCCGCAGGCGGTAGAAATTAATCCCGTGAGCCGTTTCGACGAGCCTCTGACGAAGGCGCTCGACCCGAAGACCGCCAAGCTGCTGCACAGCGTGCTCGGCCTGGAGACGGTCGGCGACCTGCTGCGCCACTACCCGCGACGCTACGCCGAGCGCGGCGAGCTGACCGATCTCGACGCGCTCGCGGTGGACGAGCACGTCACCGTGGTCGGCGAGGTCACCAGGCTCATGCGCAAACCCATGCGCAACCGCGGCGGCACCTGGCTGGAGGTCGAGGTCGTCGACGGCGACGGCAACAAGATCTACCTGGCGTTCTTCGGCAAGGGCTCCCACGTGGCCGAGTCGCGGCTCAAGCCGGGGCGGCGCGGCATGTTCGCCGGCAAGGTGGGGCTGTTCGGGGCCAGGGGCAAGCCGCGCTGGCAGCTCGCGCACCCGGAGTTCGAGCTGTTCGAGGAGGCCGAAGGGAGCGCGGAGGAGTTCGCGGCGGCGCCGGTGCCGATCTACCCGGCGGGCAAGGACCTGACGCCGTGGGCGATCAGGCGCGCGATCGGCATCGTGCTCGACACCCTCGGCCCGCTGGATGATCCGCTCCCCGCCGGCCTGCGGGCGCGCCACGGTCTGCAGCCGCTGGGCGAGGCGTTGGTGGGCATCCATCGGCCCAAGGACTTCGCCGAGATGGGGCGGGCGCGCAAGCGGCTGAAGTTCGACGAGGCGTTCGTGCTGCAGGCCGTTCTGCTGCAGCGCCGCCAGGCGGCCACCGCCTGGCCCGCCCGCCCGCGGCCCAGGCGCGATGACGGGATGCTGGCCGAGTTCGACAAGCGGCTGCCGTTCTCGCTGACGGAGGGGCAGGCGCAGGTCGGCGAGGAGATCGCCGACGACCTCGCGGGCGAGCACCCGATGCACCGGCTGCTGCAGGGCGAGGTCGGCGCGGGCAAGACGGTGGTGGCGCTGCGCGCGATGCTGCAGGTGGTCGACGCGGGCGGGCAGGCGGCGCTGCTGGCCCCCACGGAGGTGCTCGCCCAGCAGCACCACCGCTCGATCACCGCCATGCTGGGGGACCTGGCACAGGGCGGCATGTTCGGCGGCACGGCGGTCACGCTGCTGACCGGCTCGATGGGCGCGGCCGCCCGGCGCTCGGCGCTGCTGGACGCCGCCTCGGGCAACGCGGGGATCGTCGTCGGCACGCACGCGTTGCTGCAGGAGCACGTGCAGTTCGCCGACCTGGGGCTGGTGGTGGTCGACGAGCAGCACCGGTTCGGGGTGGAGCAACGCGACGCGTTGCGCGAGAAGGCGGGGGACGCCCGCCCCCACGTCCTGGTCATGACCGCCACCCCGATCCCGCGCACGGTCGCCATGACGGTCTTCGGCGATCTGGAGGTCTCGACGCTGTCCCAGCTCCCGTCCGGCCGCGCCCCCATCACCACCCATGTCGTGCCGGCCGCGGAGAAGCCCCATTACCTGGAGCGGACCTGGGAGCGGGTGCGGGAGGAGGTGGCGCTGGGGCGGCAGGCGTACATCGTGTGCCCCCGCATCGGCGACCTGGAGGGCGACGAGGGGGACATGGAGATCGCGTCGGCGGACGAGGAGCGCCGCCCGCCGCTGGCCGTCCTGGACGTGGCCGAGCTCCTCACCCAGGGCCCCTTCCACGACTTGCGGGTCGGCACCCTGCACGGCAAGCTGCCGCCGGAGGAGAAGGACGCGATCATGCGGGCCTTCTCGCGGGGGGAGCTCGACGTCCTGATCGCCACGACGGTCATCGAGGTGGGCGTGGACGTGCCCAACTCCTCCGTAATGATCATTATGGACGCCGACCGCTTCGGCGTCTCCCAGCTCCACCAGCTCCGCGGCCGCGTGGGCCGCGGCGGCCTCCCAGGCCTGTGCCTGCTGGTCTCCGACTTCCCCGAGGGCACCCCGGCCCGCGCCCGCCTGGACGCGGTGGCCGCCACCCTGGACGGCTTCGAGTTGTCACGGGTGGACCTGGAGCAGCGGCGGGAGGGCGACGTGCTGGGGGCTGCGCAGTCGGGCAAGCGGTCGTCGCTGAAGCTGCTGCAGTTGCTGCGCGACGAGGACGTCATCGCCACCGCCAGGGATGAGGCCGCCGCCCTGCTGACGGAGGATCCCGATCTGACGGCCCACGAGGGACTCCGGGCGGAGATCGACCGGCTGCTGGCGGACGAGCGGGCGGAGTATCTGGAGAAGACATAGCGGCCGGTGGCGGCAGACCACGGCACCGCGTAAGGAAGAAAATGAGATGCCCAGCCGCGGGGACGGCCTCCCCCCGAATGCCGTCCCCGGCTGGGCCCACCCTCGGGTCAGGTGCCGAGGGAACCGGCGTGCGGAAGGGCTCACGATCACGCCGGTCGGCCTTCACGTGGGTCATCTCGAAGGCCGCATGAATCATCATGCGGGCCCACTGCGCCGATGCCAATCACCCTTGCGCAGTCGAGGCAGACACTTGTCCACTCTTGACCTGCGTGAACCTGCGAAAGAATGGGGCACATGACTCGGATCATCGCGGGGAGCGCGGGTGGGAGGCGGTTGGCCGTGCCGCCGGGGCGCGGCACGAGACCGACCAGCGACAGGGCACGAGAAGGGATCTTCTTGACGCTCGATTCACTGTACGGACTCCGTGACGCCCGCCTCCTGGACCTGTACGCGGGGTCAGGCGCGATCGGCCTGGAGGCGCTGTCACGCGGGGCGGCGGAGGCTGTGATGGTCGAGTCCGATCCCAAGGCCGTGAGGACGATCCAGGCCAACGTCCGTTCCCTCGGCCTGGAAGGGGCTTGCGTGGTGGCCGACAAGGTGGAGCGGGCCCTGGCCAAGACGCCCGACGCCCCGTACGACATCGTCTTCGCCGATCCGCCCTACGCCGTGCCGGACAGCGAGGTCATGACGGTCCTGGAGGCGCTGCGCGACAACGGCTGGCTCGTCGATGAGGGATTGGTGGCTTTCGAGAGGGAAACCAGGGGAAAAGCCTTGATGTGGCCTGAAGGATACGTTGAGGAGAGGGTCCGTCGTTATGGTGAAGCGTCCGTTTGGTACGGTCGCGCCGCCGGGAACCCGTAGACCTGGGAGGCGTCTTGCGCCGCGTAGTCTGCCCGGGGTCGTTCGACCCCATCACCAATGGCCACCTCGACATCATCGGCCGGTCGGCCCGCCTGTACGACGAGGTCACCGTGGCAGTCCTCATCAACGTCGAGAAAAGCAGCCTGTTCACGGTCGATGAACGCATCGAGATCCTGCAGACCGTGACCAAGGAGTTCGACAACGTCAAGGTGCGGAAGTTCCACGGCCTGCTGGTGGATTTCTGCAAACAGAACGACATCCCCGCCATCGTCAAGGGGATCAGGGTGGTCAGCGACTTCGACTACGAGCTGCAGATGGCGCAGCTCAACTATCGGCTGTCGGGTGTCGAGACGCTGTTCATGCCGACGAACCCCGAATACTCCTTCCTGTCCTCCAGCCGGGTGAAGGAGATCGCCCGGTACGGTGGGGACGTGTCGGGCCTCGTGCCCGATCTCGTCCACAAGCTGCTCATCGAGCGGCTCAGGGGCTGAGCACGACCTGCTATCCTTTCTTTTCGGCCTTGTACGACGGCGATACTTTTCGCCATGCCTAGCGAGAGCAGGATGACTCAGCACCTCGACCCCCGCTCCCCTTGGGTCATCTCCACGCATGACCTGGGAAGGCGGCCGGGTTCGATGCGGCAGATGACCCTGACCCTCCCGGCACCGGCGGACCTCGGCGTCGACATGATCGGTGTCCCCAAGGACGCCGAAGTCGAGCTGGATCTCCGGTTCGAAGCAGTGATGGAAGGCGTGCTCGTCTCGGGCACGGCGCAGGCCCCGCTCGCCGGGGAGTGCGCGCGGTGCCTGGACCCGATGACCTCGGATATCGAGGTTGACCTGCAGGAGCTGTTCTTCTATTCCAACGAGGACGCCTCGGAGGATGATTCGCTGCTCGACGGGGAGCTGCTCGACCTCGAGCCGACGTTCCGCGACGCGGTGGTGCTCGCACTGCCGCTGAGCCCGGTGTGCCGCGAGGACTGCGAAGGGCTCTGCACGGAATGCGGGATCAAGCTGGCCGAGGCCGGCGAAGATCACAGGCACGAGAAGATCGACGCCCGCTGGGCGTCGTTGCAAGGTCTGATTTCCGACAAAGATAACGATCAGGAGAAGTGACGTGGCCGTCCCGAAGCGAAAGATGTCGCGGAGCAACACCCGCGCCCGTCGCTCCCAGTGGAAGACGACTGCTGTCGCCCTGGTGAGCTGCCCGCAGTGCCGTTCGCCCAAGCAGCCGCACATCGCATGCCCCACCTGCGGCACCTACAACCGTCGTCAGGTCGTCGAGCCGTCCGCCTGATCCGACTGACAAGAAACCTGCCCATTGGACTGCCGCACCGCTCTTGTGCTTGGCTGTGACCGTGACGGCGGTCCACACGGCGGTTTTGCATCAGCAGTTGACGTGATGCCGACCGGGTGCGATCGTGCCTCGGTCGGCGTTACCGTCTAGATGCGTGCGGCGGCGGTTCGCCCGCGGCCGTGGTGGACGCCGGGGCTACGCGTTACCCCGACGCCCACCACGTTTTCGGGCATCTTCCGCAGTCGTCGCGCCATGTGAAGATGTCCGAGGAGGAAGCACGTGGGCGCAGGTCCTAAGCCGGTGGCCGTGGAGGTCGCCAGAGAAGAGCTCGAGCGGGTCCTTTCTGTCGGTCTCGACCCCGACATCCTGGAGCGGGCACTGACGCACCGCTCGTACGCGTACGAGAACGGTGGCCTGCCCACCAACGAGCGCCTGGAGTTCCTGGGTGACTCGGTGCTGGGCCTGGTCGTCACCGACACCCTCTACCGCAACCACCCCGACCTGCCCGAGGGCCAGCTGGCCAAGCTGCGGGCCGCGGTGGTCAACATGCGTGCGCTGGCCGACGTGGCCCGCAACCTGGGCCTGGGCCGGTTCCTGCGGCTCGGCCGGGGCGAGGAGGGCACGGGCGGCCGCGACAAGTCGTCCATCCTGGCCGACACGCTGGAGGCCCTCATCGGCGCGATCTACGTCGACAAGGGTCTCGACGAGGCGTTCCGGGTGGTGCACCTGCTGTTCGACCCCCTGATCGTCCGCTCGGCCTCGCTCGGCGCCGGGCTCGACTGGAAGACGTCGCTGCAGGAGCTGACCGCCTCCGAGGCGCTCGGCGTGCCCGAGTACCACGTCGAGGAGAGCGGCCCCGACCACGCCAAGTCGTTCACGGCCATGGTGCGGGTCGGCGGCGAGTCCTACGGCTCGGGCACCGGGCGCAGCAAGAAGGAGGCCGAGCAGCAGGCGGCCGAGGCCGCGTGGACCCGCATCAGGGCCCGCCGCGACCAGCGGGAGAGCCAGCCCGCGGGCTGAGCGGGCGCGGAAGAGGCCGGTCCCGAGGGCACGTTCGCACGCCGGATGTGCCCGAGCGTACAGAGGGCGAGGTCCAGTTGCCGGAATTGCCGGAAGTCGAGGTCGTCAGGCGCGGTCTCGCGCAGTGGGTCATCGGCCGTGAGATCGCCTCGGCGGAGGTGCTGCACCCCCGCGCGATCAGGCGTCACGTGCCCGGGGCCGACGAGTTCACCGCGCGGCTGAAGGGCCGCGCGGTGGTTTCCGCGGAGCGCCGCGGCAAATACCTGTGGCTGCCGCTGTCGGGCGCCGAGGAGGCACTCCTGGCGCACCTGGGGATGAGCGGCCAGTTGCTCGTCGTGGACCAGGACGCGCCGCCGGAGAAGCATCTGCGGGTACGCCTGCGCTTCGAGGACGGCGGTCCCGACCTGCGCTTCGTCGACCAGCGCACGTTCGGCCACGTGATGCTCACCGCCCTGGCGGACGGCGTGCCGGAGCCGATCTCGCACATCGCGCCCGACCCGTTCGAGCCGGCGTTCGACGAGGCGGAGTTCGCCCGCCGGCTCAGGGCCAGGCACACCGAGATCAAGCGGGCACTGCTCGACCAATCGTTGATCAGCGGCGTCGGCAACATCTACGCCGACGAGGCGCTGTGGATCGCCCGGCTGCACTGGGCCCGCCCCACGCACACGCTCACCCGCCCCAAGATCACCGAGCTGGTCACCGCCGTGCGCACGGTCATGGCCGCCGCGCTCCATCAGGGCGGCACCTCGTTCGACAGCCTGTACGTCAACGTCAACGGCGAGAGCGGCTACTTCGACCGCTCCCTGGAGGTGTACGGCCGCCGCGACCTGCCGTGCTCCCGCTGCGGCACCCCGGTCAGGCGGGAGGCGTTCATGAACCGGTCGTCCTACTCCTGCCCCAAATGCCAGCGACGCCCGCGGCCAGCGCGCTGAGCGCCGCGCCGAGCCACATCACCGCGGAGATCGACACCCCGTCGACGACCCGGCCGCCGATCAGCGACCCGAGCGCGATGGAGAGGTTGAACGCGCCGACGAAGAGCGCCGTGCCCAGCTCGCCGCCGCCCGACCGCATGATCCACAGCTGCAGGGTCACGCCCACGCCACCGTAGCCCAGCCCCCACACCACCAGCGCGGCCAGCGGCACGCCGATGAGCGGCAGCGCCGCCGTGGCCAGGGCCATGAGGACGGCCAGGATGATCAGAACCGGCCGGGGGTTCCTGGCCGCCCGGGCGCCGGCGGCGAAGTTGCCGAGCACTCCCGCGGCCCCGTACACGAGCAGGGCCGTGCCGACGAGCCAGGGACCCGCGTGCGAGACCTGCTCCAGGAACGGCCGGACGTAGGTGTAGGCCGCGAAGTGGCCGGACACGACCAGGACGGTCAGCAGGAGGAGGATCTTGAGCGGGCCGGGAACGCCTCCCGCGCGGACCGGCCCCTCGCCGGGAAGCGGCGGCAGAGTGGCGGCCAGCAGCGCGAGCAGGGCCAGGGCCAGCACACCCATCGCGGCGAACGCCGTCCGCCACCCCGCGAACGACGAGACGAACGTCGCCGCCGGCACCCCCAGCACCGACGCCACCGACACCCCGGCCAAGATGATCGACGTGGCGCGCCCGACGTGCCGCTCGGGCACCAGCCGCACGCCCAGACCGGCCGCGAAGGCCCAGAACCCGCCGATGGCGACCCCGGTCAGCACCCGGGCCGCCAGCATGACCGGATAGACCGGCGCCAGCGC
Source organism: Nonomuraea sp. NPDC049480 (assembly GCF_044465905.1). NCBI lineage: Bacteria > Bacillati > Actinomycetota > Actinomycetes > Streptosporangiales > Streptosporangiaceae > Nonomuraea > Nonomuraea sp. NPDC049480. Next base: position 300,949 of record NZ_JBITMD010000011.1, read on the forward strand.
ACCCGCCAGGTTGGCCGCGGCCAGCAGCGCCATCAGCCCCAGCAGTACGGCCCGCCGGTCGAGCCGGCGGGCGGCGAGCGCCAGCACGGGGGCGGACACGGCGGCGACCAGTCCCGGCGCCGACATCATCAGCCCGGCCGTGCCCGTGGACACGCCGAGGTCGGCGGCGATCGAGGTCAACAGGCCTACAGGGAGCATCTCGCTGGTCACGAGCGTGAAGGTGCCCACGGCGAGCGAGGACACGGGGAGCCAGCGCGCCCGTACGGGGGCGGAGAGAAGGGTCGTCATGCCCCTCAGCCTTCTGCCGCCCGGGGAGCGGAACAATGGCGAAGATCGAAGGCTTGGTTTAGTCAAGTTAAGCGATCGTCCGGAGGTGGAGATGGACTTCAGAGAGCTGGAGTGCTTCGTGGTGCTGAGCGAGGAGCTGCACTTCGCGCGTACGGCCGAGCGCCTTTACCTGTCGCCGGGGCGGGTGAGCCAGCTCATGCGCTCCCTGGAGACCAGGATCGGCGGCAGACTCTTCGACCGGACCAGCCGCCGCGTACGCCTGACTCCCCTCGGCGAACGCTTCCTGGCCGACCTGAGGCCGTCCTACGACGGTCTGGCGAACGCTGTGAGCCGCGCCAAGACGGCCGCTCGCGAGGTGACGGGCGTGCTCAGGGTCGGCTTCCTGGCCACGCCCACGGACGCCGTCACGGGCAGCGTACGGGCCTTCGAGAGCCGCCACCCGGGATGCGAGGTGGAGCTGGTGGAGATCCGGCTCTCAGACCCGTTCGGCAAGCTGCGCGCGGGACAGGTGGACCTGGCGTTCACGCTGCTGCCGGTGGACGACGAGCCCGGCCTGGCCGCGGGCGCCGCGCTGAACCGGGTCTCCTACCGGCTCGGCCTCTCCGCGCGCCACCCGCTGGCGGCCCGTGCGAGCATCGATGTGGAGGAACTGGCCTCGGTGCCCTTGATCGGCGTGGAGGGCCCGGCCCCGCGCTGGTGGCGCGAGCGGGTGGCACCCTCCGTAACGCCTTCCGGTCGTCCGATTCCCCGGGCCGGCGCGGTCGCGACCACCCAGGAGGGCCTGACCCAGGTGGCGCTCGGCCGGGGCGGCATGCTGTTCTGCACCCCTACGGCGGATCACCACAGGGGCCCCGAAATAAGCTTCGTTCCGGTCACGGGGCTGCCGCCGTCGATCTTGGGTGTGGCCTGGGTGCGGGCGGCGGAGACGGCGGCGGTCAGGGCGTTCGACGAGGCGGCGGCGGGGCACGCGCTCGGGGTGGAGGCGCTCGTCGCGTGAGACCTTTTGGGAGGAATGATGCGAGAAAATGTGGAAAACGCCAGGCTAACGGCCTGGGTACGGGGGAGGGTTCAGGGTGTGGGGTTCCGCTGGTGGACCCGAGCCCGTGCCCTGGAGCTCGGTCTGGCGGGATGGGCGCGCAACACAGAGGACGGCCGGGTGGAGGTCGTGGCAGAGGGCCCCCGCGAGGACTGCGTCAAGCTGCTGGAGCTGCTGAGAGGTTGCGACACGCCGGGGAGGGTCGATGGAGTAGTGGAACGGTGGAGCGAACCCCGAGGTAGTTTGGGCGGTTTTGTAGAGAGGTAGCGACTTCCGTTAAACCGTCCAAATAGGGTATAGTTGTATGTCGGGAGTGCCCAGTCAGTAGGGCTCAGCGGTTTGTTCGACTTGACCGCCCACACTGCCGGTGCGACTCTTGTTAGGTACCACGCGCACCCCTCCCGCGGAATAGAAGTGCGCGAACCAGTCTGGTCACTCAGCGTGGAGGACCCTTTACCATGGCGAAGGCTCTACTCGGCCACGTCGGCGGTCCTGACCCTCGGATGGTCTCGGAAATGCGGCGCTTGCAGCAGCGTATCCGTGACCTGGAGGCAGAACTCATCCGACTTCAGGCCACGAATGACGCTCTTGCGGCGCAAACCCGCGACGAGGCGCTCAGCCGCATGCAAGAGCGCGAGCCGGCACTCACCTGAGAGTGATCGGAGCGCAACACCCAGGGACGTCTCGGAGAGGCGTCCCTTGTTATTTGCCCCACTAGTTGTTCGCCCCGATGACCTGGTAGCCCGCGGTCCCCGCTGCGCATGCCCACGTGGGGCAGTGCGGACCAGTAGGCTTTCCCGCATGTCCGGTCAGGGAGAAGGGGGTCGCGCTTGTATTTGAAGACCCTCACCCTGCGCGGCTTCAAGTCCTTCGCCTCCGCCACCGCCCTCCGGTTCGAGCCCGGGATCACCTGTGTGGTCGGTCCCAACGGCTCAGGGAAGTCCAACGTCGTCGACGCCCTGGCCTGGGTCATGGGCGAGCACAGCGCCAAGTCGCTGCGCGGCGGCAAGATGGAGGACGTCATCTTCGCCGGCACCTCCTCCCGGCCGCCCCTCGGGCGCGCCGAGGTGACCTTGACGATCGACAACTCCGACGGCGCGCTGCCGATCGACTACACCGAGGTCACGATCAGCCGGCTGATGTTCCGGTCGGGGCAGAGCGAATACGCGATCAACGGCGACACCTGCCGTCTGCTCGACATCCAGGAGTTGTTGTCCGACTCGGGCATCGGCCGCGAGATGCACGTGATCGTCGGGCAGGGCCAGCTCGACGCCGTGCTGCACGCGGGGCCCGAGGACCGGCGGGCTTTCATCGAAGAGGCCGCCGGCGTGCTCAAGCACCGCAAGCGCAAGGAGAAGGCGCTGCGCAAGCTGGACGCCATGCAGGCCAACATGACCCGCGTCCAGGACCTCGCCACCGAGCTGCGCCGCCAGCTCAAGCCGCTGGGCCGGCAGGCGGAGATCGCCCGCAAGGCCGCCGTCATCCAGGCCGACCTGCGCGACGCCAGGCTGCGCCTGCTGGCCGACGACGTGGGCATCCTGCGGGTGACCCTGGAGCGCGAGGCCGCCGACGAGGCCGCGATCATGGCCAGACGCAACCAGGTCGAGACCGAGCTGGCCGAGGCCCAGCAGCGCGAGACGGCGCTGGAGAGCGCCGAGGCCGAGGCCCAGCCGCGGCTGGCGGCCGCCCAGGAGACGTACTTCCGGCTGTCGTCGCTGCGCGAGCGCATCACCGGCCTGGAACAGCTCGCCGCCGAGCGCCACCGGCACGCTGTCGACGCCGCCGCCATCGAGCGGCGCGGGCGCGACCCCGAGGACCTCGAACGCGAGGCGGCCGAGGTACGCGAGCAGGAGCTCATCCTCAAGGCCGAGCTGGAGCAGGCGCAGGAGCTGCTGGAGGATGCCGTCCAGCGGCGGGCCGCCGGTGAGGCCGAGCTGAGCGCCGAGGAGCAGCGGCTCGCGCTGGCCGCCCGGGCCGCCGCCGACCGCCGCGAAGGGCTGGCCAAGCTACGCGGCCAGGTCGATTCCGTACGCAGCCGCGCCCGCGCGGCCGAGGAGGAGATCGGCCGGCTCCGGCAGGCCGTGACCGACGCGGCCGAGCGCGAGGGCCAGGCCAGGGAGGACCTCGACGCGCAGCGGCAGGAGGAGCCCCCCGTGGATCCCGCGCTCGCCGAGGAGCTGGCCACGGCGCAGGCCACGGTAGAGGAGGCCAAGGCCGTCGCCGACGAGGCCAGGGTCGCGGCGGAGGAGGCCAAGTCCGCACTGGACGCGCCGCGCGCCGCCCTCCAGGCCGCCAAGGCGGGCGTCGCCACCGCGCGGGCCGCCGACCAGGAGGCCCAGCGTTCGGTGGCCGCCCTGGCCGCCCGCCGGGACGCCCTGGAGCTCGGGCTGGCCAAGGGCGACGGCGGCGCCGCGCTGCTGGAGGCGGACCTGGCCGGAGTGCTGGGGCCGCTGGCGGCGTCGATGCAGGTCACGCCGGGGGCCGAGCAGGCCGTGGCGGCGGTGCTGGGGCCCGTTGCCGAGGCGATCACCGTCAAGACCCTGGACACGGCCGTCGAGGCCCTCGACCTGCTCCGCGCCGGGGGCACCGGTCAGGCGACCCTCCTGGTGGCGCTGGCCGGGGGAGGGAACGGTGAAGGCGCTCCCGGCACGGCCGCCGAGCGCCGCGGCGGCGAGGAGGCCTACGCCGGCGTCCGGCGCCCGCGTGCGGCGGCGCCTGAGGGCGGGCAGTGGGCCGCGGAGCTCGTCACCGTCCCCGACCACCTGCGTCCCGCCCTCGACCACGTGCTCGTGGACGTCGTCGTCGTGGACGACCTGGGGGCCGCGCGGGCGCTGGTCGAGCGCAACCCCGGGCTCAGGGCCGTCACCAAGGCGGGCGACGTGGTGGGTGCCCATCTGGCCAGCGGCGGGTCTGAAGCAGGCACCTCCGTGCTCCAGGTCAGGGCGGCGCTGGACGAGGCCGTCAGGGACCTGGAGGAGGCCGAGGCGAGGGCGGAGGAGACCGCCGCGGCGATGGACGAGGCGATCGTCCAGGAGCAGCGCGCCCAGACCGCCCTGGAGGCCGCCCAGGCGCAGGCCGGCGAGGCCCAGACCGCCGTCACCACCGCCCAGGCGGGCGTGAGCGCCGCCCAGGGCGCTCTCGACCAGGTCAGGGCCCGCCAGCGGGAGGCCGACCAGCGCAACGCCGCGGCCGCCAGGCGCCTGGCCCAGCTCGAGGCCGCCGCCAACGCCGCCCGCGACGAGGCCGAGCGGCTGACAAGGAGCGTCACCAAGGCGGAGGAGGCCCGAGCCGAGGGCATGGAGGAGCTGGCCGAGCTGGAGATCCGCCTGGCCGAGGCCGAATACGCCCAGGAGCTCGAGTCCGAGCCCACCACCGACCGGCGCGACGAGCTGGCGGCCGCCTGCGAGGCCGCCAGGCAGCGCGAGATGGACACCCGCCTCCAGGTACGCACCGCCGAGGAGCGCGTCAAGGGCATCGAGGGCCGCGCCGACGCCCTCATGCGCGCCGCCGCACGGGAGCGCGAGGAACGCGCCCAGGCGGCCGCTCAGCGCGCCAGGCGCAGGCGGCAGGCCGCCGTGGCCGAAGCCGTCAGCAAGGGCGCCAAACAGGTGCTCAGGGCCCTTTCCGAGTCGGTCCAGGTCGCCGCCAGGGAGCGCGACGAGGCCGACCTGGCCAGGGTCGCCGTCGACGCCGAGCTCAAGCAGGTGCGCCTGCGCGTACGCGAGCTCGGCCAGGAGCTCGACAAGCTGGTCAACCGCGTGCACGGCAGCGAGGTGGCCCGCACCGAGCAGCGCCTGCGGCTGGAGCAGCTGGAGCAGCGGGCGATGGAGGAGTTCGGCGTCGAGATCGAGGCTCTGATCTCCGAGTACGGCCCCGAGGTCCCGGTCCCCGGCGACCCGCCCGTGCCCTACGTCCGCGAGGAGCAGGAGAAGCGGGCCAGGATCGCCGAACGCCAGATGAACCAGCTCGGCAAGGTCAACCCCCTCGCCCTGGAGGAGTTCGCGGCGCTGGAGGAGCGGCACTCGTTCCTGACCTCGCAGCTGGAGGACCTCAAGAAGACCAGGCGTGACCTGCTGACCGTGGTCAAGGAGGTCGACGACCGGGTCGAGCAGATGTTCGCCTCCGCCTACGAGGACGTGGCCCGCGAGTTCGAGCAGATCTTCACCCGGGTGTTCCCCGGAGGCGACGGCCGGCTGGTGCTGACCGACCCGAACGACATGCTGACCACCGGGATCGAGGTCGAGGCCAGGCCGCCGGGCAAGAAGGTCAAGCGGCTGTCGCTGCTGTCCGGCGGCGAGCGGTCGCTCACGGCGGTGGCGTTCCTGATCTCGATCTTCAAGGCGCGGCCCTCGCCGTTCTACGTGATGGACGAGGTCGAGGCCGCGCTCGACGACACGAACACACAGCGGCTGCTGACGCTGTTCGAGGAGCTGCGGCAGAGCTCGCAGCTGATCGTCATCACCCACAACAAGCGCACGATGGAGATCGCCGACGCGCTCTACGGCGTGTCGATGCGCGGTGACGGCGTGACCCAGGTCGTCAGCCAGCGGCTGCGGGAGCGCGAGTCCGCCTGAGGTCCCTCTGGAGAAGGGCGGGGAATCGCGCCCGGTGTGGCTCCGGTCCGGTCCTTCCCGGGGACCTATTCGGGTGAGGTCTTTTCGGGGAGATTCGGGTGAGGTCTTTTCGGGGAGATTCGGGTGAGGTCCTTTCAGGGGAGAAAAGACGGAATCGCGCCCGGTGGCGGGTGGTCGGATGGTGGTTGTGAGGTGCGAACCGGCCTGATCGGTGTGGCCTTGGGCATGACCATGCCGGTCGATCTGGAAAACTGACATCTTGTGGATGGTTACCTCGGCGTCATAGTGATCGTGGCCGTCGTCGCCCTGCTGGCGGCCGGCGGTCTCTTCCTGCTCTTCAGGCCGGGCCGCAAGGCGCCCCCGCCGGTCAAGCCGCCCGAGGCGCCCCCCATTCCGGAGAAGCCCGAGGAGCGGCGGCCGGCGACGGAGGAGGGCGAGGGCGCGACCACGACGCTCCCGCCCCCCGTCAAACCGGCCGAGCCGATGGTCGTCAAGCCTGAGATCGAGGTGCCGCCGCCGTCCGCGGGCCGGATGGTGCGGCTGCGCTCGCGGCTGGCCCGCTCGCAGAGCGCGCTCGGGCGCGGGCTGCTGGAGCTGCTCTCCCGCGACCGGCTCGACGACGACGTGTGGGACGAGATCGAGGAGAGCCTGATCACGGCCGACGTGGGCGTCGCGCCGACCCAGATCATGGTCGAGGACCTGCGCACCAAGGTCAAGGTGCTGGGCAGCCGCACGCCCGGCGAGGTGCGCGCCCTGCTGCGCGAGGAGCTGCTCGCTCAGATCAACCCCGACCTCGACCGCACCCTCCACGTTCAGAAGCACGGCGAGCGCCCCGCGGTGGTGCTCGTCGTGGGCGTCAACGGCACCGGCAAGACCACCACCACCGGCAAGCTCGCCCGCTCGCTCGTCGGCGACGGCAAGAAGGTCGTGCTCGGCGCGGCCGACACCTTCCGCGCGGCCGCCGCCGACCAGCTCCAGACCTGGGGCGAGCGGGTCGGCGCCGACACGGTGCGCGGCCCCGAGGGCGGCGACCCGGCCTCGGTGGCGTTCGACGCCGTCGCCAAGGGCATCGAGGAGAAGGTCGACGCCGTCATCGTCGACACGGCCGGCCGCCTGCACACCAAGACCGGCCTCATGGACGAGCTCGGCAAGGTCAAGAGGGTCATCGAGAAGAAGGCCACGGTCGACGAGGTGCTGCTCGTCCTCGACGCCACCACGGGCCAGAACGGCATGCGCCAGGCTCAGGTGTTCGCCGAGGTCGTCAACATCACGGGCATCGCGCTGACCAAGCTCGACGGCACCGCCAAGGGCGGCATCGTGATCTCGGTGCAGCGCGAGCTGGGGGTCCCGGTCAAGCTGGTGGGGCTCGGCGAAGGGCCGGACGACCTGGCGCCGTTCGATCCCGAGGTGTTCGTGGACGCCATTCTCGGGGACTGACGATGTTCCGGCCGCACGGTAATTAACGGCGGAATAGCCCTTACCAGATAAATGTTGATCGGTGACTTTGCGGTGTGCTGACATATTCCGGTCATCAATGATCGTGAAAGGGCGCCCATGAAGAAGATCGTCGTTCATCGGCCAGGGACCGTGAAACCCACCGCCGGGGCCGCGCCGAGACACAACGCCTGATGCCGCCGACGCCGGCGTCTCCGCGTGGGGCGCCGGCACCACGGAAGGGGGCGCGCGCGTGAGCACGATCCTCCTGGACGCGGATCGCCGCATCGGCGGTCCGTACACACTCGCCGCCGCGCTCCTCGGCCACCTCGTCCCACAGGCGCTGGAGCACCGGCCCGATCTGGTCGCCGCCCACGACATCGAGATCCGCGCGGCCGCGCCGCGCCTGCGCGACGTCGTCCCGGCACGCCGGCGCTCGCTGGCCGACAGCCTGCCCAGGGCGCAACGGGTCCTCGTGCCCGGTGCCCGCCGCAGCCTGAGGATCGCCAACGGGCTGGCCGAATTCGTCCGCGACCATCTGAGCCGCGCCGGCGCGCTGACGCTCACCGTGACCAACCTGGGCGAGGCCGACCACACCGACGTGGAGCTCGTCGCCGTGCTGCGGCGCAGGCTCGACCCCGGCCTCCTGACCATCGAGGAGGGCCCACCGGCTCCGCGCACGGGGCCGCTGCCGGCCGACTTCGACCGCTACCGGGACGAGGGCTTCCACCACGCCATGGCCGAGTCGGGCCTGGCGCGGCTGCGCGGCGTGGACGACCCCGGGCTCCTGCAGCGGGTGGCCGCCGCGCTGGAGGCCATCGAACGCGAGGACGAGGCCCGCGAGCTCTACGACCGCGCGCGCCGCACGTGTATCGACCCCAAGCACCGCGCCACGATCGCGTACGCCACCGCCATGATCCTCGTACGCCACCACGACCCGGCCCGCCGCGACCCCGAACAGGCCCTGTCCTGGATCAACGAGGCCGTCACCATCACGTCCCTGCTGCCCGACCCCCGGGAGCGGGCCTTCCACCTGGGGTTCGACCTCAACGGCAAGGCCCTGGTCGAAGTACGCAGGGGCCGCCACGACGCCGCCATGGAGCTCGTCCAGCGGGCCATCGATCTGGCCGAGGCCGACTTGCCGGACGAGCACCCGATCCACCGTCTCGTCCTCCACGCCAACCGGGCCCAGCTCCTGGCCATGGCGGGCCGCGCGGAGGAGGCGCTGGCCGACTACACGCGCGCCATCGAGGCCGACCCCGGCTACCCCGACTACTACCTCGACCGGGGCAACCTGCTGCACCAGCTCGGCAGAGCGGACGAGGCGCTGGCCGACTACGAGGCCGTCATGCGGCTGAGCCCGCCCTTCCCGGAGGCGTACTACAACCGGTCCGAGCTCCGCTTCGCCGCCGGCGACCTGGCGGGCGCCCGCGCCGACCTGGACCACACGCTGGAGCTGGACCCGGATTTCGCGCCCGCGTACGTGAACCGCAGCGGGATCTTCGTGGCCCAGGGAGACTACGAGCGGGCCAGGGAGGACGTCGAGCGGGGGCTCGCGCTGGCGCCGCGCGATCCGCACCTGCTGTGCGTGCTCGGGCAGGTGGAGCTGGCCGAGGGCCGCCACCTGGAGGCGCGGACCGCGTTCGACCAGGCGCTGGAGTTCGACCCCGAGCTGCCGGCGGGCCTGGCCGGCAGGGCGGAGCTGGCCTACGAGCGCGGCGACAACGAAGCGGCGCTGGCCGACCTCGACCGTGCGCTGAAGCTGACGGAGAGCGCCGAGCTGCTGTTCAACCGGTCAGTGGTCTACCGGGCCATGAGCCGGCCGGACGCGGCCAGGCGGGACCTGCTCAGGGCCGCCGAGCTGGCCCCGGGCGACGAAGACGTCGGGCGGGCGCTGGCAGAGGTGTGACCCGTGGGCGCCGGGTCAGGCCGGCGGCTGTGGAGGATGGGAACGCGGGCGGATCGGGACGACCAGCGGAGTCCCCGCCACCGGGTCCTCGATGACCTTGGCGTCCAGCTCGAACACGTCCCCCAGCAGCTCCTCGGTGAGCACCTCGTGCGGGGTCCCCGCCGCGATCACCTTGCCGGCGCGCATGGCCACCAGCCGGTCGGCGTAGCGGGCGGCCAGGTTGAGGTCGTGCAGCACCATGACGACCGTGCGGCCCGCCTCCTGGTGCAGGTGCCGTACGAGCTCCAGCACCTCCACCTGATGTGCCAGGTCGAGGAAGGTCGTGGGCTCGTCGAGCAGCAGCAGATCGGTGCCCTGCGCCAGCGCCATGGAGATCCACGCCCGCTGCCGCTGCCCGCCCGACAGCTCGTCCAGCGGCCGCTCGGCCAGGTCGGCGAGGCCCGTCATGTCGAGCGCGGTGGCGACTGCCTCCTCGTCGTCGGAGGACCACTGCCGGTACCACGTCTGGTGCGGATGCCGGCCCCTGGCCACCAGATCGGCCACGGTCAGCCCCTCCGGAGCGATGGGCGCCTGGGGCAGCACGCCGAGGATCTTGGCCACCTCGCGGGTGGGGATCTTGTCGATGCGCTTGCCGTCCAGCAGCACCTCGCCGCCGTGGGGCTTGAGCAGGCGGCCGAGCGCGCGCAGCAGGGTCGACTTGCCGCAGCCGTTCGGGCCGATGATGGTGGTCACGGTGCCCGCCTCGATGGCCAGATCAAGCCCGTCGACGACGATCCGGTCGCCGTAGCCGAGCTTGACGGCGGCGGCCTGCAGTCTCACTTGCGTGCCCTCCAGATCAGATGGATCAAGTAGGGGGCGCCCAGCACGGCGGTGACGATGCCGACGGGCAGTTCGAGCGGGGAGAACGCGGTCCTGGCGATCAGGTCGGCGGCCGTGGTGAGGACGCCGCCGATGACCGCCGAGCACAACAGCGGAGGCTGCCCCGAGCGCGCCAGCCGGAGCGCGATCTGCGGCGAGGCGAGCGCCACGAACGCGATCGGCCCGGCGGACGCGGTGGCCACGGCGGCCAGCAGCACGGCGGCCAGGATCATCAGGGCGCGCGCCAGGTTCGTCCTGATGCCCAGGGAGGTGACCGTGTCGTCGCCGAAGCGCAGCGCGTCGAGCGAGCGGGTGCCGAGCAGGGTCAGCGGCACCAGCACGGCCAGGGCCAGCGCCGTGGGCACGACGTGCTCCCAGCCGCGGCCGTTGAGCGAGCCGCTGATCCACACCATGGCGCGGCTGGTGTCGTTGACGTCGCCGACGGTCAGGAGCCAGAACTTGACGTTGGTGAAGACGGCGGCCACGCCGATGCCGACGAGCACCAGGCGGTAGCCGTCCAGGCCGCGCCGCCACGCCAGGCCGTACACGACTGTCGCGCCGATCAGGCCGCCGAGCAGGGCGAGCGCGGGGATGCCGAGGGTGGACAGCAGGCCGCTGGTGCCGCCGTACACGCTGCCGCTGGCCACCACGCCCGCCACGACCATGACGGAGGCGCCGGTGGTGACGCCGAGGATCTCGGGGCTGGCCAGCGGGTTGCGGGCGATGGACTGGATGATCGCGCCGGACAGCGCGAGCGCGGCGCCGACCAGGGCGCCGGTCAGGGCGCGCGGCAGGCGTAGCTCCATGATGACGAAGTGGGCGGCGCTGTTCTGGTCGAACGTGCCGGCGACGACCTCGGCGAGCGTCATCTGGATGTCGCCGATGCGCATGTTCATGGCCATGAGCAGGGCGAGGAGCACGAGGCCGAGCAGGGTGATCGCGACGCCGCGCAGGCGTACCCGCCAGGACAGGGCGCCGACGCGCAGGGGGAGGGCGGTCATCACAGGCGCACCGGCTTCCTGCGGCGGACCAGGGCCACGAAGAACGGGGCGCCGATCAACGCGAGCACCACGCCCACCTCCAGCTCTCCCGGAGGCGCCACCACGCGGCCGATCACGTCGGCGAGCAGCAGCAGCGCCGCGCCGATCAGCCCCGAGTACGGCAGCAACCAGCGGTGGTCGGTGCCCGACAGGGGGCGCGCCAGATGGGGCACGATCAGTCCGACGAACGACAGCGAACCGCAGGCGGCGACCGCCGCGCCCGTCAGCAGGGTGACGGCGGCGACGCCGACGGTGCGGGTCATGGCGATGTTCTGGCCGAGGCTCCTGGCCACGTCCTCGCCGAGGGAGAGCGCGTTCAGCCCCGGCGCGTTCGCGATCGCCAGGACCAGGCCCACCAGGATGAACGGCACCACCTGCCAGACCACGTCGGAGCCCCTGGCCGCGATCGAGCCCGCCTGCCAGAAGCGGAACACGTCCATCGCCTGCTCGTCCAACAGGACGATGGCGGAGGTGAGCGCGTACAGGAAGGCGCTGACCGCGGTCCCCGCGAGCGCCAGCGTGACCGGGGTGGGCCCGCCTCTGCCGCCCACCATGCCGAGCGCGAACACCGCCACGCTGGCCACCAGCGCGCCCGCCAGCCCGAACCAGATGTAGACGAGCAGGCTGGAGGCGCCGAGCAGGATGATCGAGGCCACCATCGCGAACGCCGCCCCCTGCGTGACGCCGAGCAGTCCCGGGTCGGCGAGCGGGTTGCGGGTGTGGCCCTGCATGAGCGCGCCCGCCACGCCCAGCGCGACGCCGGCGAGCACTCCTAAGACGGTCCTCGGGACGCGGAGCGAGCGGATGATGATGTCGTTCTCGCTGCCGGTGGGTGCGGTGAGCGCGTGCCAGGCGTCCGCGAGCGGCACGGACTTGGAGCCGATCGTGACGCTCATCACGACGGCGACCGCCACGGCGGCGAGAAGCGCGACGAGGACGGCGATCCGGCGTTGACGAATGCCGTAGAGGCGCGGCGCGGCGACCGTTGCGCTCACCCGGTTCCTCCTCAGCATTTGCTCGATCCTGGTGAAGTATGCCAGCTTAGGCAGGGCTAACCTAATTTAGGTTTGCCTTACTTCCTGGGAAAGGGATTGCAGATGAGACCGTTGCGCGCGCTGGTCGGCGCACTCCTCGTGGCGGGACTCGCCGCCTGCGGCTCCAGCGAGCCAGCGGCCACCACCACCTCCACGGCGGACACGGCGAGCACTCCGTTCAGGACCGTGAAGCACGCGATGGGCGAGACCAAGATCCCGGCCCAGCCGAAGCGGGTGGTCGCGCTCGACCAGAGCTTCGTGGACGCGGTCCTCACGCTGGAGACGCCCGTGGTGGGCTACACGACATACCGCTCGCTCGACGACAAGCTTCCGGACTACCTGGGGACGGTTGCCGCGGAGTACGGCAAGGAGGCCACCCCGGTCGGCACGCTGGAGCAGCCGAGCCTGGAGAAGATCATGGCGCTCAAGCCCGACCTGATCGTCTCGGCGAAGGTCCGGCACGAGGCCCTGTACGACAAGCTGTCCAAGATCGCGCCGACCGTCTTCAGCGAGACGACCGGGGCCATCTGGAAGGAGAACATCCGGCTCATGGGCCAGACCCTGGGCAAGGAGGAGCTCGCGGACACCAAGATCAAGGAGTATGAGGACCGGGCGGCCAAGATCGGCACGGCGATCAAGGAGAAGGACGGCAAGCTGCCGACGATCTCGATCGTGCGTTTCGCCGGTGAGCCGACGGTCCGCCTCTACGTGGAGAAGTCCTACTCCGGCATCGTGATGAAGGACGTCGGCTTCCCGCGCCCCGACGGCCAGCCGACCGTGCAGGACACGATCGCGGTGGACGTGAGCCAGGAGCGGATCCCGGACCTGGACGCCGACCACATCTTCGTCTCCACCTACCAGGACCCGTCGGCCGAAGAGCCGAAGGAGAAGTTCGTGGGCAACCCGCTCTGGGCCAAGCTCAAGGGTGAGAAGCGCGAGGTCGCCGACCTGACGTGGATGACCGCCGTGGGCATCCAGGGCGCGCACTCCATCCTGGACGACGTCGCCAAGTTCTTCGGCGTCGACCCGGCCAGGACCACCTCCTGACCGTCCGCCGCACTGCCGGTGACCGCCCCCTGCGACGCGGCGGTCACCGGCGCGGGAGCTCGCTGCCCCGGACATGGGCGCAGAGCCATTCGACCAGGGGGCCGTAGGCGCGCCAGGTCTGCTCCACCCGGGAGCGGGCCTGCGGCGTGTGCACCCAGGGCTCGGGCTCGAATCGCATCCCCGCGTACAGAGACTTGTGGCGGAGCAGGCCGATGCGGGGGTGGTCCTCGCTGAATCCGCGAGGTTTGGTCTTCAGGCGCTCGCCCTCCAGCGCGTAGCCGGCCGCCACCAGTGCGTCGGTGATCGCCGACAGGGGTTTGCCCGTCAGGTCCTCGTCCACCGCCGCCCGGTAGCGGGCGATCTGGTCGGCCGCCTGTGTGTAGAAGCCGCCCGCCGTGAACAGCCCGGACGCGCTGATCTCGACGTAGAGCCCGATGCCGGGCATCAGGTCCACGAAGGCGCCCTGATGGGTCTTGTAGGGCGACTTGTCCTTGGCGAAGCGCACGTCACGATAGGGCCGGAAGAGCTGCGCGGGCCCGAACTCGGCGGCGAGCTCGTCCGTGAGGGCGATCATGGGCGCCCGCACGGCCTCCTCGTAGAGCTGCTTGTGCCGGGTGAAGTATGTCTTCGAGTTGTCCGCCTCGAGGCCCTCGTAAAAGATGAACGCCTCGTCGGGGAAACCGGTGAAACCCATGTCGTAAGGGTGCCACGCGCCACCGACAACCCGGGTCAGCGAGCGGTGTACATCTTCCCCGGCGCCGGCGTCTTGCCGTACAACTCCGAGACCGTCACGAACGTGTAGCCCTTCCTGCCCAGCGTGTCGAGCATCGCCGGCACGGCGTCCACGGTGCTGCGGTGGATGTCGTGCAGCAGCACGATCGACCCCGGCGCGGCCCGGCCCGCCCGCCTGGCGACGGTCGAGGTGTCCCGGTCGCGCCAGTCGAGGGTGTCGAGGCTCCAGAGGATCTGGGCCAGCCCCTCGCGGCGGGTCTCCGCGGCCACCTGCTCGTCCGTGGACCCGTACGGAGGCCGCATCATCCGCATCCGCACCCCGGTGAGCCGCTGCACGATGTTCTCGGTGTGCTTGAGCTCGCGCCGGACCGCCGCGTGCGGCAGCTCGGCCAGCGGCGGATGGCTCCAGGTGTGGTTGCCGATCTCGTGGCCCTCGTCCACGATGCGGCGGACGGTACGCCCCCCTTTGTCGGCCGCCACCATCTGCCCGATGACGAAGAACGTGGCCCTGACGTCACGCCTGCCGAGCAGGTCGAGCAGTCTTCCGGTGTGCTCGCCCGGCCCGTCGTCGAAGGTCAGGGCCACGCACTTGATCCGCGTGCAGTCGAAGCTGCGGCTGCGCGGCCAGCCGGCCTGCATCGAGGCCAGCCGTCTGGCCAGCAGGACGGGATCGACGCTCACCGGCCTCATCGGCGCGACCGGCGGCTCCTCTGCCGACCGGTGGTGCGCCACCGAGCGCGTGACGCAGGCCGCCAGAGCGAGCAGGGCCAGCGGCAAGGCCCAGACGCGCATGCTTCCCCCCGAAACGCCGCATACGGGGGCCTACGGATAGTCCTGGACCGGTTCCCCCCGCAGCTCCCTGGCCAGGTCGTCCCACCAGAGTGGGACATCCGCCTGCAATTCCTTGCAGCGGCGCGCCACGCGTATGGCACATCCAAGCGGATCCGTACCCAGATGCCGACGTTTCGCCGGTCCTTCCTGCCAACGGTAAAAACCATCCCTATACCGCACGACCAGGCCTATCCACACCGAGATGGTCGCGTCGTCGCCCACCTCGTACGCGCTGGTGACGCCCAGACCATGAAGCTCTACCTGGAGCTTCTCCGTCGCCGCTCGGGCCTCACTCACACGCCACCCCCTGCCGACGTTCGCCGTGACACCAGGGATGTACCCAGCAACGGGCATGAGCCGTCCAAGACATACAGCAATCGTCAACTATCGCCGGCCGAAGCCGGTGGAACGGCGGGTTGCCATCGTGTACCTCCTGTAACGGGAGCCTCACCTACCGCACAAGTTACCGATGGTTACCTAGCTTTTCCATACTGTTTCCGTTATTGGTCGTGCGTCTCGCGCGGTTCGGCGACCACCATGATCAACCGGAGGTCCTCCTCGCCCCGGTTCGCGTAGCGGTGGGGGCGGTCGGCGGTGAAGAGCACCGCGTCGTCCTTGCCGATCACGTGGCTCTTGCCGTACACGGTGAGCGTCAGCTCGCCCTCCAGCACCGTCACCATCTCGCGGGTGCCTGGCGGGTGGGCGTCGCCGTCATGGTGCTCGCCCGGCGCCAGACGCCAGTCCCACAGCTCCAGGATCATCGGCGTGTCCGCGCCGACGAGCAGCCGCGCCTCCACCTGGCCCTGGTGGAACGTCACCACGTCCGACTTGTCCACGATGCGCACCATGGGGACGTCGCCGACCTCGACCAGCCGGGCCACGGTGACGCCCAGGGCCGAGGCGATCCTGGTGAGGGTGGAGACGCTCGGGTTCGTGCGTCCCTGCTCGACCTGCACGAGCATCCCCCGGCTCACGCCTGATCGGGCGGCCAGCTGGTCCAGCGTCAGCCCTCGGTGCGAGCGCTGGAAGCGGACGTTGTTGGCGATGGCCTGGTTGATGAGTGCGGGGTCCTCCATGGGAGTCCAGTCTAGTGAAACGTTTTTGCACTGTGTTGCACCTAATGTGTTGTACTAGTAGTGCAACGTAGTGAACTGAAGGGGCGATTGGTGACTGCAGTGATCTTGGCGACCGCCTGTGCGGTGGTCTACGGGACGGCCGACTTCTTCGGCGGCCTGGCCAGCAAGCGGACCCAGGTGCTCTCCGTCGTCGTGCTCTCACAGATCGCGGGCCTGGCGCTGATCCTCGGCCTGCTGCCGCTGCTGCCGGGCGTGTTCAGCGACCGGGCGCTGCTCTGGGGGCTGGCCGCCGGGCTGTCGGGCGCTGCCGGGCTGGCGCTGTTCTACCGGGCGCTGGCCACGGGTGTCATGTCGGTGGTCGCGCCGACGACGGCGGTGACCTCGGCGGCGCTGCCCGTCGTGTTCGGGCTGGCGACCGGCGAGCGGCCCGGGGTCTGGGCGCTGGTCGGCGTGGCGCTGGCGCTGGGATCGGTGCTGCTGGTCAGCCAGGACGCGTCCCCGGGCGGGCGGGCCTCGATCGGCGCGCTGCTGACCGCGCTGGCGGCCGGCGCCGGGTTCGGCGGGTTCTTCATTCTGCTCGCCATGGCGCCGGGGGACGCGGGACTGTGGCCGCTGGTGGGGGCCCGGCTGTCCTCGGTGTCCATGGTGGTGCTGGTGGCCCTGGCCGCCCGGCGCTCGTTGCGGCCGGGGGCGGGCTCGCTGCACATCATCCTGGCCGCGGGCGTGCTCGACATGGTGGCCAACGTCCTCTACCTGCTGGCGCAGCGCCAGGGGCTGCTGAGCCTGGTGGCCGTGCTGGTCTCGCTCTACCCCGCCAGCACCCTGCTGCTGGCGAGACAGGTGCTCGGCGAACGGCTGGGAGGCGTCCAGGTGGTGGGTGTGGCATGCGCGCTCGGCGCGGTGGCCCTGATAGCCGTTGCGTAGCACCGCCGGCGCTTGCTACGTTTCGCCCGTGCGCCCTGAGCGGGCACGTATCAATGGCGAGGGTCTGAGGCACGTCGGCGTGCCGTACGACTCTGATGAGTCCTTTCTCAACCTCGCCGTGCCACGCGTGCGGGCCGCGCTCACCGAGGGCAGGCGGGTGCTGGTGATCACCTCCGCCCGCAAGCTCGACCTGCTGACCGCCGCCCTGGGCCACGACGCGGGACGCATCGACAGCCGGGTCTCCACCGCCTGGTACGGCCACCCGTACCGCACCCTGGCCGCCTACCACGAGTACACCCGGGGGCGCCGCACACTCGTGATCGGCGAGCCCAGCTGGGAAGGCAGGAGCCGGCGCGAGATCACGGAGATGATCCGCTACGAGTCCGTGGTGAACGCCGCGCTCGGCGGGGCATCGGCCGTCATGCTGTGCCTGTACGACCTGCGCAGGGTGCCGCCCGACGTGCTCGAATACAACGCGGTGAACCATCCGCTGCTGCTCGGCGCGGACGGCGAGGCGACGAGCACCAGCTTCATCCCGCCCCACGAGCTGGTGCTGAACGACGACCGCGTCCCGCTGCCCGAGCCCGGCCCCGGCGCCGTGACCATCCGGTTCACCGCTCGCGAGCTGCGGCGGCTGCGCCAGAGCGTGGGCGACTACGCCAGGGCCGCGGGCATGGACCGCAACCTGATCACCTCGCTGGTCATCAGCGTCTCGGAGATCGCCGCGAACAGCGTCGAGCACGGCGCCGGGTACGGCGCGATCACGATGTGGGTGAGCGACGGGGAGCTGATCTGCGAGATCGCCGACCCCGGCGGCGCTCTGGACGACCCCTTACCCGGCTACATACCACCCGAGCCCGAATCCCCCAGGGGATACGGGCTCTGGATCAGCCGGCAGCTCTGCGACCTCGTGGAGTTGCGCGCGGAAGGCGGCGTGTTACGCGTCCGCCTTCATCTTTCTCTGGAGTCCTAAGCGGCTCTCTGGGCGGGGACCCGGAGCGCGCCCTCCTCGCGGGCGTACTCCTCCAGCATGCCGCGCAGCTGGCGGCGGCCCCGGTGCAGCCGGGACATCACCGTGCCGATGGGCGTGCCCATGCGCTCGGCGATCTCCTTGTACGCGAACCCCTCGACGTCGGCCAGGTAGACGGCCACGCGGAAGTCCTCGGGGAGGGAGCGCAGGGCGTTCATCACGACGCTGTCGGGCAGCCGGTCGAGCGCCTCGGTCTCGGCCGATCGCAGGCCGGTCGAGCTGTGCGACTCGGCGGCGTGCAGCTGCCAGTCCTCGATCTCCTCGGCGGCCGACAGCTTGGGCGAGCGCTGCTTCTTCCGGTAGTCGTTGATGAAGTTGTTCGTCAGGATCCGGTGCAGCCACGCCTTGAGGTTGGTGCCCTCGCGGAACTGGTGATACGACGTGTACGCCTTCGCCACTGTCTCCTGCACCAGATCCTCCGCGTCGGCGGCGTTACGGGTGAGGCGCATGGCGGAGGCGAACAGCTGTGATGTCACAGGCACGACATCGCGTTCGAACCAGTCTTGACGCTGCTCATCGGTCATAGTGATCAATTCATTCCCCCTTGCGCTATCCCCCGTTTCGGCACAGGCCGCCTGCCGTCGGTCCCATCATGGCAAGTCCCAGCTAAGGGACGCGTTAGCGAGGTTCCGCCTTGGTCAGAAGGGGTTTCCGTCCATCTGCTCGCGGCGTGCGTGGTCACGTCCACGGCCGGACAAGTCTCAGTATCATAACACTAGCCATCCAATTGTGTAGTTCTAGTGGCAAAAGTCACATGGGATAGCGTAAGGACATGGATTTCGTGGACCGTCACGACACGGGGACACGCCGCTGGGTGGCGGAGGCCATACGTACCGTCGAGGCCGACGCCAACCGCAGTTGCGACACACACCTGCACGTCTTTCCGCTGCCCTCGGACTGGGGTGTAAACCTCTACTTGAAAGACGAGTCAGTGCACCCAACCGGTTCACTGAAACACCGACTTGCTCGCTCCCTATTCCTGTACGGCCTGGCCAACGGCTGGATCGGACCCACGACGACGATCGTCGAGGCGTCCAGCGGGTCCACGGCCGTGAGCGAGGCGTATTTCGCCCGGCTGCTGGGGCTGCCGTTCATCGCCGTCATGCCCGCGTCCACGTCGCCGGAGAAGTGTCACCTCATCGAGTTCTACGGTGGCAAATGTCACCTCGTGACGGACCCCGGCGCGATCTATGAGGAATCTCACCGTCTGGCCACCGAGGCCGGCGGCCACTTCATGGACCAGTTCACGTACGCGGAGCGGGCCACCGACTGGCGCGGCAACAACAACATCGCCGAATCGATCTATTCGCAGATGTCGCTGGAGCCGCACCCAGAGCCCTCGTGGATCGTGGTCGGGGCCGGGACCGGCGGCACGTCGTCGACCATCGGCCGCTACATACGCTACCGTCGCCACGCCACCCGCCTGGCCGTCGTCGACCCCGAGGGCTCGGCCTTCTACCCGAGCTGGATCACCGGCGACACCACCGTCACCGCCCGGGGCTCCCGCATCGAGGGCATCGGGCGCCCCCGTGTGGAGCCGTCGTTCCAGCCGTCCGTCATCGACCGCATGATCGCCGTCCCCGACGCCCGCTCGATCGCCGCCATGCACTGGACCCGCGAGGTCACGGGCCTGGACGTCGGCGGCTCCACGGGCACGAACATGGCGGCCTGCGTGGAGCTCATCGACGAGATGCGCCGGACCGGGGAGCGGGGCAGCATCGTCACGCTGATCTGCGACAGCGGCAACCGCTACAAGGGCACGTACGGCAGCCCGCGGTGGTTGTCCGCCCAGGGCCTGGACATCGAGCCCCACCTGGACGAGCTACGCGCCCGGCTCCCGAAGTAGGCCACCACGCCGGCGTCCCCGGCGCGGAGGCGCAGTCTCGTGCGGTGGTGGCCGGGGTCAGCGGGGGGCGGTCGTGGTCACCTGGTCGCCCTTGAGTATGCGGTCGACCGTCTGGCCGGCCGCCGACGTCGCCGCCGTGGTCCCGGCCGCCAGCACCAGGGCAAGGGTCGGCGCCGCGAGGCTGCGTACGCTGCGCAGGTTGCGTACCCGCGCCCAGGGCTCGTCGGCCAGATGCATGATGCGCCACTCCCAGAACAGCCCCAGCCCGACGCACACCAGCATGACCTGCCCCACCACGATCCCCACCACCTGTGCCTTGTCCAGAGCCCCGATGTCCGGCTCCACCAACGTCGACAGATAGCCAGACAGCTCGGTCAGCAGCGCGGCGGCGGCGAGATGCAGGGCCTTGGTCATCGGCTGGGTGCCGCGGACGCGCGGGTAGAAGTAGCCGAACAGGAACCCGAAGGCGGGCAGCGTGATCAGGTAGCGGCCGTCGAAGACGAAGGTGGTCGGGTCAACCCCTTCCGGCAGGCCGAACACGAGGGTGAAGGGCAGGCTCAGCAGCAGGCTGACGGTGAAGGCGTGAACGCCGTTGTGCCACGGCGTGCAGGCCGCGGCCGTGGCGAACGCGGTCTCCGGATGCCGCCCGTGCTGCCGCAACGCCGTCTCCAGCGCGTCGCGTCGCTCGTCGAAGTCGGTCATCGACATCTCGCCCGAGCCGATCCTGCCCCGCCCGACGCGGTACAGCTCCTGCTCGGCGATCAGCAGCAGGCGCTTGTGGATGGCCGCTCTGATCAGCTCCCGGTGCTCCTCCCGCGTGGCGGGTTCGACGATCGGCAGGTGCGGCCGGGTGAGCAGCCAGCGGGCGGTCGCCCACGCGACGATCGAGGTGATCGCCAGCAGCGGCAGCGGCACGTCGATGTCGGCCAGCGTCGTGCTGCCGCTGGGTGTGATGTACAGCACCATGAGTACGGCGATCATCGTGTACTCGGCGACCGGGTTGTCCACCGCCGCCAGTTGCCCGCCGAGCCGCCGCAGCCGCAGCACCAGCATCAGGAACCCCAGCAGGAGCAGCCCGAGCACGCCGCGCACCATCGGGTCGAGCGGCAGGCTGCCGATCGCGGGCACCGGCTGCGGCACGGCCAGGCTCCACGACCCGGCGTCCAGCCACTCGGTCGGCCACCCCTGCACCAGCAGGCCGACGAGCACGGCGCCCACGACCGCGCCGCGGCTCCACTGCTTGGTGGCCACCGCGACGGCGGCGATCGGGATCATGGCCCAGCCCAGCGCCAGCACGAGCCGGGTGCTGTCGGGCGGGTACACGCCGTTCAGCAGCGCCCGCAGCCACAGCGCCAGCGCCAGCAGCCCGATCGCGGCCTCGGCCGACAGCACGGCCAGCCGGACGACGACCGGCCTGACCCCGAGGTCCACGCTGAACGCGATCGCCGACCCGGCGGCCGCCAGCGCCGCCACCACGCCGCCGGTGAGCAGGGCCTGGCCGGACAGCTGACCATGCAGCCAGGACCAGCTGAGCATGCCGAGCCCGACCACCACGCCGAGCCCGGTCACGATCAGCAGGTCGCGCGTGTTCCATGGCGGGCTGGTGGGCAGCACCCGCCCGGCGTGCCGGAGCGCGAGCGCGGGCACGGCGACGAAGAGGACCACGTACGCGACGGCCGACCAGTCCTTGGCGAACAGCGGGATCAGCAGCGTGGGCGCGGCCAGCGCGAGTCCGACGACCAGCTCCCTGTTGGGCAGCCGCTCCCACCAGCCGCGGCCGAGCGAGCGCAGCAGGAAGAAGACCAGCGCGGCCGCGGTGAGCACGCCGAGCGCGGTCGCCCACGAGAAGTCCTCCGCCACGACCACGTCCGGGAACCCGTAGGAGTCCGGCGCCAGCGTCATCTTCACCGGATAGGCCCCGATGGTGAAGTCCAGCCGCTCCTCCAGCTCCCGCTCCGGCCTGATGCCCTCCTGCCGCAGGACGGTCCACTCGCCGGGCAGCACGGTGATCGACCGCGTGGTGACGATCAAGGGGCGCGCGTTGGGGGTGTTGAAGTCGAGCTCGAGCAGCTTCTTTTCCTCCAGTTGCCGCAGCAGCGTCACCCTGAAGGCGGCCGTGGTGCGCTCGGCGTCGGAGGTGAGGATCGGCGCCTGGCGCGTCGTGGGCGCCAGGCCCGGGCCGTTCACCTTGACCGCGCCGAACGCGGTGTCCGTGACCTGCTGGAGCGCGCCGGGGAACCCGTTGCCCTGGCGTAACACCTCGATGAGCGGGTCCTTGCGGTCCATCTGCAGCCGGTGGATGACGGTCACCTTGATCTGGCGCTGCCGTGGATCCAGCCGCCCTTCGGGCACGGGCTCCAGGTCGTCCCCGTCCGCCCGGGTGAGCAGGACCTCGGTGGTGGCCCTGCGGGCCCACTTCACGAGGGGGTCGGCGCGATCGGCGGCCGCCACCCACGGGTTGCGTGCCGCCGTGCTCTTAGGGACCGCAGGCCCCGCTACCGGTCTGGCGGCAACGGTGCACCAAACGATCGCCCCCAACGACACCAGCGCCAGCCCGAACGCGATTGCCATCCGGAGCTTTCCCACAATTTGGATGATTCTCCGGCATGCGCAAATGTTCTATGTTGTGCGGTAACGGTGTGATTACAGCTGCTCCCATAACAACTTTTCTTTACGGCATGACACGGGAGCGTCCGTTCATCGCACGTGGCTGGAGGCGGCCACTTACTCGCCGCACTTACCCGAAAGCAGCGCTTCGCCCGGCGAAAAGGAAAACGTTCAGGCGCGCTTGGCCCGGGCTGCGGCGCGGCCGCGGGTGGCTGCGTCGAGCACGACCTTGCGGATGCGTACGGCGTCCGGGGTGACCTCCACGCACTCGTCCTCGCGGATGAATTCGAGCGCCTGCTCCAGCGACAGCACGCGCGGCGGGATCACCTTCTCCGTTTCCTCGGAGGTGGAGGAGCGCATGTTGGTGAGCTTCTTCTCCTTGGTGATGTTCACGTCCATGTCGTCGGACCGGGAGTTCTCGCCGATGATCATGCCTTCGTAGACCTCGGTCGTCGGCGAGACGAACAGCGTGCCGCGCTCCTGCAGGTTGAGCATGGCGAACGCGGTCACGGGACCGGTGCGGTCGGCCACCAGCGAGCCGCTCGCACGGGTGCGCAGCTCGCCGAACCACGGCTCGTACGAGTCGAACACGTGGTGCACCAGGCCAGTGCCGCGCGTCTCGGTCAGGAACTCGGTGCGGAAGCCGATCAAGCCGCGCGCCGGCACCACGAACTCCATCCGGATCCAGCCGGTGCCGTGGTTGGTCATGTGCTCCATGCGGCCCTTGCGCACCGCCAGCAGCTGCGTGACCGCGCCGAGGTATTCCTCCGGGCAGTCGACCGTCAGGCGCTCGACCGGCTCGTGCACCTTGCCGTCGATGGTCTTGGTGACCACCTGCGGCTTGCCGACGGTCAGCTCGTAGCCCTCGCGGCGCATCTGCTCGACCAGGATGGCCAGCGCCAGCTCGCCGCGGCCCTGCACCTCCCAGGTGTCGGGCCGCTCGGTCGGCAGCACGCGCAGCGACACGTTGCCGACGAGCTCCTTCTCGAGGCGGTCCTTGACCATGCGGGCGGTGACCTTGGCGCCCTTGACCCTGCCGACCAGCGGCGAGGTGTTGGTGCCGATCGTCATCGAGATGGCCGGCTCGTCCACGGTGATCAGCGGCAGCGGGCGCGGGTCGTCGGGGTCGGCCAGCGTTTCGCCGATCATGATCTCGGGGATGCCGGCGATGGCGATGATGTCGCCCGGGCCCGCCTCCTCGGCCGGCTTGCGCTCCAGGGCGTCGGTCATCAGCAGCTCGGTGATCTTGACGCGCTGGATGGTGCCGTCGGTGCGGCACCAGGCGACCTGCTGGCCCTTGCGCATGACGCCCTGGTGGATCCGGCACAGCGCGATGCGGCCGAGGTAGGAGGAGGCGTCGAGGTTGGTCACGTGGGCCTGCAGCGGCGCGTTCGGGTCGTACGTCGGGGCCGGGATGGTCGACTTGATGATGTCGAACAGCGGCTCGAGATCCTCCGAGTCCGGCATGCCGCCGTCCTCCGGGCGGTTCATCGAGGCCCGGCCGGCCTTCGCCGAGGCGTAGACGATCGGGAAGTCGATCTGCTCCTCGGTCGCGTCGAGGTCCATGAACAGCTCGTAGACCTCGTCGACGACCTCCTTGATGCGGGCGTCGGGACGGTCGACCTTGTTGATGCAGAGGATGACCGGCATCTTCGCGGCGAACGCCTTGCGCAGCACGAAGCGGGTCTGCGGCAACGGGCCCTCGGAAGCGTCCACCAGCAGCACGACGCCGTCCACCATCGACAGGCCGCGCTCGACCTCGCCGCCGAAGTCGGCGTGGCCGGGCGTGTCGATGATGTTGAGGGTCATGCCGCCGTGCTTGACCGCGGTGTTCTTCGCGAGAATGGTGATGCCCTTCTCGCGCTCAAGGTCGTTGGAGTCCATGACGCGGTCGTCGACGTCCTGGTTGGCGCGGAACGCCCCGGACTGCCACAGCATGGCGTCGACCAGCGTGGTCTTGCCATGGTCGACGTGCGCGATGATCGCGATGTTCCGCAGGTCGTCGCGGCTGTTCAAAGGCATGATGACGTCTCGCTCTGTGTCGTGGGGGCGGCCGCGCGAAGTCGCGACCTCTTAAGTCTAGTTGATCCCCTCTCATGGCAAGAGCGGCAACAGGTGACGGCGGGCGCCGGCAGCGGCGCAGGCCCCGCTCCAGCAGCACCGCGTCGGCGGCGTCGAGGATGCGCTCGAGGGAGTGGTCCCGCGTGGATCAAGCGTAGGCGCGCCGAACGCCCCCGGACGGCCGCGGTCGGTTGCGGGGACGAGGTCCGCACCTACATAGCGGGTTGCACAATTGTGCGCATGGCAATCACGGGCCCGGTCCCTAGATTGTCGGCATGACGTGGACAGAGCTGGTTATGGCCTCGGCACCGACGAAGGGCGACCAGCCGGCGGTGAGCGACGTCAGATCCGGCGAGGTGCTGTCATACTCCGCGTTCGTGCGCCGGGTCACCCGCGCCGCCGCGGGCCTGCGCCGCCAGGGCCTGCGGCAGGGCGACCACGTGATCGTCGACGTCCCGCTGGGCGCGGCGCTGCCCGTCGCGGTCCACTCCGTGGCCTGGGCCGGCGGGATCGCGATGCTCGGGTCCGCGGGCCGGGCCCGCATGATGATCACCCACCGTCCCTACGACCCGGCCGTCGCGCAGGCCGACCACGTCTTCTCGTTCCAGCCGGTGCCGGGGGCCAGGCCGTTCGGCGAGCTGCTGGCGAACGACGCCGTCGAGTTCGGCCCGCTGGCCGGGCCCGCCATCACGCTCGACGGCCGGCGCGTGTTCGACCACATCGAGCTGGCCGGCGACCTGCGCAGGCTGGCCGCGCGCCTGGTGATCGGCAAGGACGACGTCGTGCTCAGCGCGGTCAGCGAGCCGTTCAGGGGCCTGCGGGTGATGGATCTGGCGATGATGTCCGGCGCCCACGTCGTGGTCGCCCACGGGCCCAGCCTGATCGGCTGCCGCGTGCTGGCCCAGGAGCGCCGGGCCACCATGGTCGTGGCGCCCTATGACCTGGCCAGACGGCTGCTCGGCGATCCGATGCTGCGCGTCGTGGACGAAAGGGCGGTCGTGAGCTCGCTCGGGCTCTGAAGGGCCTCGGAAAAGTGCGACACTGTGGGAGAGTGTGATCCATCCGCGACGCAGGGTGACCACATGCCAGAGCCGCCCCGGCACAACCTTCCAGCAGAGCCCAACCGGTTCGTGGGTCGCGAGCGTGATCTCGACGATCTGCGCGGATTGTTCGGCCGGACGCGCGTCGTGACCCTGTGCGGGGTCGGCGGCATCGGGAAGACCCGGCTGGCGCTGAGGGTGGCCGCGGGGCTGGTGCCGGCCTACCCCGACGGGATCTGGCTGGTGGAGCTGGCCAGGCTCGGCCGGGCGGAGCTGGTCGTGCCGGAGCTCGCCCGCGTGCTGCGGGTGGGCGAGGAGTCCAACCGGCCGCTGCTCGACACCGTGACGGCCAGGCTGCGCGACCTGCGCTGCCTGCTGCTGCTCGACAACTGCGAGCACCTGGTCGACCGGTGCGCGGAGGTGACGGCCGGGCTGGTGGCCGCCTGTCCGCGGCTGAGCGTCCTGGTCACCAGCAGGGAGCCGCTGCGCATCGCCAGCGAGCTGATCTGGCGGGTGCCGCCGCTGGACCTGCCGAACACAGAGAGCGCCGACGCCGAGTCCGTGCAGCTGTTCCTTGACCGCGCGGCGGCCGCGGGCACCCGTCTGGGCCCCGGCAGCCTGCCCGACGTCATACGTCTGTGCCGGGCGCTCGACGGGCTGCCGCTGGCGCTGGAGCTGGCGGCGGCACGTACGAGCCTGCTCAGCCCCGGGCAGATCGCCGACCGCATCGACGATCGTTTCTCGCTGCTGACCACGGGCGGCCGCACCGCCCCCGCCCGCCAGCGCACGCTGCTGGCGGCCGTCGAGTGGAGCTACGACCTGCTGTCGGCCAAGGAGCAGGTGCTGCTGCGCCGGCTGTCGGTGTTCGCCGGCGGCTTCGACCTGGACCTGGCCGAGCAGGTGTGCGCCGAGCCGCCCATCTCGCGGGCGGAGATCGTGGACCTGCTGGGCGGCCTGGTCGACAAGTCGCTCGTGCTGTGCGACGAGGGCCGCACGCGCTACCGGTTGCTGGAAACGATCAAGCGGTACGCGGTCGGGCGTCTGGAGCAGGCCGGGGAGCGCGAGGTTCTGCGCGAGCGGCACCTCAGCGTGCTCTGCGAGCTGCAGGAGCGCCACTTCGCGACCGAGATGGTCGAGCCCGGCGTGCCGTGGCCGGCGCGGCTGCGGGCCCTGACCGCCGGCAAGAGCCTGCTCGACGACCAGCGGGTGGCGCTCGACTGGGCCGCCGAGTCCGGCAACGCGTCACCGGCGCTGCGGCTCTGCACCACCAGTACGGGGCTGCTGCCCGTCGGCGGCAACCCGGCGGAGATCGTCGGCTGGATCGAGCGGCTGCTCGCGCTCGACCTGTCCGGGGTGACCGGCGAGCAGATCGCGCACGCCAAGGCGTTCCTGGCCTACGGTCTGGAGGCGCGGGACGAGCTGGGCCGCTCGCTGGAGGTGGCGCGGGAGAGCCTGGCGGGCATGTCGCCGGCCAACACGTTCGCGCGCTGCGTCATGCACAGCCTCATCGTCGTGGTGCTGCTGCGCATGGGCCGCCCGGACGAGGCCGTGCACCACGCGGAGGAGGGACTGGCCATCGCCACCCGCTCCGGTGACGCGTGGAACCAGGCGGCGGGGCTGGCCGGGCTGTCGGCGGTGGCGCTGACCCGCGGCCGGCTGCGCGAGGCGCAGCGGCACGGCGAGGAGGCGCTGGCGCGGGCCCGCGAGCACAGTCACCGCTGGATCATGGCCAGGACCGCGGCCCAGCTCGGCGCGGTGGCCGAGGCCCGCGGCGACCTGGTGACCGCCAAGAGGCAGTACGAGATGACCGTCCCGTGGCTGCGCGAGCTCGGCAATGACGCCGACCTGGCCCGCTGCCTGGCCAGGATCGGCCGGGTCGCGGCGATGCTGCACGAGTTCGGCACGGCCAGGGAGCGGCTGGCCGCGAGCCTCGCGCTGAGCAGGGAGACCGGCCAGCGCCAGGGCGTGGCCCGCTGCCTGGTGGGGCTGTCGGTCCTGGCCGAGTACGAACGTGACCTGGAGGCCGCCGTGCTGGCCGCCGCGGCGGCGGCCACGCTGCGCGAGTCGATCGGCCAGCACTCGGCCACGATCAGGATCGAGGCGCTGCTCGGCCGGGCCCGCGCCAAGCTGGGCGACGGCCGCACCGCGTCGCTCTGGTCCCGGGGCCGGGCGACGAGCCCCGATGACGCGGCCCGCCACGTGCTGGAGGGCGAGCGGCCGGCGCCGGAGCCGGCCGCGGCCGCCGAGCCCGTCAGACGCTCGCTGCTGACCGCCCGTGAGCTGGAGATCGCCCACCTGCTCACCCGCGGCCTGTCGAACCGGGCCATCGCGGAGGAACTGGTCATCAGCCCGGCCACGGTGGCGCGGCACATCGCCAACATCATGGAGAAGCTCGGCTACACCTCTCGCGCGCAGATCGCGGTATGGGCGGCCGAGCGCCCCTCGGGCTCTTCTGCATAGGGATCTGCATATTCCGCCCCATGTACGCACGAGACGCCCTCCATACCGTAGTCCGCATGGATGAGCGCATTGTCATCGTGGACTCGGGCACGGGCCTGAAGCTCACCGAGGAGCAGCTGGACGAGAGGTCAGCCATCGCGATCGTCCAGTTGCGCAGCCGTGGGGTGCGGTCGGGCGACACTGTGCTCATCTGCCTGCCCGTCGGCCCTGATCTGCTGGTGGCTGCCGACGCGGTGATCGCCGCGGGTGGCGTGGCCTGGCCGGTGCCCGCCGATCTCGACGCGGACGCGCTCAGGGAACACATCCGGGCCAGCGGCGCCCGCGTGATGATCTCCGATGGCCCGCGGGCGCTGGAGGCGGCGGAGGAGTCCCGCGTGAGGATCGTCATCAGCGTCGCGGACCTCAGCGCCCCCGCATCCGCATCCGCACAGTCGCGGGGCATTGACGGAAAGTGATCCCGGTGGACGATGAGCGGGTGATCACGCTCAGCGGGGTGGGCGGCATCGGCAAGACCCGCCTGTCGCTGCGCGTGGCGGCGCGAGTGGCGCCGTCGTTCCCCGGTGGCGTGTGGCTGGTCGAGCCGGCCCGCATCGTGATCCCGAACTGATCGTCACCGAGCCGGCCGCGTCCGGCGAGCGTCACCTGGAGGAGCTGGAGGGCATGGGCAGCCGAGCGAGCTTAAGCTCGTATTCATGCCTTTCGCGCCCCATTTCCCCGTCATGCTCAGGACCGAAGACGGGGTCCGCATCGACGCCGCCCACACCCCCTCCGCAGGCACGGACATCGGGATCGTGATGGCGCACGGCTTCACCGGCTCGTGGCGGGAGCGTGCGGCGCGCCGCATCGTGCACGTGCTGAGCGGGTACGGCGGCGTGGTCGCGTTCGACTTCCGCGGCCACGGCCGCTCCGGCGGCGAGACGACGGTCGGCGACCTGGAGATCCTCGACGTGGAGGCCGCCGTCAGGCATGCCCGCGTGGCGGGCTACCGGAAGGTCGCGGTCGTGGGGTTCTCCATGGGCGCGGCGGTGGCCGTACGGCACGCGGGGATGCGCGGCGGGGTGGACGCGGTGGCGGCGGTGAGCGGCCCGGCCCGCTGGTACTACCGGGGCACCAAGCCGATGCGCCAGGTCCACTGGGCCATCGAGCAACCGTTCGGGCGCTGGGCGGCGAGGGTGGCCAAGCGCACCAGGATCGCCCGCGGCCGGTGGGACCCGATCCCGCTGCCGCCCCACGAGGCCGCCGCGCTCGTCTCGCCGGTGCCGCTGCTGATCGTCCACGGGGACGCCGACACGTTCTTCCCGCTGGACCACGCGCATCAGCTGTACGCCGGCGCGCGCGAGCCCAAGGAGCTCTGGATCGAGCCCGGATACGGCCACGCGGAGTCCGCCGCGACGCCCGATCTCATCCGCCGTATCGGCAAATGGATCTCATCGAACTTTTCGTGAGTGAAACGCGTCTACCTAGGGCGGAAGGAAGGAAACCGCCGGGAGAAAGTCCCTGGGGAAGGAAACCGTCGATGCGGTGGACGTGGGACATACTTCAGTCGTCAGGCGGTCGCCCAGCGTCGCGGGGGCGCGCTGGGTGACGATTCCTGCACGCGGGCCCCGCGCCACACCGCGGGGCCCCGCGCAGGGCGAGGGAGTGCCGTCGCCTGGAGGAGCGGCGGGAGCGCAGCGACCAGAGCGGGGGAAGGCGACCGAGCCTGCCTCACGGAGTGAGGCCATGAGCAGGGCTCAGCCCAGCCGGGCGATCGACTTGTACTCCAGGTAGGCCTGCAGGCCCTCGGGACCCAGCTCGCGGCCGACGCCGCTGGCCTTGTAGCCGCCGAAGGGCGCGTTCGTCTCCAGCATGAAGCAGTTGACGCCGTATGTGCCGGTGCGCACCTGGCGGGCCACCTCCATGCCGCGCTCGGTGTCGGCCGTCCACACCGTGCCGGCAAGGCCGTAGTCGCTGTCGTTGGCGATCCTGACGGCGTCCGCCTCGTCCTCGTACGGGATCACGGCCAGGACCGGGCCGAAGATCTCCTCGCGCGCGATACGCATGTCGTTGGTGACGCCGGCGAAGACGGTGGGGGAGACGTACCAGCCGCGGTCGTACGGCCGGTTCAGGCCGCCGGTCACGACCTTGGCGCCCTCGTCCATACCGATCTTGATGTAGCCCTCGACCCGGTGCTGCTGCCGCTTGGCCACGAGCGGGCCGACGCCGGTCGCCGGGTCGGCCGGGTCGCCGACGGGCTGGGAGCCGACCATGTTCGCGACGGCCTCGACGACCTCGTCGTAGCGGTTGCGGGAGGCCAGGATGCGGGTCTGCGCCACGCACGCCTGTCCGTTGTTCATGAGGGAGGCTATCGACAGGAAGCCCATGCTGGCGGCCAGGTCGGCGTCGTCCAGGATGATCGCCGCGGACTTGCCGCCCAGCTCGAGGCTGACCCGCTTGAGCTGCTCGCCGCAGATGGCCGCGATGCGCCGGCCGGCGGCCGTCGAACCGGTGAAGGCCACTTTGTCCACGCCGGCGTGCGAGATCAGGTGCTCGCCGACCTCGCGCCCTGCGGCCACGACGTTGAACACGCCCGCGGGCACGCCCGCCTCGGCCACCCACTCGGCCAGCAGGTACGCGTCCAGCGGCGTCTCCGGCGCCGGCTTGAGCACGACCGTGCACCCGGCCAGCAGTGCGGGCGCCAGCTTCGTCATCGTGACGAACTGCGGGACGTTCCACGGCACCACGGCCGCCACCACGCCCACGGGCTCGCGCCGCACCGTGACCGGGCCGAACAGGCCGGGCCGCTGCTCCTCCTGCTCGTACGTCTTGCCGAGCTCGGCGTAGTACTGCAGCATGCCGAGCGGCTGCGGCGCCTGGGCCATGTTGGAGAACGTGATCGGCGAGCCCATCTCCTCCGTGATGAGCGCCGCCATCTCGCCCTGCCGCTCGTTGTAGATCGCGGCCAGCCTGCCGACCACCTCGGCCCGCTCGGCGAACGTCATCCGGGGCCAGGGCCCGTGGTCGAACGCCTCTCGGGCGGCCGCGACCGCGCGCTCCATGTCCTCGGCCGTGCCTTCGGGCACCCGGCCGACGACCTCCTCGCTGTGCGGCGAGATGACGTCGATCGTTGCCGTCCCCGCCGGGGCCACCCATTCGCCCCCGATGAAGAGCGTGTCGTGCTGCCGCATGGCGTGAGCCTCCTCCTGTATTGCGAACCAACCGACCCGACCGAACGAATGCTTGCTTGCTAAGGGTACGCCTCAAGGTGACAGAACCATGTTCTGTCCGGACGCGCAAGAGCGGTGTGGCAGCGCGCCGCGCGGCGGCCCTTGAATCGGACAAAATTCGCCAAACCCCATCAAAGGTGCAGCAGTTCCGTCGTTCGGATGACAGGAATCAAGATCATCTTCTATAGTTTCGCTCCGTCTATGACGGGAGGGACGGGTGTGAGAATCTGGCGGATCGCTATTCTTTTCGCCGTTCTCGCCGGGCTGCTCGCGCTCCCCGCCCCCGAGCCGGCCGCAGCCGATCCCAGCCCCGCCGAGCTGCGCAAACTCACCAAGCAGGCGACCCGGCTCAACGAGCTCTACCGCGGTCAGATCCAGAGCCTCGAAGAGATCAGGGTCCAGGCCGAGAAGGCGACGGACACCTCCAGCGACCTTCAGGCCAAGCTGGCGGACGCCCAGGCCGACGTGGGCCGCATCGCCCAGACCGCCTACATCCTGGGCCCGGTCGACACCATGCGGATGTTCGGCATGCAGGCCGAGCCGTATCAGGTCCTGGGCCAGGCGGCCAACATGGCCTACATGGCCAACGAGCGGACCCAGCGCGTCAAGAGCATCCAGAAGCTGATCGAGGACTCCAAGAACGCCAAGGTCGAGGCCAACGACAAGATCCAGAAGATGAAGCGGGAGATCAAGACCCTGTTGAGCAAGCGCAAGGAGATCCAGCGCCTGCTCGACAAGTACGGCTTCCAGCAGCCCGGCGGCGCCGACGGCCTGACCGCGCGCATGATCCAGGTGCGCGCGGCGATCATGCAGAACTTCCCCATGAAGTACGGCGTCGGCTGCCTGCGCCCCGGGGACCCCGGCGAGCACGGCAAGGGCCGGGCCTGCGACTTCATGATGTCGCCCGGCGGCACCATGGCCGCCGGGGCCGATGGTGCCAACGGGGACGCGCTGGCCGACTGGCTCATCAAGAACGGCTCCAGGCTCGGCGTGATGTACATCATCTGGAAGCAGCGCTACTACGACATGCGGTCAGGCGGAGGCTGGGACCCGATGTCGGACCGCGGTGGGGTCACGGCCAACCACTACGACCACGTTCACGTGTCGGTCTTCTGATCCTCCAGGAAGCTCCTCAGCCAGGCGTAGGACGCCTTCGGGGTGCGGCGCAGGGTCTCGAAGTCCACGTGGACCAGGCCGAAGCGCTGATGATAGCCCTCCGCCCACTCGAAGTTGTCCAGCAGCGACCAGACGAAGTAACCGCGTACGTCCACGCCCTCGGCCATGGCCTGCCGCATGGCCGCGATGTGGCCCTCCAGGAACGCGATGCGGGGCTGGTCGTCGAGCGTGGCGGTGTCGTCGGTGGAGCAGCCGTTCTCCGTGATGAGGATCGGCGGGAGCGCGGCGCCGTACCTGGACTTGAGCCCGGTGAGGAGCTCGCGCAGGCCGTCGGGGACGACCGGCCAGCCGAACGCCGTCGTGGGGTAGCCGGTGACGCCCGCGTCCGTGAAGGGGAGCCCGTCGGAGGTCGGAGCGGCGATGCGGGTGGGGTTGTAGTAGTTGATGCCCAGGGCGTCCACGGGGGTGGCGATGACGTCGAGGTCTCCGTCGCGGACGAAGTCGAGGGTCGGAGTGTAGGCGGACAGGTCAGGATATTTCCCGAGGAGTATGGGGTCGTTGAACAGGCGGTTGTGCAGGATGTCGTACGCCTCGGCGGCCCTGAGGTCCGGCTCCCGCTGGGAGGCCGGCCAGACGGGGGTGCAGTTGTTCGTGATCGCCACCTGGGCGGCGCCCGCGGCTCTCAGGGCCTGCACGGCGAGGCCGTGGGCCAGGAGCTGGTGGTGGGCGGCCCGGAGGGCGTCGGTGAGGAGGGCCTGGCCGGGAGCGTGGATCCCCATGGCGTAGCCGAAGGCCATGTGGACGAACGGCTCGTTCAGTGTGATCCAGAGAGGGACGCGGTCGGCGAGGCGGGTGGCGACGGCGGTGGCGTACTCGGCGAAAATTTCGGATATTTCGCGATTCATCCACCCGCCCCCCATCCGTCCAGTGCCGTCCTGGAGTGCTTGCGGCAGGTCCCAGTGGAACAGCGTCGGCACCGGCTGGATGCCGGCCTCCAGCAGGGCGTCCACGAGCCGTTCGTAGAAGTCGAGGCCCTTGGCGTTCACCTGGCCCGTGCCCAGTGGCTGGACGCGGGGCCAGGCGATCGAGAACCGGTAGGCGTTCACGCCGAGGCCGGACATGAGGGCGACGTCCTCAGGCCAGCGGTGATAGTGGTCGCACGCCACGTCGCCGGTGTGGCCGTCCCTGATGCGGCCGGGCTCGTGGGCGAACGTATCCCAGATGGAAGCGCCCCTGCCGTCCTCCGCGACGGCGCCTTCGATCTGGTAGGCGGCGGTGGCCGTACCCCATAGGAACATCGCAGGCTCCTTGCTGTGATGCGAGTATGGCTCATGTTAACTGTGTCCCAAGTGACTCCCTTTACCAGCTGGTAATACGCCAGGATGGGGGGATGACGAGTATCTTGCGCCGCCGTCCCGCCCAACGTCGCAGCGTGGCACGGGTGGAGCGGATGCTCGACGAGTGTGCGTTGCTGCTCGACGAGGTCGGATATGAGGCGCTGACCACCAAGGAGGTCGCGCGCCGGGCCGAAGTGCCGATCGGCACTTTCTACCAGTTCTTCCACGACAAGCAAGGGCTGGTGCGGGCGCTGGCGCTGCGCAACCTGGACGCGTTCCTCGAACGGATCACCGAGCGCCTCGCCACGGCCGACCTCGCGCACTGGACCGACCTCGTCGATCTGGCCATCGACGAGTTCGTGAACATGAAGCGCACCACGCCGGGGTTCGCGGTGATGGACTTCGGCGAGGTGCTGACCGCGCCCGGTGGGCCCGCGCTCCCGGGGACCCAGCGGGCGCTCGACGGGGACAAGGACAACAACGCGATCGTGGCCGACCGGCTGCGCTCCCTCACGCTGGAGCTGCTGAACGCGCCCGCGGGGCCGGGGCTGGACCGGGCCCTGGTGGTGGCCGTCGAGGCTACGGACGCGGTGCTCAAGCTGGCCTTCCGCGCCGACCCCC
Source organism: Nonomuraea sp. NPDC049480 (assembly GCF_044465905.1). Lineage (NCBI taxonomy): Bacteria > Bacillati > Actinomycetota > Actinomycetes > Streptosporangiales > Streptosporangiaceae > Nonomuraea > Nonomuraea sp. NPDC049480. The sequence goes on from NZ_JBITMD010000011.1 coordinate 335,056, forward strand.
GAGGCGACGCGGCGCTGATCGCCGAGTGCAAGCAACTCGTCCGCCGCTACCTCGCCGACCACCTCCCCTGACCCCTCTGTGGCCGCGCGGATGGTGCGCGTTCGGGTGTGGCGGGGTCAGCAGGGGGCGTCCAGGCGGGCGCGGAGTTCCGGGTCGAGCTTCAGGTCCGCCGCGCCGATGGCCTCCTCCAGCTGCGCCATCGTCGAGACGCCGACGATCGGGACGATGCCGTCGGACATCAGCCAGGCCAGGACCACCTGGTTCGGGGTGGCGCCCAGCTCCTTGGCGGCCTCCTGGAGGACGGCCAGGCGGCCGGTGGTGCCCGGGTGGTCGTAGATCTCGGCGATCGGGCGGTCGGGACGCGTGTAGGCGCCGAACATCAGCGTGTTGTACGCCCACAGCGTCATGTCCGGCTCCGCGGCCAGGTAGTCCAGCATCTCGTCCGTCACCAGCGTGTGCCCGGCCTCCGCGAGCCTGGTCAGGGGCCGCGGCCGCAGGTACGTGTGCCGCAGCTGCACGTACGTGTAAGGCATCCACCCGCGCGCCGCCGAGACGTTCCTGGCCCGCTCCAGCCGCCAGGCCGCGATGTTGCTCGCCCCGATGCCGCGGACCTTGCCCTGCCGGGCCAGCTCGTCGTACGCCCCCAGGGTCTCCTCCAGCGGCACTGACCGATCCTCGATGTGCGACCAGTACAGGTCGATGTAGTCCGTCCCGAGCCGCCGCAGGCTGCCTTCGGCGGCCCTGGCGATCATGGGCGCCGACAGGCCCTCGGCGGATGCCAGGGTGGTGTCGCCGGGTACGGTGGGCCGGGCGCCGGACTTCGTGCTGATGAAGATCTCGTCCCGGTTGCCGCGGGCCTTCAGCCAGGCGCCGATGGCCTGCTCGCTCTCGTCTCCTGTGCGGCCTTCGATCCAGAACGGGTAGTTGTTGGCGGTGTCGAGCATGGTGCCGCCCGCCTCGTGGAACCGGTCCAGGATGGCGAAGCTGTCGTGCAGGTCGACGCTGGTGCCGAAGGGAATCGTGCCGAGTGCGATGTTCATGGCCCCGACTTTCGGACCTGGAGCGCGCTCCATGTCAACCGGTTGACCTGGAGCACGCTCCAGGTGGAATGCTGGGGGTGTGACGACCGTGTACACACCGGCGGAAGCCGTCGAGGAGACCGGCTTCAGCCTCGACACCTTGCGTTATTACGAGAAGATCGGCCTCCTGGAGCCCGTGAGCAGGAACGCGGCCGGGCAGCGCAGGTTCACCGAGGAGGACATCGGCTGGCTCGGCACGCTGCGGTGCCTGCGCGACACCGGCATGCCCATCGCCACGATGCTGCGCTTCGCCGAGTTCGTACGCGCCGGAGACCACACCATTCCCGACCGGATCAAGCTGCTGGAGGAGCACGACCAGCAGGTCCAGGCGCAGATCGAAAATCTTGCCGCGCGCCAGCGCTACATCCAGACCAAGATTTCCTACTACCGCAGAGTCCTCTAGCCCCGCCTTTGCCGCCCGGTTGCTAAACCGAGATCCATGCCTGGATCGAGGGGTGGCCGGATCAACGTGTCGCTGCGTCGCGTCGCCGTGCTCTGCGCGGCGATGCTGTTCGTGCTGCTGGCGCACGTCACGATCGTGCAGGCGTTCGGGTCCCACGCGCTCAACGCCGACCACAGGAACGAGCGGCCGCTGCTCGAGAAATTCGGTCATCCGCGCGGCGACATCCTGACCTACGACGGCACGGCGGTCGCCGCGAGCCGCCCGGCCGGCAGCGGCCCGTACCGCTACCGGCGGGTCTACCGGCACGGCGAGCTCTACGCGCCGGTCACCGGCCACCTGTCGCTGCACCGCGCGACCGGCATCGAGCAGGCGCAGGACGCGGTGTTGTCCGGGGACGACGCCAAGGTGAAGGTCAGGTCGCTGGTCAGGGAGGGGGCCGTCGAGGGCGCCGACGTCAGGCTGACGATCCGCGATCGGGTGCAGTGGGCGGCGTACCAGAGCCTCAAGGCCACCGGGGTGCCGGGGGCGGTGGTGGCCATCGACCCGGCCACGGGCGCGATCCTGGCGCTGGCCTCTTACCCGTCGTACGACCCGAACGCCTTCACCACCTTCGACCGGTCCCGCCTCGCCGAGACGGCGCGGCGGCTCAAGCGGGCGGCCGCGCGGCCCCTCCTGAACCGGGCGCTGCACGGCCGATATCCGCCGGGGTCCACGTTCAAGCTGGTCACGACGGCCGCGGCGCTGGCGTCCGGAGAGTACACGCCGTCCAGCCTGCTGGACGCCCCCGCCCGGCTGCGGCTGCCCGGAAGCTCCGTACACGTCCGCAACGATCCTGGCTGCCGGGACGAGCACCCGACGCTCATGTACGCGTTCCAGGTCTCGTGCGACACCGCATTCGCCAACCTCGGGCTCCAGCTCGGCCAGGACCTCCTGCGGGACCAGGCGGAGGCGTTCGGGTTCAACGCGGAGAACCTGACGATCCCGCTGGCCACGACGCCCAGCAGGTATCCGATGGCCATGGACCGCGCCCAGACCGCCCTGGCGGCCATCGGGCACCACACCAACCAGGCGACCCCGCTGATGATCGCCATGCTGTCGGCGGCGGTGGCCAACGACGGGGTGCTGATGCGGCCGTACGTGGTGGAGGAGGTACGCCTGCCGGACGGCTCGGTCATCAACCGCGCCGGTCCGACGCCGTACCGGACGGCGGTGCCGCCCACGCTGGCCAAGCACCTGGCGGCGATGATGACCACGGTGACGCACACGGGCGGCACCGGGACGGGCGCCGCCATTCCGGGCGTGGAGGTGGCCGCCAAGACCGCCACCTCGCAGGCCGTCCCCGGCGCGGAGGACCATGCGCTGGTCACGGCCTTCGCGCCGGCGGACAAGCCGGAGGTCGCGGTCGGGGTCGTGCTGGAGCATCCGGGCGCGCGGGCCGAGGCCGTGGCGCCGATCGCGCGGGCCGTGATCGAGGCCGCGCTGTCCTAACGATAGGCCCTGGCCTGGAGGGAGTAGAGGTCGGCGTAGAGGCCGTCGAGTGTCATCAGCGTCTCGTGGTCGCCCTGCTCGACGACCTTGCCGCGGTCGAGGACGTAGATGCGGTCGGCGTAGCGGACGCTGGCCAGCCGGTGGGTGATGAGCAGCACCGTGCGGCCGTCCGAATGGCTGCGGATGCGTTCGAACAGCGCGTGCTCGGCGCGGGCGTCGAGTGCGGCGGTGGGCTCGTCGCAGATGAGCAGGTCGGCGTCGCGGTGGAAGCCGCGGGCCACCGCGATGCGCTGCCACTGGCCGCCGGACAGCTCGTGGCCGTCCTTGAATCGGCGGTCCAGGAGCGTGCGGTAACCGTGCGGCAGGTCCGCGACGACCTCGTCGGCGCCCGCCACCGCGGCCGCCGCGTGTAACGCCTCGTCCCCTTTGTCGGTGCCCATCGTGATGTTGTAGCGGGCGGTCAGCGGCCAGCGGGTGTGGTCCTGGGCGATCACGGCCGTGCGCAGGCGCAGCTCCTCCGGGTTGACCTGCTTGAGGTCGGTGTCGTCCCACAGGACCGCGCCGGCGTCCGGCTCGTACAGCCCGGAGAGGATCTTGGCGAGGGTGGTCTTGCCGGAGCCGTTCTCGCCGACGAAGGCGATGACCTCGCCCCGCTTGATCTCGATGTTCACGTCGAGCAGGGCCGGCTCCGCCGCGCCCGGGTACGTGAACGTCACGTCCCGTGCGGTGATGCGCTCGAAAGCCGGCGGCAACCTGGCCGGCCGCTCCCCGGGCACGCGGCGCTCGGCGTCGGCGCAGAACTCCAGGAAGTCGGTGAAGTAGAGGCCCTCCTCATAGAGACGGTTGGTGGCGTACATCAGGCTCTGCAGCGACTGCTGGGCGGATCTGATCGCCAGGACCGCCGTTCCGGCCACGGCCAGCGGGATCGCGGCGACCGCCAGGAGCACGCCCAGCGCCACGTAGACCAGGCCGGCGCCGAGGCCGCCGAGCGCCTCGCCGGCGAGCCTGGCGAACGTCTGCCGCCTGGCCAGCCTCAGCATGACGTCCTGCTCGGCCCTGGCCACCGCGTCGTACACGCGCAGCAGGAAGCCGCGCATCGTGAAGGAGCGGACCTCGGCCGCCGGGTCGCGGTTGGACAGCAGCTCGCCGATGATCCACTTCCGGCGGTTGGCGGGGATCAGGGCGTAAAGGGTGGCGTACTGCATCTTGGCGCTGCGCACCGCGGCCCACGCGTCCGGCAGCACGGCCAGCAGGAGCAGCGGGACCAGCACAGGGTGCAGGACGCCCAGCACGCCGGCCACGGCGGCGATGCCGACGGCGGCGGTCAGTACGTCGACGGTCGCGGACACCACCGAGTCGGCCATGGCCACGCCGCGCAGCCTGGCCCGCTGCAACGCGTCGTGGAACTCCGGATCGTCGTAGGCCACCAGGTCGACGCGGCTGGTCAGGTCGTAGAGCCGCCCCTGGGTCAGGCGGCTGACCTGCGGATCCAGGCGCGACTGCGCCCAGCCCGCGCCTGCCTGCAGCGTCGCGCGCAGCGCGGCCGCGGCGGCGACCAGCGCCAGGCTGGGCAGCGCCGCCATCACGCGGTCGGGGGTGGGGCCCTCGCTGAAGAGCGCGGTGAGCACGCCGGTGGTGGCCAGCAGGCCGAAGGCCGTGCACAGCCCGCCGAGCAGGTTGAGCGTGACCGTGGCCACGGTGTCGCGCGGGCTGGCCCGCCAGGCCATCCGCATGGCCTGCGCCACGAGCGACGGGAGCCGCCTGGCGATGGTCAGGAAGCCGACCTCGGCCAGCTTGTCCGTGTGGGCGTGCCAGTCGGAGAAGGAGATCTCGCCGAGCTCCAGCGGCTCATCGGCCATGGCTTCAGTGTGCGCACGGGCACTGACGGTTTTCCATGGATTTCTCATGAGCGGCGAGTCCGACGCGGAGGAGCTCACCCGGCGGCGGGTGTTGGAGCGTCTGTCGAATATGCGGAGCTGTTACCGACTATCTCTTGACGATCAAGAGCGGGAAGTGAATCGTTGACAACGTTGTCAAATCACCTACTTCGGGGGGACTTTCGAAGGGATGGTGTGCGATGCGACGGTGGTTAGCGACCGTTTCGATCACGATGGTGAGCGTATTGGGCCTGGCCGCCTGTGGTGGCGGTGGCGGCGGGCAGGCGACCCAGTCGCCCGCGGCGGGCGGCGGCGGTAAACAGCAGGTCGAGGTCTTCTCCTGGTGGACGGGCCCCGGTGAGGCCGACGGCCTGGCGGAGATGCGGAAGATCTTCGAGCAGCAGAATCCGAACTACTCCTTCTTCGACGCCGCGGTCGCGGGCGGCTCCGGCGACAAGGCCAAGGCGCTGCTGCAGTCGAAGCTCCAGGCGAGCCAGCCGCCCGACACGTTCCAGGGACACGCGGGCGCGGAGCTGCAGGGCTACATCAAGGCGGGCAACCTGGAGGACCTGACCTTCCTCTATGACGAGCTGAAGCTGAAGGACGTCTTCCCCGCGCAGCTCGTCGAGCAGATCAGCGTGGACGGCAAGATCTACTCGGTGCCGGTGAACATCCACCGGTCCAACGTGCTGTGGTTCAACCCGGCCGTGCTCAAGGACGCGGGCGTGGCGGCGGCGCCGAAGACGATCGACGAGTTCGTCGCGGCCCTGGAGAAGGTCAAGGCCAAGGGCAAGATCCCGCTGTCCATCGGGTCGGAGTGGACGGTCACCCATCTGCTGGAGAGCGTGCTGCTGGGCTCGCTCGGCACCGACGCGTACAACGCGCTGTTCAAGCCGGGCGCGAACTGGAACAGCCCCGAGGTGACCAAGGCGCTGGAGAGCTTCGCCAAGATCATGTCGTACGCGGGAGACCCGCAGGACGACTGGCAGCCCGCGGCCAAGCAGGTGGCCGACGGCGAGGCCGCGTTCAACGTCATGGGCGACTGGGCGTACGGCTACTTCCACAACCCGCCGGAGGGCGGCCTGGGCAAGAAGTCGAAGGCGGACTTCGACTGGGCGCCGGCGCCCGGCACCGAGGGCACGTATCTGTGGCTGTCCGACAGCTTCACCCTCCCCAAGGGCGCGAAGAACCGCGAAGGGGCCGTCGCCTGGCTCAAGGTCGCGGCCAGCAAGGAGGGGCAGGACGCCTTCAACCCCAAGAAGGGCTCCATCCCCGCCCGCAAGGACGCCGACCAGTCGCTCTACACCGACTACCTGGCCGACGCGCTGATGGACTGGTCGGGCAACAAGCTCGCCGGCTCCATACAGCACGGCGTCGCGGTGAACCAGCCGTGGCTGGCCGCGATCACCGAGCAGGTCGGCCTGTTCATCGGCAGCAAGGACGTCAAGGCCCTGCAGCAGGGGCTGGCCGACGCGGCCACGGCCAACGCTCAGTGACTCATTCGTCAACGAGGGGAGCGGAGCTCCCGAGCAAATAAGCGGGGTGCGGCTCCGGCCGCACCCCTGGGAGGCAACGGTTGTGAGGCGGGCACGCGCGTGGCTGCCCGGGCTTCTCCTCGTCACCCCGTCGATCGTCGCGATCGGCGTCTTCGTGTACGGCATGCTGGGCTGGAACTTCCAGCTCGCCATGACCGACAAGCACGACGAGGTGTCCGAGGGCGAGTTCGTGGGACTGCGGAACTTCATCGACATCTGGGACCAGCCCCGATGGCACCTCTCGGTGAACCACACGATCGTGTTCACGGTCGTGTTCGTGCTGGGGGCGCTGCTGCTCGGGTGGCTGCTGGCGTTCCTCATGGAGAAGGGGATCAAGGGCGAGGGGACGTTCCGGGCGATCTACCTCTTCCCGATGGCCATCTCGTTCGTCGCCACCGGAATCGTGTGGCGGTGGCTGATGAACTCGGGGACGGGGGAGCGTGCGGTCGGGCTCAACCGGCTGTTCGACTGGCTCGGGCTGCCGCAGTGGCAGTGGTTCAGGGACCAGGACTGGGGGATGGCCGCGATGGCTCTCCCCGCGATCTGGCAGATGTCCGGATATGTCATGGCGTTGTTCCTGGCGGGCTTCCGGGGCGTGCCCGAGGAACTGCGTGAGGCCGCGCGGGTGGACGGCTGCACCGAGTGGGGCGTCTACCGGCACGTGGTGCTGCCCATGCTACGGCCGGTGACCCTGTCGGCGCTGATCATCCTGGGGCACATCTCGCTCAAGGTCTTCGACCTGATCGTGGCGGTGTCGGGCAAGCAGATCATCACCGACGTGCCGGCCGTGTTCATGTGGGTGGCGGTGTTCGACTCCAACGACCCGGCCAAGGGGGCCACGATCGCGTCGTACATCGTGCTGAGTGTGGCGATCTTCGTGATCCCGTACCTGATCTGGTCCGTGCGTAAGGAGCGGCGGTCGTGACGGCGGTGGCGGGGCGCCGGGCGAAGGGGTTCGCCTGGGCGCGGTTCGGCGTTCTGATCGTCTTCGTGGTGATCTTCCTGATCCCGATCTACGTGCTGCTCGTCACCAGCTTCAAGCCGCTCACCGAGGCGGATCCGGGCCAGGCCTGGAACCTGCCGCGGACGTGGACGGTCGAGGCGTGGCGGGTGGCCTGGGAGAAGCTCGCTCCCGGGCTGTGGAACAGCGTGCTGCTGGCCGTGCCGGGGTCGTTGCTGTCGTGCGCGCTGGGGTCCATGAACGGCTACGTGCTGTCCAAGTGGCGCTTTCCCGGGGCCGACGTGTTGTTCACGCTGTTCCTGTTCGGCATGTTCATCCCGTACCAGGGAGTGATGATCCCGCTGGTGCAGCTGCTGGTGTGGATGAACGAGGTGACCGGGCTCCAGGGCGTCTTCTACGGCGGCATCCCCGGGCTGGTGCTGGCCCACGTCGTGTACGGCATCCCGATCTGCACGCTGATCTTCCGCAACTACTACGTGACGATCCCCGACGAGCTGATCGAGGCGTCGCGGGTGGACGGAGCGGGACTGCTGCGGACGTACTGGTCGATCGTGCTGCCGGTGTCCGGGCCCGCGATCGCGGTGGTCATCATCTGGCAGTTCACCTCGCTGTGGAACGACTTCCTGTTCGCCGTCTTCTTGACCGGGCCGACGAGCTGGCCGACGACCGTGATGCTGAACAACATCGCGGGCGCGCAGGCCACCCCGTACAGCCAGCAGATGGCGGCGGCGATCCTGGCGTCGATCCCGACGATGGTGATCTACGTCGTGCTGGGCCGGTTCTTCATGCGTGGGCTCATGGCCGGGGCGCTCAAGGGGTAGCCCTTTGAGGAGTGGCAGGGTGGGCGAGTGGCTCGCCGCGTACGTAGCGGGCCACGTCCGCGGCCACGATCGCGGCCGCCTTCATCGCCGTCTCCTTGCTGGCCCCGGCCAGGTGCGGGGTCATCACCAGGTTCGGCGTCGCGAGCAGGCGCGAGCCCGGCGGGATCGGCTCCTCCGGGAAGACGTCCATCGCGGCGCCGAACAGGTGGCCGGAGTCCAGCGCGTCGCACAGGGCGTCGTAGTCGAGCAGCGCGCCGCGGGCGCAGTTGACCAGGACCGAGCCGCGGGGCATGGCGGCGATCTCGGCCGCGCCGATCATGCCGGCGGTCTCCGGGGTCGCGCGGGCGTGCAGGGACATGAACCGGGAGCGGCGCAACAGCTCATCCAGCTCGACGTTCTCCGGCACGTCCACGTACGGGTCGTGGACGAGCACCTCGGCGCCGAAGCCCGCCAGCATGCGAGCCACGCGGCGGCCGATCGCGCCGTACCCGACCAGGCCGACCGTGCTGTCCCCCAGCTCGGGGCCGACGTTGTCGTAGGTGTAGTAGTCGCCCCGCCACACGCCCCCGGCGAGGTCGGCGTGCGTCTGGGGGATGCGGCGGGTGGCGGCCAGCAGCATCGCCAGGGTGTGCTCGGCGGTGGCCACCGCGTTGCGCCCGGGCGCGTACGTCACCGCGACGCCCGCCTGCGCGGCCGCCTCCAGGTTGGCGTTCACCGGGCCGCCCCGGCTGACGCAGAAGAGCCGCAGGTCGGGAGAGGCGTCCAGGACGCGCTTGGTCAAAGGGGCCATCTGGGTCACGCAGACCTCGACACCGCGCAGCGCCTCGATCAGCTCGTCCTCCACGTCCGACGCCTCGTCCACCTCGCCCACGCGGCCGAACGGCTCCACCGGCCACGGCAGCGTCAGCTCGCGGATGTCCACCTCGCCGGGCACCTCGCGCTTGAGCGCGTCGACGAACAGGCGGTTCTGGACGAAATGGTCGCCTGCGGCAAGGACTCGGATGGTCAACGAACGGCTCCAATCGGGGAGTTGTACTGCAGCATCGCGGCCCGCCCGGCCGCGCCGAGCTCCGGCAGGCGCAGCTCGGTCAGCGCGCAGTTGTCCAGGCGAGGGAACAGCCGCCGGTACTCGCCGGGCGGCACCCCGATCAGCCGGCACAGGGCCAGCCTGATGGCCGTCGTGTGGGCCACTACGAGCACGCGCCCGCCTCCCCGCCCGTCCCTCCTGTGCGCGGCCGCGATGTCGTGCAGCGCCGTCACGAACCGGTCCGCGGCCGCGTGCGGGTCCTCGCCCCCCGGCAAGGGGTGTCGCGCGGGGTCGGCCTCGAAGGCGGCGCGGGCCTCGGGGAAGCGGGCCTTCATCTCGGCCGAGGTCAGGCCCTCTCCCTCGCCGAAGTCCAGCTCCCGGAGACGGGCGTCGGTGCGGAGGACCAGGCCCGCCTTGGCGGCGGCGGCCTCGGCGGTGATCACGGCCCGGCTGAGCGTGGAGGCCCAGACCGCGTCCAGGCTCGCCGTCGCGGCCCATTCGGCCAGCTGGGCGGCCTGGGCGTGGCCACGCGGGGTCAGTTCGACGTCGCTGACGCCGGCGTAGCGGTTCTCGGCGTGCCAGACGGTCTCGCCGTGGCGGACGAGCACGAGGTCGGTCATCGGGTGGTCCTCTCCCGGGCGTGGTTCGCGACTCTTCCTGGAAGCCACCCGCGCCGTTCCAGCTCTCCGACGAAGCGCAGGTACGGCTCACGCAGGTCGGCGCCCGACGGCTCGACGACCGCGCGGGTCCGGATCATCCGGCTCGGGTCGCCGCCCGCCAGGACGGCCATGCCGAGCGCGGGCTCGGCGTTCTCCCGCAGCGTCACGGGACGTCCCAGGACGTCTGCTCTGAGCTGGGTCCAGTAGGCGCTCTTCGTGGCGCCGCCGGTCAGGACGATCTCGCCGTCCATGGGGGCGCCGAGCAGGCCGAGGTAGTCGAAGCAGAGGCGCTCGACGAACGCCGCGCCCAGCAGGATCGCCACGTAGCGCTCGACGTCGTCGGACGGCTCGCCGAGGGTGAAGGTCTCGGCGTCCGGAGCGTCGAACGGAAAGCGCTCCCCGCGCGAGACGAGCGGGTAGGTGACGGCGGGGGGCAGGAGCGCCGGAAGGTGTCCGGCCTGGGCGCGCAGCCGGCCCTCGCCGAGCGCCGGCCACCCCCCGTAGCGCCCCTCGGCCCGCACGCTCAGCAGGCCGAGGTCCCGGCCGGGCAGGTCGCGCGTCAGCACGCCCGCACCCGTACTGGACGCGCCGCCCGGCAGCCACGAGCCGTCCGGGGCGCGGTGGGAGTAGACGACGCCGAGCGGGTCGTGGAGCAGCTCCTTCGTCACGCCCTTCAGCACCAGTGTCGTGCCCAGCACCGAGTTCCAGCTCCCCACCCGCTGCGCGCCCGCGCCGAGCTGGGCCGCGCAGCCGTCCGTGGTGCCGGCGATCACGGGCGTGCCCGCGGGGATGCCGGTCTGCCTGTGCGCGTCCTCGCAGACCACGCCCAGTCGCGTGCCGGGACGTACCACGCCGGGGAGGACTTCGGCGGGCACCAGGTCCAGCACCTCGACCGGCCAGCGCTCCTCGATCAGGTCCACGCCCGTCTTGAGCGCGTTGCTGAGGTCGGTGGCCACCTCGTGCCCGACCAGCCGCCGGTTCACGAAGTCGCTCTGATGCGCCAGCCGGACCCCGGCCGGAGCGCCGCGGAGCAGCCACAGCAGCTTCGGCAGCGCCCAGTTGGGCTGCATGCGCCGGTAGCCGAGGCGTTCCCACGCGGCCGCGCCCGCCTCGTTGGCCCGCTCGGCGCCGGCGCGCCGGTCGTCGTACATGAGCGCCGGGGTCAGCGGGCGGCCGTGGGCGTCGGTGAGCAGGATCGTTCCAGAGGTCGCGGCCACGGCCACGCCCGCGACCCGCGACGGCGGCACGTCCCGCAGCGCCTCCCGGGTGGCGGCGGCCAGCGCGCGCCACCACTCCTCGGGGTCCTGCTCGTGGCGGGGCCCGTCGCGGTGGGCGGCCAGCGGGCGACCGGCCGCGCCGAGCACCTCACCGTCCTCGCCGACGGCCATCGCGCGCACGCTCTGCGTCCCGAGATCGATGCCGATCCACACGCTGTGTTCGATTGTTCGCCCACTCATGTACGGCTCCGCATCTCACCCAGCAAAGGCCACGAAACCGCGCTGGTCCCGCGGAGCGTCAGGAAGTCGTCGAACAGCCGCGCGTACAGCGACTGCCGGTCCGGGCCGGGCTCCACCGCGTCGCGCAGCCGCACGTGTCCGGTCGCCGCGGCGGCGATGGACGGCGCGGCACCCGTGGCGGCCAGCCCCACCAGGTACGCGCCTCGCGCTCCCACCTCGGCGTCGGCCGGCCGGCGTACGGGCAGCCCGGTCACGTCGGCGATCAGCCCGAGCCAGGCGGCGCTGGCCGACCCGCCGCCGCACACCCGCAGCTCCGTCGGCGCCGCGCCGGTGGCGACCAGGCAGTCCTTGATCACCATCGTCAGCCCTTCGAGCACCGCCCGCGCGACGTGCTCACGGCCGTGTTCGAACGACATGCCCAGCATCGCGCCCCGTGCCAGAGGGTCGGAGAACGGCGCCCGCTCACCGGCCGGCGACAGGTAGGGCAGGAACGCCAGCCCGTCCGCCCCCGGCGCGCTCCGTCCGGCCAGCTCGCCCAGTTCGGCCGGATCGCGCAGCCCCAGCAGGCGGCACGTCCACTGCACCACCTCCGTGCCCGCGAACGTGGGAAAGGCCCGCAGGTAGCCGCCGGGCATGGCGATCGTGATGCCGATCGGCTCGCCCTCCAGGGCGGGGGACTCGACGACGACCTCGGTGCACAGCGTGGTCCCGAGGATGCCGCACGCCTGCCCGGCCGTGACCGCGCCCGCCCCCAGCGCCGTCGTCACGATGTCGTACGGGGCCATCACGACCGGCGTCCCGGCAGGCAGGCCGAGCGCTTCGGCGGCGTCCGGGATCAGCTCGGCGACGTGGCGGGAGCGGACAGGGGGCAGCAGCCGCTCGGCCCACTCCAGGCCGAACATGGACATGAGCCCGGGGGAGTAGGCCCGCGCCCGCAGGTCCATGAACGGCGCGGAGGCGTCGGACTCGTCGGCCACCGGCTCCCCGGTCATCTTCGCGAAGATCCATCCGCCGCAGGTCAGCATGGTGGCCGACCGGTCGAGCCGCTCCGGGTCGTGCTCGCGCAGCCAGCTCAGGATCGCGTGCGGCAGTCCCGACGCCGCCGCGGACCCGTTGACGCGGAATGCCTCGGCGGCCAGGCCCTCCCGGGTCCAGGAGTCCACGGCCGCCGCCGCGCGCGCGTCGTTCCAGAGGATGGCCGGCCCGGTCGGCTCGCCGGCCGCGCCGACCAGCCAGCAGCCGTCGCCCTGGGCCGTCACCGCCACGAAGTCGACCCGATCGGCCGGGGCCGCGACCTCGCGCACCGTGGCCGCGACCGCGTCCCAGACCGCGCCCATGTCCTGCTCGGCGTGGCCGGGCGCGGGCCTGGACACCACGGTCTCCCGCCGCGCGACGGCCGACTCGGCGCCCGCGGCGTCGTACACGACCGCCTTGATGACCGTGGTTCCCGCGTCCACGCAGATGATCGCCATCACGCCCTGCCGTGGGAGGTCCTCGACCGCCGCGACACGGAGTCGACGATCACCGCGAGCAGCAGCACGGCCCCGGTGACCACGAACCTGATCGAGGAGTCCAGGTTGAGCAGCGTCAGCCCGCTGGAGATCGACTGGATCACGATGATGCCGAGCAGCGCGCCGAACGCCGTGCCGCGCCCGCCGAACAGGCTCGTCCCGCCGATCACGGCCGCCGCGATCGCGTTGAGGTTGACGTCGCCCGACCCGCTGCTCTGGTTGGCGGCCGCGAGCCGGGCCGCGGCCAGGATGCCGCCGACCGCCGCGAACGTCGAGCACAGCACGAACACCGAGGTGTAGATCGCCTTGACGTTGATGCCGGCCCGGCGCGCCGCCTCGACGTTGCCGCCCACGGCGTAGACCGCCCGGCCCCACTTCGTCCGCGACAGCAGGTAGTGCATGATCAGCACCAGCGCCACGAAGAAGACGAACATCCAGCCCACGCCGCGCGTCTGGCCGAGGTACCAGACCACGAACGCCAGCACCGCCAGCAGCGCCGCGCTCCGCACGGCCAGCGCGGACACGCTCCTGGCCGACAACCCGGCCCGGCGCCGCTCCCTCGCGTGCAGGTGGCCGCTGGCGAACAGCCAGACCGCGGCGATCACGGCGAACGTGTACGACAGCCAGGCCGGCACGAAGTCCAGTTGCGCGAAGTTCACCAGACCGGAGTCGAACGGCAGGTTGATCGAGCCCTTGGTGCCCAGCACGTACAGCTGCAACCCGAGGAACGCCAGCAGCCCGGCCAGCGTGATCACGAAGCTCGGCACGCCGAACCTGTTGAACAGCTGCCCGTACACCCACCCGATCGCCGCACCCATGATCACCGAGGCCGCGACGGCCAGCCAGACCGGCAGCCCTTCGCTCACGAACAGCACGGCCAGCACCGCGCCCGACAGCCCGCTGACCGAGCCGACGGACAGGTCGATCTGCCCCACGAGCAGCACGCACACGATGCCGAGCGCGATGACGCCGACGGCGGCGGATTCGAGGGTGAGGTTCACCAGGTTCGCGCTGGACAGGAAGATCGGGTTGAGGATCTGCAGGACCGTCCAGATGACCACCAGGCCCACCACGACCGGGATCACGCCCAGGTCGCCGCCGCGGGCGCGCTCGATCACGTCGGCGAGCGCGCCGCGCAGCCCGTCACGGTCCTGGAGCCGCTCGTCCTCCCGGTCCGTTGTGAGTGTGCTCACGAGGGAATTCCTCTCTGCGCACGCCGGGACACCACGTTGTCGGTGGCGCCGGTGATGGCGGCGATGATGTCCTCCGTCGAGACCGCGTCCACGTCGAACACTCCGTTGTTGCGGCCCAGCCGCAGCACCGCGACCTTGTCGGCGACGGCCTTCACGTCCGCCATGCTGTGGCTGATCATGATGACGCCCAGGCTGTTCTCGCGGAGCCGCTCGACCAGGTTGAGCACCTCGGCCGTCTGTGCCACGCCGAGCGCGGCGGTGGGCTCGTCGAGGATGATGACCTTCGGGTCGCCCAGCAGCGACCTGGCGATGGCGACCGTCTGCCGCTGGCCGCCGGACAGCGCCGCGACCGGCACCCGCACGCTCGGGATCTTGGCCGAGAGCTGACGGAGCAGTTCCCACGAGCGGGTCTCCATGGCCACGTCGTTCAGCCGCAGCGGGCGGATCTCCTGGCCGAGGAACAGGTTCTGGATGACGTTGAGGTTCTCACACAGCGCCAGGTCCTGGAAGACCGTGGCGATGCCGAGCCTGTGCGCGGCGGCCGGGGTCGGGATCTCGACCTCGCGGTCCTCGAACGTGATCGTGCCCGAGTCGGGCGGGTGCACGCCCGACAGGATCTTGACCAGCGTCGACTTGCCCGCGCCGTTGTCGCCGACGACGGCGACGACCTGGCCGGCGGCCACGTCGAGGCCGACGTCGGTGAGCGCGGCGACGGCTCCGAATGTCTTGCTGATCCCGCGTAGCGAGAGGACGGTCATCACTTGATCCCGAGGTCGGCGCAGCCCTTGGCGTACTCGCCGGTGCAGACGTCGGCGGCCTTCATGATGCCGCTGTCGAACAGCACCTCCTTGATGTTCTCCTTGGTCACGACCGTGGGGACGAACAGCTCGGACGGCGTGTTGTACAGCGTGGTCTTGCCGGCCGGCTTCTTGCCCTGCATGAAGTCCCACGCCACGTTCGCCGAGGCCTCGGCCACGATCTTGATGGGCTTGGAGATCGTGTTGTACTGGTCGCCGTTGATGATGCGCTGCGCGGCGGCCACCTCGGCGTCGTTGCCGGTGACCGGCGGGACCGTCACGCCCGCGGCCTTGAAGGCGGCGATCGAGCCGCCGCCGGTGCCGTCGTTGGCCGCGACCACGCCCACGATCTGGTCCTTGAACTGCGTGATCTGGCCGCTCACCCACGTCTGGGCCTTCTCCGGCTGCCAGTCGGGGGTGTCGTACTCGGCCAGCAGCTTGAAGCCGCTCGGGTCGACCGCGCTGTGGATGCCCTTCTTGATCAGCCCGGCCGCCGCGTCCGTCGGGGAGCCGTTGACCTGGAGGATCCCGCCCTTGGCGTTCTCCTTCTTCAGATGGTCGACCAGGGACTGGGCGATCATCGCGCCGATCTTCTCGTTGTCGAACGAGATGTAGTAGTCGGCGGGCGTGGCCGGGATGGGCCGGTCGTAGGCGATGATCGGCACCTGCTGCGACTGTGCCGACTTGACGATGGTGGCCGCGGCGGCGGAGTCGACCGGGTCGAGCACGATGGCCTTGACGCCCTGGGCGAGCGCGGAGTTGGCCTGCTGCTGCTGCTTGGCGGCGTCGGAGTCGGCGTTCTGGTAGATGACCTCACAGCTCGGGCAGAGCTGCTTCATCCTGGCTTCGAACAGCGGCTTGTCCTGCAGCTCGTACCGGGTGGAGGCGAGGTCGGGCATGAGGAAGGCGACCTTGGCGTTCTCGAGGTTGCCGCCGCCGCTGGAGCTCTCGCTGGTGGAGCCGGCGCCTGAGCCGCACGCGGCCAGCACCGAGCCTGCGAGGACTGCCACTGCGGCGATTGCGGAGGTCCGCATCTGAGCTCTGTTCACGGGTTCGTTCCTCACTCGCTACGTCCTCGCGGACGAATTCATCACGCTCGCTGCCCCCGAGACATGGGCATGCCCTCACAGGAGGGCACGTCCTGTGGTGCGGCTCACGTTACCCCGCGTGCGGAAACTTTGTCCAGAAAAAATGTTCAGAGCTGGCGGGCGGCGGCGACCAGGCCTTCCGCGGTCGGCGTGTCGGTGACGAGCTGGTTGAAGTAGCCGCCCTTCGCGCCCGCGACGATCGACAGCACCTTCTCGGCGCCCACCGCGACCGCGATCACGGAGGGGATGCGGCCCAGCTCCTCCGGCTTGGCGGCCACCAGCCGCTCGCTGCCCGGATAGGTCACCGGGGCGCCGTCGCGGTCGTACACGCGCATGCACACGTCGCCCACGGCCTGGCGCAGGCTGTCGGCGTCGCGCGGCATGAGGGCGGGCATCATCTGCCGCGTCAGGGGCGGCGAGCCGACGCCGACGATCGCGCACTTGGCGTGCGCCCACAGGTCCATGACCTTGCGTACGGACGGCTCGTGCTGCAGCGAGTAGAACAGCTCGGGCCCGGGCAGGGCGGGGGCGTAGAGGTAGGCGGGCACGCCGCCGACGCGTTCGGCCAGGATGCGGGTGGTCTCGTTGGTCTGGAACCAGGGCTGCGGCTCCTCCTGTCCGCCGACCGCGGGCGCGATCGTGACGCCGGGGAACTGGCCGAGCCCTTCGCGGGCGCACTCGTAGACCGTGGTGCCGGACGACACGAGCACGACGTCGCCGGACTCCAGGCCCGCGGCGGCCAGCGCGCGCGCCACGCCGGGCGCCAGCCACGGGCCCAATGCCGGACCGCTGACCTTGGGGACCAGGTAGACGCGCCGCAGCCCGAGCGCCTGGGCCACCTCGTCGGCCAGCGGGCCCTCCTCCAGCGTCGCCGGCCGGTGCACCTTGATCTCGACGATGCCCTGCCTGCGGGCCTCGGTGAGCAGCCGGCTCACGGTCGCCCTGGAGACGCCGAGCCGCTTGGCGATGTCACCCTGGGTGGCGTCCTCCATGTAGTACTGCTGCGCCGCCGCGTACATCAGCTCATGCGGGAACCTGCCCTGCTGCGCGTCGGGGGCGACGTCGGCGGCATCCATGCGCGTGCTCCTGGATTCGGTGAACAGATTTGCAGAACTGATGCGCAACCACTATAGCTTTCGAGAGAAGGCTAGCCGTTGATCAAGGCGTCGCCGAGGGGTGTGCGGGCGTACAGGACGCCGCGGCCGATGCGGGTGCCGGTGATCAGGCCCGTCCTGCGCAGTGCGGCCACGTGCCCGCCCGTGGTGCCGACGCTCTGCCGGAGCAGGGCCGCGAGCTGCGTGGTCGTGGCGGGCTCGGCCAGCTCGGCGAGGATGCGGGCGCGGCTGCGGCCGATCAGCAGCGACAGGTCGGCGTCCGGCGCCGGAGGGGCGGCCGCGGTGCCCCTGGCGGGGTAGATCATCGCGTACGGCCACGCCTCCTCCAGATAGACGGCGATGCTGCTCATGAACGCCGACGGCAGGAACAGCAGGCCCCTGTCGCCGAGCCGGAGGGGTCCGCTGACCGAGCGCAGCCCGACCTCGATGCGCCCGCCACGCCGCCAGTGGACGTGCGGGCTGAGGTCGTCGAGCGCCGCCGCCCAGCCGTAGGCCGCCAGCCGTCCCGCCCGCTGCGCCACGTCCCGCTGAAGGATCGCGCGGAAGCGCGGCCAGTCGTGGGAGAGGATCTCCTTCCAGAGCGCCTCGTAGGCGTCCGCCAGTTGCTCGACCACGTGCGGGCCCAGCAACAGCTCGCGGACCCAGGCGGTCGCGGGCGGGCGGGTGGCCAGCACCCTGGTGATCTCCCCGTGCGCCTGTTCCAGCGGTGTCGTGCGCATGGCGGCGAGTTCGGCCTCGAACGACACGTCCACCGCCGTGGGCGGGGGCGCGACGAAGTCGACGTTCGCGCTGCCCGTGTTGCCGCTGATCGCCGCGGCCGCCCGGAGGGCGGGGTGCTCGCGCACGAGCTTCTGGTACGTCTTCCGCCACCGTCCCGCCCACGTGCCGTGCACGCCTGCCTGGGCCCGGCCCGCGAGCACCCACTGGGCGTGCATGGTCTCGATCAGGGGCGAGATGGCGAACCTGCTGGCCACCAGGTCCTGCGGAGTGACCTCGATGCTCAGCACCTTTCGGTTATATCCGAAAAAGTCGCGCGGCGGTGGGGTCCGTCCGCAGCATCGGTCCCATGAGAAGTGCCACGTTCGGCGAGGTGTTCGCCGTCAGGGAGTTCCGGGTGTTGTTCGGCAGCTTCGTGCTGCTGATCGCCGGAGACGTGATCAAGATGCTCGCCCTGTCCGTGCTGGTCTACGCGCGGACCGGGTCTCCCGGGTTGTCGGCGGCGGCGTACATGGCGGGGTGGTTGCCGTTCATCGTGGGCGGGCTGTTCCTGCTCTCGCTGGCCGACCGGTTGCCGCCGCGGGCGTTGATGATCGCCGGGGAGCTGATCAGGGCGGTGACGTGCCTGCTGCTGGCGTACGCGGGGCTGCCGGTGTGGGGGCTGCTGGTGCTCGTGCTGGTCACCGGGCTGTTCTCGCCGGTGTTCTTCGCGGCGCGGGCGGCCATGCTGCCGGAGGTGCTGCCAGGGGACGCGTTCGTGCTGGGGCGGTCGGTGCTGAACGTGGCCTCCGCGAGCGCGCAGATCCTCGGGCTGGCCGCCGGGGGCGCGTTCCTGGGCTTCGCCGGGCCCTCCACGGCGCTGGCCGTCACGGCGGGGTTGTCGGTCGTCGCCGCGGTGGTGCTGCGGGTGGGACTGCCGTACCGGCCTGCGCGGAGTGGCGGGGAACGGCCCGCCCTCGGCGGCGGCGCGGTGCGGGAGACGCTGCGGGTGAACCGCCGGCTGCTGGCCGACGGGCGGGTGCGCGGGCTGCTGCTGGCCGGGTGGCTGCCGTGCGTGTGCATCGCGGGGGCCGAGGCCATGGTCGTGCCTTACCTGGGCGGCCAGGGGCAGGCGGGGGTGGTGCTGGCGGCGGCCGCGGGCGGGATGGCGGTCGGCGAGTTCGCGGTCGGGCGGTTCGCGGCTCCACCGTTGCGGGAGCGGCTGTCGTTGCCGCTGGCCGTGCTGCTCGGGGTGCCCTGGATCGGGTTCGTGCTCGCGCCGGGGATCGTGTGGGCCTCCGTGCTGGCGGGGATGGCCGCTGCGGGGCTGGCGTACCAGCTGGGGCTGCAGCGGCGGTTCGTGGACGCGGTGCCTGAGGAGGTGCGCGGGCAGGCGTTCGGGCTGCAGTCGGCGGGGCTGATGAGCGGCCAGGCGGCCGGGGCGGCCCTGGTCGGCGTCCTGGGGGAGGCCATCGGCCCGGGGCCCGCGATCGCGGTCGCGGGCGGTGGGGGCGTCCTGGTGGCGCTGGCCCTGGCCGGCGTGCTGCGTCCGTCGCCCGCACCTCAACCCGCGCTCGGACCCGCGGGCGCGTGATCGTGGTGGCGGGGCCTCTTCACTCCGGGACGGTCGTGAGACGCGGCTCGTGCGGTGGTCAGGGTGGGAGCTCGCCGGAGCCGCGGGCGATGAGGCGGACCGGGAGCTGGATGTGCTCGGGCGGTCCCAGATCCCCGCGCAACCGGCGGAACAGCAGCTCGGCCGCCACCTTGCCCATCCACGCCGGATCCTGCGCCACCACGGTCACCCCCGGCCGCAGCAGGTCGGCCAGCTCGAAGTCGTCGAATCCCACCACCGCCACGGGCCGCCCCTCCAGCGCCCGCAGCGCGGTCACGGTGTACCGGCCGTTGCCGGTGAACACCGCCGTCGGCGGCTGGTCCACGGCGAACATCCGCGCCAGATCGTCACGGACCCCCTCCAGCGACGGCGGCCGCATCGACACCAGCCGCGGGTCGTACAGCCCCCCGAGCGCCTTGCGGTAGCCGTAGAGCCGCTCGGCCGCCGTGTAGATCGCCGGGTCGTCGCCGAGGAACGCGATCCGGTGGTGCCCGTGCCCGAGCAGGTGGTGTACGGCCTGCTCGGCCCCGCCCGCGTTGTCGGCGAGCACGGTGTCCACGTCGAGCCCCGCCCCCGGCGGCCGGTCCGCGAACACCACCTTCGTGCCGGCCTCGAGCTCCTGCCGCAGGTACGTGTGATCGTCCCCCGCCGGCACCACGATGAGCCCGTCCACCCGCCGCGTGCAGAACGTCTCGACGAGCTCCCGCTCCCTCCCCGGCTCCTCCCCGGACGAACCGCTCAGCAGCAGGCAATCGTGGCCGATGACCACGTCCTCCACGGCCCTGCTCAACCCGGAGTAGAACGGGTCGGCGACGTCCTCGATGACCAGCCCGATCGTGGCCGTCCTGCCCCTGCGCAGCACCCGCGCGCTCTCGTTGCGGCTGTAGCCCAGCCGGTCGATCGCCGCGCGCACCCGCTCGGCGGTGGCCGGGTGGACGCCCGGCTCGCCGTTCACGACGCGCGAGACGGTCTTGAGCGCCACACCCGCCGCGGTGGCGACGTCCTTCATCGTCGGTCTCACGCCAGGATCATGTCTCACCAGGCCCCGGTAGACAACGTTGTCAGAGGCGCTGTGCGAGAGTGGACCCCTATGTCGTTGAGATCTGCCGTGCTCGTGGCGGGGTTCGTCCTGGCCGCGCTCAACCTCCGTCCGGCCATCGCGGGTGTCTCCCCGCTCCTCGACGAGATCATGAACGACGTGGGCCTCTCACCCGCGGGTGGCGGCGCGATCACCACGGTCATGGTGATCTGCCTGGGCGTGTTCGGCCCGGTGGCGCCGCTGCTCGCGCGGCGCATCGGGCTCGACCGCACGCTGCTGGCCGGGCTGCTCGTCATCGCCGCCGGCGTGGCGCTGCGCGGCCTCGACGGCGCGCCGGTGCTCTACCTCGGCTCCGCCCTGGCGGCCACCGCGATCGCCGTCATGAACGTCGCCATGCCCGGCGTCGTCAAACAACACTTCCCGTCCCGGGTCAACCTGCTGACCGGCGTCTACGTCTCCGCGGTGGTGGGCGGCGCCGCCACCGCCTCGGCGGTGGTGATCCCCGTCGAGAACGCCACCGGGTACGGCTGGCGCGGCGTCTCCGCGCTGCTGGCCGTGCCCGCGCTGCTGGCAGCCCTGCTCTGGCTGCCGCAGGCGCTGGCCAAGCCGGCCGGGCCGCAGAGCGGGCCCAGGCCGTACGGCGCCGTGCTGCGCAGCCGCGTGACCTGGTACATCACGGCGCTGATGGGCCTGCAGTCGCTGACCTTCTACGTCGTCCTGGCCTGGCTGCCGACGATCTTCCTGGAGAACGGCATGCCCGCCGACCAGGCCGGCTACCTGCTCAGCCTCACGAACCTGGTCCAGGTCGCGGCCTCGCTCGCGGTCCCGGTGCTGGCCGGGCGGCGGGAGTCGCAGGTGCCGTACGTGGTCGTGGCGGGCGCGCTGACCGTGCTCGGTTACCTCGGCCTGCTGCTGGCCCCGACGAGCGTCCCGTGGCTGTGGATGATCGTGCTCGGCGTCGGTCAGGGCGCGTCGTTCGCGCTCGCGCTGCTGATCATCGCGCTGCGACCGGCCGACCCCGCGACGGTGACCGCGCTGTCGGCCGTGGCCCAGTCCGTCGGGTATGTGATCGCCGCCCTGGGACCGTTGTTGTTCGGGTTCCTGCGCGAGGTCTCCGGCGGCTGGTCGGTGCCCCTGATCGCGGTGCTGGGGGTGCTGGCGGTGCAGATCGTGGCGGGATGGTTCGCCGGCCGTCCTGCTACTTTAGGTAAGGCTACCCTTTAAGGGAGGAGTTCCAGCGTGCTGACCGAGGCGCTCCAGCGCATGGCCGACGGGCGCGGCGGGGTGATCGGGGTCGTGCCCGGCCTCGTCATCGAACCCGGGGTCGCCGCCGAGAGCTGGACGCCGGTCGCGGAGCTGACACGGGAGCCGTACACGCTGCTGGACGGGCTGATCGCCGAGACGGCCGGGCGCTGGAACGCGCCGCACCACGTCGGCGCCGCGCTGTTCTGGAAGACCTTCGCGTACTGGCACACGCTGCCGATGGCGCTGGGCTGGGCGCTGGACGGGCGGGTGCCGGTCATGCCGCCCGCCGAGACTTACGTCAAGCCCTCCGACGCCGGGGTGACGATCGCCGCCACGCGCGTGCGCTGGGGCTCCGGCGCGCAGGCGATCCGCGAGGCGCTGGCCGAGTCGCAGGCGCCGCTGGTCAAGGCCATCGGCGCGCTGGCCAAGGTGGGCGAGCGGACGCTGTGGGGATCCACGGCGGAGGCGTTCGCCCACCCGCTGACGGCCGTCGTGCCCGGCGACTACATGAGGCTGCTGAAGGAGGTCGGGCCGCCGGTCGACGGGCTGGTGGAGCCCGCGGACGACGGCTACTTCCGCAGGACCTGCTGCCTGTGGATCACGCTGCCCGACGTCGAGCCCTGCGGAAGCTGCTGCGTCCTCAGGCCACGGCGTCGTCCAGCGGCCTGAGCTCGTCGGCGTAGCTCACCGAGACGCGGCGCATGACGCCGGTGTCGTCGATCGAGTACTGGCCGAGCCGCCACAGCGGCGGCGAGTAGGCGTGGATCGAGACGCTCCGGTCGACCGCGCCGGTCAGCCTGTGGATGTGGTCGGGCCCGAACGAGAACGACTGCCCCTCCGGCACCACGGTCTCCAGGTGCTCGCCGCCGATGCGCGGGTTGCACTCCAGGAGCGCGCCCTGGACCACGTGCACGGCGCCGGAGGAGATGTCGTGGTCGTGCCAGCCCGTGTCGTCCTCGGGGCGCCAGCACAGCACCCAGACGTCCACGTACGCGTCCCGGTGCAGCGAGGCGTAGTGCCGCCCGCCGTCCTCGGGGAAGTCGACCACATCACGCCACTCCTCGGGGCGGGCGGCCAGCTGATCCACCAGGTCGCGCAGCTCGCGCCGGTCGAGCGTGCGCTCGGGGAGCCGCGCACAGGTCTCCCCGCCCTGGATCTGGTTGGTGCTCATGTACGAGGCTCCTCTCTGTGTCTCATGGCCTCACTCCGCAAGGCGGGGTGGGAGGCCAGTAGGCGGCGGGGGTTGGTGACGCGGATGGCGTGGGCGGCCGCCGCGCCGAGCCCCGGCTCCGGTGCGGTGGCGTAGGGGGCGTCCGAGCCGTTGACGACGACGTCGATGCCCAGCTCGCGGACGATCGCGTCGATCGCGCGGGGGCCGTACGAGGAGGTCTCCACGAACACGTCCCTGTCGACCAGCCCACGGCTGGGACCGCCCCTGGCGATCAGCCGTTCGGAGTGCAGCGGCGCCAGGCCCGCGAGCGCCGCGAAGCACACGCGCAGCCGCGGGTGCCTGGGCCTGACGACGGCGTGGAAGTAGTGCCAGGCGGCGTGCAGCTGCTGCACGTACGGCACGAGCGCCGGCCACCACGGCGGCATGCCCGCGGCGGCCCCGGCCGGACCCGGATGCACGAACAGCGGCAGATCCCGCTCGGTGAGCACCTCGAGCAGCCGGTCGTCCGGCACGGCGCTCGCCGGGATCTGCAGCCCCGCGAACCCCCGCCCGAGGTCCTTGGCCAGGCGCTCGGGATCGGGCTCGCTGTGGCAGGTGGCCGCCCAGGCGCCGAACGGCTCACCCAGCGCCAGCGCGCCGTCGTGGTAGGCGTCGAGCAGCGGCCAGCACTCCTCGGGCGGCAGGAACTCGATGCCCAGCGGGCTCGACAACGACACCAGCGCCAGTTCCAGCCCGGTGGTGTCCCGGCGCTCGTGGTCGGCGGGATCCACCTGGTACGGCGGCTCGCCCTCGAGGATCAGCGTCCATCCGTCGAGGTACGGCGGGGAGCTGCGAGCACGCAGCGCGTCGACGAACTCGCCGGTCCACAGATGCTGATGCACGTCGATGGCCACGATCACACCTCCCCGTATTTCCTACTAGTATTACAGGTAAACGCTCTGTCCTGCGAACCGTGGCCGTGAACCGTTTCAGTGATTCGGTTCAGTGAACCGCTTCACTCAGGATATGTCAACGGTGTGACGCCGCCGGTGCCGCCGTCCGACCCCGGGGATACAGCAGGAGGCGGACCGATGAACATGCCTCCACGAAAGGAGGACGAACCGACAAGCCTGTGATGGGGAATCCGATTCTGTCGGTGCTACGCAATAGGCTGGCGGAATGCCTCGAAAGCGAGCCACGATCCGTGAGGTGGCCCAAGCCACTGGCTTGTCGCCGGCGGCTGTCTCCTATGCGCTGCGCGGCCTGCAGGTGTCCGAGGAGACAATGGAGCGGGTGCGCGCCGCGGCGGCCGAGCTCGGTTACGAGGCCGACCCCATCGCCAGAGCCCTGGCCAGCGGGCGCACCGGCATGATCGGGCTGCTCTGCGGGTCCCTGGAGGACCTGTGGCAGCAGTCGCTGGCGGTCGGCATCAGCAGGGGGCTGCGGGAGAAGGACCGCTACGCCCTCATCCTCGACGCGGTCGGCGATCCTGCCAGGGAGCGGGCCCTGGCCCAGCAGCTGCGCGACCAGCGCGTGGACGGCATGATCGTCCAGCCGATCGACCCTTCCGCCGCCTTCTGGAAGGAGCTGTGCGAGTCGCTGCCGGTGGTCGCGATCGGTGACTCGCTCGCGGGGACGGCCGGGGAAGTGATCTTCGACAACCGGCGCGGGGTGACGCTGGCGCTGGAGCACCTGCGGGCGCTGGGCCACCGCAGCGTGGCCGTGCTCACCTCGACCCGGTCCAGCACGCCCGACCGCCCCGCCGACGTGCACGCCACAGCCGAGGCCGAGCGCCTGGGGCTGGACATCGAGGTCGTCACCGCGCCGCACGGCCTGGCCGGGGCCACCTCGGCCGCCCGCGACATCCTCTCCGCCGACAAGCCGAGCGCCGTGTTCTGCTTCGCCGACTCCATCGCGTACGGGGTCTACGCGGCGGCCCAGGAGCTGGGGCTGTCGATCCCCGGGGACGTGTCCGTGATGGGATACGACGATCACCCGATGTCGGGGTTGCTCACGCCGGGCCTCACGACGGTCGACTGGGACATTGACGGGATCGTGCGAGCGGCGGTGCGGCTCATCTCGGCGGCCGCCGACGGGGCCACCCGCCGCCGCCGCATCATCCAGGCCCCGACCCTCCGCGAACGCGGCTCGGTCGCCCACGTCTCCTGACCCCGCCTGCCGCCCGTCCGGCCTGGCACCGCGGTCGGGTCGGGTGCTGCGGCCGTACACCGGGCCGGTCGGCTCCTGGGCGGTGACTCACGCGGCCCGGGCACGATCCAGGGAGGCGATCGTGACCCGGGCCCCGCCGTACGCGGCCGCGTGGACCTGTGCGCAGGTCAGTCCGGCGCCGTCGAGCAGCACCATGGAAGGGTCAGTCGTTGTCCGGGATGAACAGCCCCAGCAGCCAGCTCACGACGCTGACGATGACCGCGCCCCAGAACGCGGCCGGGTAGAAGTTGTCGACCTGGAACGGGATGTCGAGCTCACCCGCGATCCAGCTGGTCAGCAGCAGCATGCCGGCGTTGATCACTAGCAGGAACAATCCGAGGGTCAAGACGATGATGGCGCACCCGAGCGCCTTGACGATGGGCTTGACGATCGCGTTCACGATGCCGAAGATCAGCGCCACGAGGAGCAGGACGCCCCAGTATCGCGCCGAGTTGGAGGGGGCGTTGACCTCGATGCCATCGATGAACTGGACGGCGACCCAGAGGGCCGCCGCCGCCGCGATGGTTCTGATGATGAATCTCACGCTGCTTGATCCTCCCACTTGGGCTCGGGGCTGCGATAGAGGCGCGGCCAGTACGATGCCCAGCTGTCACTGGTCGTGGTCACCGGTTATCGGTGCCCGAACGCGGGGAAGAGGCGTGCAGGGGAGGGAGTGAGATGGACGCGAACGGGCTCGAGTCGTTGCCGGCGCACGAGTTGCACGATCGGGCGGTGCGATACGCCGTACGCCACGGCGATCTGGGGTTCCTGTGGGACCTGCTGAAGGTGATCCCGGCCGCCGAGGCCGCCGCCGGTCACGAGACCGACGCCGACCTCACCAAGGTGTCCGCGCTGCTGAGCGACGCCCTTGCGGCCGGGGAGGGCGAGTTGGGGGAGGCGTTGCGCCCGGTCTATATCGATTATCTGCGCAAACACCCCGACGCCTAGCCAGCGAGCCGGGCCTCCGCGCCGCTGTACTCGGCGAAGCCCGGCGTGCTCGCCTCCTGCCCGTCGCGCGCGACGATCATGGTCTGGTACGGCCCGGACGCGGCCAGGTCGGCGGCGAAGCGGCGGGCGAGGAGCGGGCCCATGGCGAAGATGGCGGTGGCGTACGCGTCGGCCAGGCCGAGGTCGGGGCCGATCACGGTGACGAAGCCGAGCCCGTCCTGGACCTCGCCGGTGCGCGGGTTGACGACGGGCGCGCCGCCCGAGGTGGCGATGCCGAGGTCGTTGGCGAAGACGACCTTGCGGACCACGTCTCTGCGCGGGTCCTTGATGCCGATGCGCCAGCGCTTGCCGGGGGTGGCCGAGCCGCGCACCCGGATGTCGTTGCCCGCGGTGATGCGGTGGTCGCCCGCGCCCGCCTGGGACAGGGCGCGTGACAGGCGCTCCAGCGCCCATCCCTTGATGTAGCCGGACGGGTCGATGACTCCGTTGATGCGGGCCTCGAACCAGCCGCCGGTGGCCTCGCTGAGCTCGTCGCAGCGGTGCAGGACCTCGATGAGCTCCGGGATCTGCCTGATCGTCTGTCCGCGGTTGAGCCGGCCGATCTGACTGTCTTCCTTGGCGGGGCTGAAGGTGTCGGCCACCCACTTCAGCCACGAGAATGCGTCATCCAGCAGGGGCCTCAGCTCGCGCGCGGGGAGAGCCGTGCGGATGTCCACGCTGACCGGCATGCCCGAGATCACTTCGACACGAGCGGTTCCGGGGAAACTCGTCACCTTGCCTCCTTGTCTGCAGCCAACCGTCCCAGAAGCCGCGTAATGTCAGGCTAAACTTTTGGTATGGATTTGAAATGAATCTGTGACTTTGGGATGGCAAGGCGTGACAAAGCGCCGCCGACGTATCGCTTGAACTGCCGCGGACCGGCCACCACCACCTCGCGCTCAGCGATGTCGGGAATTTCGCGGCTCAGGCCGGAGGCGCTGACCCGCTCCTTGGCCCTCGGGTCGTGTTCCTCGCCCACGACGAGGATGAGCCCATATCTGGCCTCCAGGTCGCGGAGCTCGTCGGTGGCGCGCTCGGCGCGGTAGATCGCGACCGTGTCTGGGGCGCGGGACAGGCGGGACCGCAGGGCCGCCGGTTCCAGGCCGGTGGCGATCAGCAGGGAGCCCCTCGTCGTCTGGGGGACCCGGTGGCTCCAGACCGCCATCACGGCCGCCGTCGAGTAGAGGAGGAGCGCGCCGACGCGGCTGAGACTCGTCACGTGCGCCGTCGAGGTGAACTGGTGGGCCACCAGCAGCGCACCCGCCAGGTAACCGCCGAGCCGCAGCCGCTGCCTGGCCTCCTCGGTACGCAGGTAGTCGGCGGCCTTGACGCTGAGGAAGCCGAGCGCCACGAGGAGACCCGCGGCGGCGTAGGCGGTCGGGGTCCACGGGTAGCTGAAACCGGGCTGGATCGCGCCGAACTCCGCAACCGCGACTCCACACCAGAAGAGGATGGGACCGTGATTCGCATTCGCCTCGCTAGCCATGCCATCCACGATCCTGAGCGAACATTAAAGGTTTCTGAGTACTTCCAAGGAATCGCCTAAATGCCCGCGCCGGGCCCTCGCGGGGGCGGCCGGCGCGGGCTGGGTAGGGTCGCAGACATGGCTAACGTGCGTGTCGAGCGGACTGAGGACGGCGGATTCCGGGCTGTGAACGCCCGCGGCGCCGAGGTACGGATGGGCGGCGGCACCGACGACGGGGTGTTCACGCCGGTGGAGTTGCTGCTGGCCGCGCTGGGCGGCTGCAACATCGTGAGCGTGGAGCCGCTCACCGCCAAGCGGGGGCATCAGCTGCTCCGGCTGGCCATGACCGTCGAGGCCGAGAAGGTCGAGCAGAACAGGCTGGGGCCGGTGACGATCACGTATGACGTGGAGCTGCCGTCGGAGGAGGCCGGCGAGGTGTTCCGCGCGGTGGCCGGGCGGGTGCACGAGAAGTACTGCACGGTGGGGAGATCCCTGGAGGAGGGTGCAGAGGTTCGGTTGAAGCTTCCGTAGTCGGATTAAACAGATATTCGACCCCGTTATGACGCGACCGTTGCATTCGTCTCGGTAGCGTTATAGCAGGTCAGGAGCACTACCGACTGGCCGACAACTTTCACCGAAGCGGACGCGGAGGGGGACCGCGGGCCGCTAGTGCGGGACCGCCGACGTTTTTGGGGGAATTCGTCGGCCTGGACCGCCGCCGATCGGGCCGGGCAGCTTTGGGGGAACTGCCCGGCCCGATCCATGCGTATCCTCCGGTTCTGTGAAGAAAGTTCTCATCGACTGTGACCCCGGCATCGACGACGCGCTCGCCCTGGCCCTGGCCGCCGGGTCCCGTGACGCCCTGGACGTGGTGGGGATCACCACGGTGGGCGGCAACGTCGACCTCCCGCTGACCACGACGAACGCGCTGGCGCTCAGGGAGTTCCTGGACCTCGGGGACGTGCCGGTCACGCCGGGCAGCGCGGGCGCTCTGCTGCGGCACACGGTGCGGGCCGCCGACGTGCACGGCGCGACCGGGCTGGGCAGCGTGGTGCTGCCCGCGCCGGTGCGCGGGCCGTCGGAGGGGCACGCGGTCGACTTCATCGTGGACACGCTGCGGGCCGCGCCCGGCGAGATCACGCTGGTGGCCGTGGGGCCGCTGACGAACCTCGCCCTCGCCGTACGCAAGGAGCCCCGCGTCGCCGAATGGGCCCGCGACCTGGTCATCATGGGCGGCTCCTACACGCGTGGCAACCACAGCCCGGCGGCCGAGTTCAACATGCTGGCAGACCCGGAGGCGGCCGCGATCGTCTTCGACGCCGGATGGACGGTCAAGATGCTGGGCCTGGACGTGACGCTGTCCGCCGTGGCCACGTCGAGCGTGCTGGACCGGATGCGGCCGCTCGGCCGGCTGGCGGAGTTGCTGGTGCCGGGGGTGCAGTCGTACAAGGCGGTGACGGTCGATGGCGGGCCGGCGATCCATGACGCGTGCGCGGTGGCGTACGTGCTGGATCCGTCCCTTTTCGCCTGTGTTCCGGCTGCGGTGGACGTGGAGACGGCCGGGCTCTATACGCGGGGGATGACGGTGACGAACTTCGTGGTGGGGGAGCGGCGGGCGAACGCGCTGGTGGCTACCTCGCTGGACGTCAGGCGGTTCTGGGATCTGGTGGTGGGGGCGTACGAAGGGCTGGCCGCTCGGCTCGGCTGACGTGTGCGGGCATCGGTTGGCGGCTGCTACAGTTACATCTGTCGCGCCGCTAGCTCAGTTGGTCAGAGCAGCTGACTCTTAATCAGCGGGTCCGGGGTTCGAGTCCCTGGCGGCGCACCACACCGAAGCAGGGCGTTCTCCGCATCGCGGAGGGCGCCCTGC
The DNA here is from genome assembly GCF_044465905.1 of Nonomuraea sp. NPDC049480. Classification (NCBI taxonomy): domain Bacteria; kingdom Bacillati; phylum Actinomycetota; class Actinomycetes; order Streptosporangiales; family Streptosporangiaceae; genus Nonomuraea; species Nonomuraea sp. NPDC049480. The sequence goes on from NZ_JBITMD010000011.1 coordinate 364,339, forward strand.
GTGGTTTTCAGACCAGGACCCTGCCCAGCCGCCCCCGGTGGAACACCAGCGGCTCACCGTCGCTGTCGTTGGTGGTCAGGGCGACCACTCTGGCGAGGACCAGCTCGTGGTCCCCCACCACATGGCAGGAGTCCAGCTCGCAGTCGATCCAGGCGACCGCGCCGTTGATCGCCGGATGGCCGCCCTCCCGCACCGACCATTCGATCCCGGAGAACCTGTCCGCCCCCTTGGACGCGAACGACCGGCACACCCGCTCCTGCCCGGCGCTCAGCATGCTGATCGTGAACGCGCCCGCGGCCCGGATGTGCGGCCACGTGGTCGAGGTGTGGGCGGCGCAGAAGCTCACGATGGGCGGGTCGAGGGAGACGGAGGTGAAGGAGTTGACCGTGAAACCATGCGGTTCGCCGCCCGACAACGCGGCGATCACGACCACACCCGTCGGATAGTGGCCCAGCACCCGCCTCAGGCGCAGACTTTCGATCATCACTGCGCTTCCCAACGCCGCTTGAGCCGGTCCAGATGACGCAGCCCGTCCAGGGCGGCGTCCGTGTCCGGGACGAAGTCGACCAGACAGGCGACCTCGTCGATGCCGATCTCCTCGAGGGACCGCAGCGTCGCCATGCCGTCGTCGACCGTGCCGAACAGGCCACCCGTCTCGAAGTACCGCTCGAACGAGATCTCCAGCAGGAAGTCGATGTCCTCAGGATCCATCGACTCCGGGTCGATACCCGGCATCAGCTCCTCGGCGGCCTTCAGCACCAGGCCGAGCGAGCTGCGCAGGTAGTCGGTGAAGGGCTGGTGGATCACCTCGCGCACGCGGCCGCGGTCCTCGCCGATGAAGGTGTGCAGCATCAGCGCGACGTGTCCGGTGCCGTCGTGCGACCTGGCGTAGTGCTCGCGGTAGTCGGCGACCTTGCGTACGAGGTCGTCCAGGCTCTGGCCGAGCAGGTGCGTCAGGATGCCCACGCCGAGTTCGCCCGCCTGACGGAACGTCTCCGGGTTGCCCGAGCTGGTGAGCCACGTGGGCAGCTCCGGCTGGACCGGAGCCGGATAGGAGCGCAGCTTGACCGACTCGCCCGCTCCGTCGACCAGCTCCACCTCCTCCTGCCGCCACAGCCGCCGCACCGTGTCGATCGTGTCCATCGTGACCTGCCGGCGATCGGCGTAGCTCTCGGGCCGCAAGGCGAAGTCCACCACGTGCCAGCCTGGCGCGAACGACACGCCGACGCGGCCGCCGGACAGGTTGTCCACCACGGCCCATTCCTCGGCGATGCGCACCGGGTGGTGCAGCGGGGCCACGACGCTTCCCGCGCGGATCGCGACGTTCTCCGTCACGGCGGCGATGGCCGCGCCCGTCACAGCCGGATTCGGATAGAGGCCGCCGAATTCATGGAAATGCCGTTCTGGAGTCCACACGGCGGAGAATCCATGGGTATCGGCGAACCTGGCCCCCTCCAGCAGCAACCGGTAGCGGTCGGTTCCCGTCGTGACGTCGTCGGCGAAATAGAATAAACCAAAGTCCACCGGTCTCTCCTTAATTGCCGCGCTGGCGCGCGATTTCCGGGTGGCGGAGAGCGCGTCCCCGATATCGGCACCAGTATTCGCCGCGTCAGAACGGCGGGGTAACCCCTAAGGCCCATTAGACGTGCTCGTGGACACGTCGGGGCCTGTGCGGTCAAGCCCCTATCGCCCCCTGGGATGGTGCGACAGAACCGCGTGGTAGGGGAATGCGGACGACGTTAGGGGGCGAATCGTGTAGCTATGCCGCCGCCCCGTGGGTTGCAATGAAGCATGACCGGGGCCGGGGTATGGGCGCATTCCTGGACGTCCGGATGAGTGCGGACACCTAAGGAAGGAATTTCCAGTGATCACCGAAACCGGAGCGTGGGTGCGGCGGTTCTTCCCCGCACCGGCATCCGCCACCCGTCTGATCTGCTTCCCGCACGCGGGCGGCTCCGCCTCTTATTTCCACCCGGTCGCCAAACAGCTCTCGCCGCGGCTGGACGTCCTGGCGGTGCAGTATCCGGGCCGGCAGGAACGCCGCCACGAGCGCTGCATCGACGACATCGGCACCCTCGCGGACCGGGCCGCGGCGGAGATCCTCCCCCTGGCGGACCGGCCCATGGCCTTCTTCGGGCACAGTATGGGCGCGGTGGTCGCGTTCGAGGTGGCCAGAAGGCTGATGGCCGAGGACGTCTCCCCGCTGGTGCTGTTCGCCTCCGGCCGGCGCGCGCCCTCGTGCGTACGCGTCGAGACCGTGCACAAGGAGGGCGACCAGGCGCTGCTCGCCGAGGTGCGGCGGCTCGGCGGCACCGACGCGCGGATGCTGGACGACCCGGAGCTGGTGAGCATGATCATGCCCTCGCTCCGCGGCGACTACACGGCCGTCATGACCTACCGATGCCGGCCCGGGGCGCGGATCGACGCGCCGATCATCGTACTGACCGGCGACTCCGACCCACACGTGTCGCTGAACGAGGCGCGGCGCTGGAAAGACCACACCAGCGGCCTCTTCGACATGCACGTCTTCCGCGGGGGCCATTTCTATCTGAACTCCCACGCCGCGGGCGTCATGCGGAAGATCACGGAAAACATCCCCGCCGTTCCGGCGTAGGTCCCTTTCGGCAGCACGAGGAGTACGAGGCGAGAAATGGCTGCGAACGACACCAAGCTCATCGAGGCCCTGCGTTCCTCATTGAAGGAGACCGAACGCCTGCGGGCACAGAACCGCTCTCTCGCTGAAGCGGCACGTGAGCCGATCGCGATCGTGGGAATGGCCTGCCGGTATCCGGGCGGGGTGGGCTCGCCGGAGGATCTGTGGGAGCTGGTGGCAGCCGGCCGGGACGCGATCGGGGAGTTCCCCGCCGACCGTGGATGGGATCTGGAGGAGTTGTACGACCCGGATCCCGATGGGCGGGGGACGTCGTACGCGCGGCACGGCGGGTTCTTGTACGACGCCGGCGAGTTCGACGCCGGGTTCTTCGGGATTTCGCCGCGTGAGGCGCTGGCGATGGATCCGCAGCAGCGGTTGCTGCTGGAGGCGTCGTGGGAGGCGATCGAGCGGTCCGGGATCGATCCTGACGGGTTGCGGGGCAGCCGGACCGGTGTCTTCGCCGGTGTGATGTACCACGACTACGCCCCTCAGGTGTCTTCTGTGCCGCAGGAGCTGGAGGGGCTGGTCGGCACCGGCAACTCCGGGAGCATCGCCTCGGGGCGGGTGTCGTACACGTTCGGGTTCGAGGGCCCGGCGGTGACGGTGGACACGGCGTGCTCGTCGTCGCTGGTGGCGTTGCATCTCGCGGCGCAGTCGCTGCGGTCGGGCGAGTGTGACATGGCGCTGGCCGGGGGCGCGACCGTGATGGCCACGCCGGGGACGTTCGTGGAGTTCTCGCGGCAGCGCGGGTTGTCGCCGGACGGGCGGTGCAAGGCGTTCTCCGCGTCGGCCGACGGCACCGGCTGGGCCGAGGGCGTCGGCATGGTGCTGGTGGAGCGGCTGTCGGACGCCCGCCGCAACGGGCATCGGGTGCTGGCCGTGCTGCGGGGGTCGGCGGTCAACCAGGACGGGGCCAGCAACGGGTTGACGGCTCCGAACGGTCCTTCGCAGCAGCGGGTGATCCGGCAGGCGCTGGCCAATGCCGGGCTGTCGGTCGCCGACGTGGATGCGGTCGAGGCCCATGGGACGGGCACGACCCTGGGCGATCCGATCGAGGCGCAGGCGCTGATCGCCACGTATGGGCAGGATCGGGAGCGGCCGCTGTGGCTGGGCTCGCTGAAGTCGAACATCGGCCATGCGCAGGCGGCTGCCGGTGTCGGCGGCGTGATCAAGATGGTGATGGCGATGCGGCACGGGGTGTTGCCGCAGACGTTGCACGTGGGTGAGCCGTCGCCGCACGTGGACTGGTCGGCGGGGATGGTGGAGCTGCTGACCGAGGCCCAGCCCTGGGCGGAGCAGGACCGGCCGCGCCGGGCCGCGGTCTCCTCCTTCGGCGTCAGCGGCACCAATGCCCACGTGATCATCGAAGAGGGGGAAACCGCTGACGTCGCCGCTGGTGACGAGGTGGCTCTACCGGTCGTGCCGTGGTTGGTGTCGGCCAAGTCGGTGGAGGGGTTGCGGGCGCAGGCGTCGCGGCTGGCGTCGTGGGTCTCGGACGAGACGTCGATCGTCGA